>CAMHOW010000083.1 GCA_946186895.1 uncultured Fibrobacter sp.
TTATTAGTGGCGGTACCGACAACCACCTCATCGTGGTGGACATGACCTCCAAGGGCGTTTCCGGTAAGGAAGCCGAAGTGGCCATGGAAAAGGTCGGCATCTCCTGCAGCCGTTCTACCATCCCGTTCGATCCGCGCAAGCCGATGGATCCGTCCGGTGTGCGTCTCGGTACTGCCGCTATCACGACCCGTGGCTTTGACGAAGAAGATACCCGCGAAGTGACCCGCATCATCGACCGCGCTATCAAGGCTAAGGACGACGAAGCTGCTCTCGCCAAGATCCGCGAAGAAATCGTGGCTCTCTGCAAGAAGCACCCGTTGTACAAGTAATGGCTTGTCATCCCCGGCTTGACCGGGGATCTTCTATTGAAATTAAGAAAATGGTTCGCATTAGGCGGGCCATTTTTCTATCTTTGCCTTATACGCATGAGGTTTATGATGAATCCGAATTTGGCACTGTTGATTCTCTCTTGGCAGGTGGCTTGTCTGTATCATGAAAACGAAACGGACAAACTGCTTCCGGGTTCTGAATCTGCTACCGAGGCAGAAAGCGATACGCTTGACAAGATTCACGATGAACTGACGCCGGATGTGTCTTGGGACGATTTCAATACCACCTATGCAAGCTTTTCATCGGCAAAGGATCGTGCCGCCGCTTGCGTCGAGGCTTTGAAGAACGAGCCGGGTGAATTCAAGAGCCTGGTACTGGAATCTATGCTGAAAGTGGCCGGTGCCTCTGCTGAAAATGGTAACGATAACAATGTTTCTCCCGAAGAGATGAGCTTTATACAGCAAATCCGCGAGGCTCTGGAGTAGTTTTTACTATATTACGCTATTATGGATAAAGAATTTGACAAGTTTAATGACGATGACGATTTGGAAGAGTTCGACAAGAACCTTCTTGAATCGGAAGACTTTGAAGAAAGTGCTCCTGTAGTCCGTGACTACAGTCAACGCCAGATTCTCATTTGGGAAGAAGACGATGCCCGTCGTGAGGCCTGCCTCGAAGTCCTTACGGACCTGCTTGTGGGTGCATCTATCAAGACGGTGAAGACTGAAGCGGAAGCCTTGGAACAACTGGATAGTGAAGACTGGGATACCTTCGTAGTGGACTTCTATTCCGAAGGTGTTTCCGAAAGCGAGTTCATCAAGCGCGTGAACAACTATCCTGGTTCTATCCTTGTGGCCATCTCCATGGGACCCTTGACCCTGCCCGATGAACGTGATCCGGCCAAGACGGAACTTTTGCGCAGACTTTTCGATATGGATAAGCCGGTGGCTCAACTCCACGGCTAGTGCTATAAAAGAAACTATGAAAAATCCGAAGGGCTCGCCCCTCGGATTTTTTGTTTTAAGAACGCCGACTTTGTTACGGACAGTACTTTAGGTCACCTGGGGTAGGGGCGTCTAGGCACCAGGATTCGCCCAGATTTCGTGTTTGCCAATGACGTACATCTAGCTGTGAGCTTTGGGGATTCTTGCTCGGGTTATTGTAGTTCGGTATCACGGTGGCGGAATCCTGTGCGTTGGAGTAGAATAGGGAATCAAGGATGGTGCCGTTACATTGCAGGACAATGGAACTCTTGGTGTTGGTCAGGTCGCCCCAGTTTGCGGTGTTCCTGAAGGCACTGGGCGTATTCGCCGACGTGTCCCCGAATACCAAAGCTTCTCCGGGAGCGATTTCTCTAACAAGGATATCCCAGGCCTTGTTGCCTGTGGAGCCTGTTCCGATGGTGCAGCCTTCTAATGAGATTGTATCAATGCTTCCGTTGTAGATTTCGATAAACTCGTACTGGCTGGAGTCAGTCTTTAGGGGTGCACTCAGAAATTCCGTAATTACCAGGTCGTTCATCTGTGGTGTACGCTTTGTTGCCGGCAGGTTCAGCTCGATTTCCAGGTTGGCGTTTTCGGCACTCTCAATGGAAATCTTTGCTTTGCCCCTCAGGGATTTTAGTTCCAGAGAAGGGACGGGTTTGTCTGGGCTTAGAAAAAGGGTGTCCTCTACCTGGTAGATGTTGTTGTCTAGGTTGTCGTACAAAGTAATTTTGAGCCTATAAGAAGTTTCCAGAGGGAGCAGGTCCGTGCGGAAAACACCTTCGCTGTCTTCCATCTGCATTAGATATGTGAATAGGGAATCCTCGGATTGCAACTCCATTTGTCCATAGGCGATGTTGGTGGGGTTTCCGAAGCCCAGGGGGATCCTTAGGTAGATGAACCCTGCCAGAGGACGCATTTTAAGGTTGATTTCTGTGGTTTGACCCGCCTCTAGTGCCGCTTCTACATCTCCTATTTGCATCAGGCTCCCGTTGGCGTATAATTTGGCCTGGAATTTCCAATGCTCATAGGGGAACAGGTCCAGTTCAAGACTATGCTCATCGGGTGTTTTTACTAGGTGTATGGTATCTGCTCCCATGCAGTCGATAACCAGGCTGTCCATAAGCGGAACATTGGTATAGCGCAGCTCCAGCATGACCTTGGCGGAAACACCTTCGGTGTCTACTATGGATTTATCCCCGGATTCCTTGCTACAGGCAGAAATCATGAGGGTAGAAAGGGTGAGGGCTGTGGCCCACAGGGATAGTTTTTTGATAGGATTCATGAGACCTCCTTTTGGTTTTTGAGTATCCTACGTTGTATAAGACGGAGATGGAGGTCAAAAAAAGCCTTGAAAAAAAAATATTACGGAAAGGTAGCCCAAATTTTTTAATTTTGGAGGTCGAGGATATTATGAAAGTATTTGTAACAGGTGTTGCAGGCCAGCTTGGCCATGACGTGATGAATGAACTTGCAAAGCGAGGCTACGAGGGTGTCGGTAGCGATATTGCCCCAGCATACGCTGGCGTACAGGATGGTTCCCCTGTAACGAAAATGCCCTACGAACCGTTGGATATTACCAATGCCACCGCGGTAGAAGATGTTTTGAACCGTGTAAAGCCCGATGTCATTGTGCATTGTGCCGCCTGGACGGCCGTGGATTTGGCCGAAGACGAGGATAAGCGTGAAAAGGTATTTGCCATCAACGCCCGTGGTACAGAGAACATCGCCAAGGTCTGTAAGAAAATCAATGCCAAAATGGTCTACATCAGCACGGACTACGTCTTTGACGGCCAGGGCACAGAACCCTGGAAGCCCGACTGCAAGGACTACAAGCCCCTGAATGTCTACGGACAGTCCAAGCTAGAAGGGGAGTTGGCTGTTAGCGGCCTTCTGGAAAAATACTTTATTGTTCGCATCGCCTGGGTGTTCGGGCTCAACGGCAAGAACTTTATCAAGACCATGCTGAATGTGGGCAAGACTCACGATAGTGTTCGGGTGGTGAATGACCAGATTGGAACGCCCACTTACACTTATGATTTGTCTAGGCTCCTAGTAGACATGATTGAGACTGAAAAGTACGGCTACTACCACGCTACCAATGAGGGTGGATTTATCAGCTGGTTCGACTTTACCAAGGAAATCTACCGCCAGGCGGGGCTTACTACTCAGGTGAATCCTGTGACCACGGCGGAATATGGCTTAAGCAAGGCGGCTCGCCCCTTCAACAGCCGTTTGGATAAATCCAAACTGGTGGAAGCGGGTTTCAAGCCGCTCCCCACCTGGCAAGATGCCTTGAGCCGCTACCTCAAGGAAATCTCAGTTTAGTATCAAAAAAAAGAGGGCCAAGGCCCTCTTTTTTACTTTTGTCTATAACCCGCCGTGGCGGGCATTTCCTCGTTTAACTTACATCTGCCTAATGGGGAAGAGGCCCAACAGGTCTAGCACGTTTTCGAGCACAATCTGCGTGGCCTGTACCAGGAACAGGCGAGATTTTTCTTCGGCAGAACCAAGCACGCGGTCTTCGTGGATGAACTTGTGGGCTGCTTCTGCGATTTCCAAGGCGTACTGGGCGAGAACGCTGGGTTCGTCGGCAGCGACAGCATCCAGAATCTTGCCGCCCTTCTTGGCGAGCAGATTGATGAGGCTGTAGGCGGCATCGTCGGTGAGTTCGGCCATATCCACATCGGCAACATTTACGGTGTAGCCGGCCTTGCGCATGATGCTGCAAAGGCGCACGTGGGCGTTCTGAACATACGGACCGGTATCGCCTTCAAAACTCATGACGGCATCCCAATCGAAACGCACATCCTTCAGGCGACTGTTCTTCAGGTCGTTGAAGGTGAGGGCGCTGATACCGATCTGGCGGGCGATGAGTTCCTTGTTTTCCAGGCCCGGATTCTTTTGGTCGATGAATTCGAGAATTTTCTTCTGGGCGGCTTCAATCACATCGCGCAGCAGGCTTGCGGTACCTGTACGGGTCTTGCCCTTTTCCCACTTGCCGTCCACCATCTGGAGGATCACGCCGAACGGAATATGGTACATGTCCTTGTACCATTCCCGGCCCATCTTTTTCAAGACATGGAACACCTGCTTGAAGTGGAGAGCCTGTCCCAGGTCCACCACATAGAGGCACTTGTCGAAGTTGTATTCCTTCTTGCGGTAGCAGGCGGCAGCTAGGTCGCGGGTGGCGTACAGGGTAGAACCGTCGCTTTTGCGGATCAGGCAGGGATTCAGGTCGAATTCATCGAGCATCACCACGTCTAGATCCTGGCTCTTGACCATCAGGTTCTTTTCGCGAAGCTCGTCGAGAATGGCCGGAATCTTGTCTTCGAAGAAGGATTCGCCGGTGTAGTGGTCAAAGCCCACGCCCATCATGTCGTAGATGCGCATGAGTTCCTTGAGCGTTGCGGCGCGGAAGGCGGTCCAGAGCTTGCGGTAGAATTCGTCGCCCTGTTCGAGCTTGGTGAATGCGGCGCGAGCTTCATCTTCGAGACCCGGCTCTTCCTTGCTGGCCTTGGAGAAGGCGGCGTAAAGGATGTTGAGTTCCTTCACGGTCAGGCTATCGAGCGTGGCGTCGTCTGTCGGGCGCTTTTCGCGCAGGTACATCACGATGAGCTTGCCGAAAGCGGTACCCCAGTCGCCCAAGTGGTTGATTCGTTCCACCTTGTAGCCGGCGGCCTTGTAGATGCGGGAAAGCGAGTTTCCGATCATCGTGGATCGCAGGTGGTGGAAAGCGAGTTCCTTGCCGATGTTCGGGGAGCTGAAGTCGATGCACACAACCTTGCCATTCGGGGCGGCGTGGCCATATTCGAGACCCTTTGCAGCAATTTCTTCAAGAGTCGACTTCGCAAGGAAGCCGCGGTCGATGAAGAAGTTCAGGTAGCCGTTCACGGCTTCAACCTTAGAGAGGCCTGCGGGAAGTTTCACCTGTGCGGCGAGGTCTTCCGCAATCATCTTCGGGGCCTTGCGCATCACCTTCGCGAGCGAGAAACACGGGATGGTGAAGTTGCCGTGCGTCGTATCAGGCGGCACGGAGATAAGCTTCAATGCGGCTTCCTTCTCGAAGGAACCGGTGGCGGCGAGCGCCTCTGCGATTTCTTGCTCAAACGAGTTCATCTTCACTGCTCTTCTTCTTGGAGGTCTTCTTTACAAAGTCGTTTTCGTCGAGAGTTTCAATCTGGCCGTCGGCATACAGACGGTCCAGAGCGATCTCGTTACGCTTTTCTTCTTCGAACAGGTGAACCATCAGGTCAAGACCCGCGTCAAACACGGCCCAACGAACGCCTTCTTTGTATTCTACTCCAACGGAGGGGAGCTTGTTTGCCTTGAATTCCTTGCGCAGTTCGTTCAGAATGGCCTGCATCTGGGCTTCGCTCTCGCAAGTGGCCACGAGGAAAAAGTCCGTCACGTCCTTGATGCCCCGGAGGTCCATTAGCTGAACATTCTGGGCACGCAGTTCAAACAAAATGCTTGCGCCGATCTTTACGGACTCTGGCAGGTCTTTCGTCTTAGTTGTCATCTTTTTCTCCCTGTTCGGGTTCTATGATTTGTTCAAAGTCTTTTCCGATGTAAATAGAGGCGTCCACCACGGCACGCTTGCTCATGATGGTCATTACGTTCTCTGTCTTCAGTGCTTTGGCAAGTGCCTTGGCGCCTTCCCATTCCGGGTTGCGGAGCACCAGGATGGTCTCGTCGTAATTCTGCAGGCGGTCGTTACGGTAGCTTACTACGTCAAAACCATTTTCCCGCAGGTAGGCACGCATCTTGGCAGCGGCCCCTTGCATACCGCAGCTGTTCAATACCTCAATGTCGCCCTTGTAATGACGTACCACTTTTTCAACTGGGGCCTTCTTCTGTTCCTCTTCGCACCCTAAAAATGTCGTTGCCACAAACAACAGTGAAGCCACCATTATGGCGGCCGATGCAAACGAGCGTGCTTTATAAAAAGGAAGGATCATTCTTTGGCGGAAATTTAGAAAAAATTAGGGAGGTGAATATGTCTTATCTTGCGCTTTATATGGTATTTTAAGGCTCCCGCTATTTGGTTCCTTAATCAAGGGAATTTTTCTTAGTCCACCGGTACGTTTTGGGGTGAAACCTCCTTTCTAGGTCATCATCATCTTCTTCTGCGATATTAAAGCACATGTTGTTTAAATCTGCGCCATGTAGATTTTCCAAGAAATCTATGTTTTCTTGTATTTTTTCAAAGATGTCTTCATCCATGTCCAAGCGCCTCCTTTTTAAGGAATATTCAGTTTAGTCTCAGTTTTTTGTTGGACTCTAAGTATTTGCGAGGAAGGACTGTCGGCATGACCCACTTTCCGTTTTCATGGCGAATAACAAGAAATAGATTGCTCTGTATTCGGCTTTTGGCATCAAGATAGGGAATTTCCAGTTGCTGATGGCCATCGTAGTAATCTACCTGTATTATCGAGGGTTGCTCCTGGGCGTACCTGATGCTTCGATGTACGCTTTCGCTGAGTACCTTAAGCCGTTCTTGGTAATTTTCCCCATAAATAGGGGTGCGGTTCCGCTCGCAAAGCGTGTGGAAAGAACCCAGTTCCAATTCTAGCGAGTTCAAGCCTAAAAATTGCTCAACGATTTGAGGCCTGGCGGTCTTTTTCAGGCTCCCCTTTTTTTCAAGGAAAAAAGAACTCAGTTTGAATCTTTGATTAGGCCTGTCACAACAGCCTTGGTGAGGGGTGCACTTGACAAAAGCAGATGCCCCCTTATTGAAAAGCGGGAAAATTAGGTCGCCCTGAGGAGTGAAGCGAATCAGCTTCTCGAAGACAGATCGGGTATAGGCGTACTTCAAAAGGTGAAGGCAGTCGCTATAGGACCCTCTGTTTTGGAGAATGGTTTTAAGTTGAGTGAAATTTTTGACATTGTTGGGGATATAGACCGCTTCGTAGAGAGAAGTCGGTATTGCGAGTGTAAAACGCATAGTGTGGTGCCTTTGACGCGGAGCGACGGTTGTGTAATGATGAAAAAAACTTCGCTGGAGCCCTGGGGAGGGGCAGCGAAGGCGTTTATCTTTTTCAATCTAATTTGTTACACAATTTGCCGAGCCTTGTGGGCTGGCATTATAATTTATATAAGTAAATTATCAGTGTCCAAGTTTTGGGCTTGTCACTGCCGCATCTATATCCCTTTCGCTGCTGCGGAAATCTGCAGGAAAGAGGTCTCACCAATCAAGTAAAGCGTGAGGCTCGCTTGTCCGATAAACGCATATAGAAGGTATAATTATTTCAGAGCGCCGTCAAGAGAGGCTTAACAAAAATTTTATCTCTAGTTAAATTAACTAGAGATAAGAAAAGTTCTTTTGGGGGCTTTTCGGGGGAGTTTTGAGAGTATATATTTGCAAATGTCTCCGTCAATGTTGACGGAACAATTCCGATGAGGTAAAAAATGAATAAAAATGATATCTGGGATGATCCGGAAGAAGAGGAAGATGACTGGAGCGCCGAAGCTCAGGGATTCGACTTTGACAATCCTAGTGACTGGATGGAGGCGATGAACCTCTATGATGATGACGATGATCCTTGTAATGATGATGGCTGCTTTATGGGCCACGATTGCTATGACTAGAAATTACTGCTTAGCGCAGGTTTAATTTAATGACGCGAGCTTAAAACTCGCTGGAAGATATATGAATATATTAGATTTAAGTCGATGTAGCGGTCGCTACATCGACAATTTTGTTATTTTAGCCAAAGATACCGAGTTGATTTGTGAGGCTTGCTATGAATGCGGAAAAGACATTTGTAGAGAAAGTACAGGATTCCCTAAAAGGGGTTGACGGAATGGTTCCGTATATGTTCCCTATGATTGGCAAAAAATATGAAAATGCTAAGAAAAAGATTCTAGTGGTTATAGACTTCGTTCGAAAATATGCTTGCAAAAAAGACATGTGGCCAAGACCCGAAAACATTTCCTATGATGAGCTCTGTACGAAAGACGACAACATCCGTGGAGCCTGGGAAAATATGCGCTATAAAAATAAAAAACTTCAGAAAATTTTAGAAGAAAGATTTCTAGAAGTTGACTGCGATGTAGATGATGTTATCCTTACATCGTACTCCAGATATCCTAGTGATGCGAAAAAGTATGAGCATGGAATAAATAAAGAAGATGTACTAGTGAGATATGAACATTGTCTACGTGATGTTCCAGATAAATTTTTGCAAACTTTGATAGAAAGGTCTAATCCCGATGAGGTATGGTTTTTAGGGAAAGGAACGAAGCAGCTTGTGCTTGATATTCCTAAATATTATAAAAAAGAAGATTATGATGATATAAGGGAAAAAGACAGTCTTAATGGTGAACCTAATTGGGAAAAACGGTATAAAAAACGGGATAAAAAAGACCTTAAGTCCGTGGATGAGAAAATACTTCTAGATGAGTTTTCTCAAGGGAAATTCAAGTGTGTTACTATAGAAATAACAAAACCCAAAACAGAGCCCGAAGACTCTAAAAAAATGATCTTCGACAAGCTTGAGAAGAAATTTGATAAAATTATTCAGGGAAAAGAATTTGTTAAATTGAGTCTAGAGCTGAAGAAGAATCTTGTAAAGCACATACAAGAAGAATTAGAAAAATTGGATCCTTCTTATCTGCAATAATACGGGTCGGTCCAGACACGGCAACGGCCGTAGCGGTAAGGCCTCCAAGGTCCATAAGCCTTGACGGCGTCGCTTTCGTTTATGAACATTAAGTGCAGCGTGGTGTTGCTTGTGGGTTTGTATTCTAGCTCCACGTCGGGGAGCACGAACTGAACATTGCCCTGCCGTACGTCTTCCTTGGCAATTTTGCCGCCGAAACGCGGGTTAGAGTACAGTGGCATCCATAGACCCAAATCGGCATACAAGTGAAGCTCCGGTGAAAATTCGTAGGCTAGGTGGGCTAGGTAGCTCTGTTGGGCAAAGGTGCCGAAACTTCCACCTATAAAACTCACCGAGTAGGTATAGGCCACACTCAGGGCCGGATCGAAGGTTT
>CAMHOW010000084.1 GCA_946186895.1 uncultured Fibrobacter sp.
CGTCGCGGATGGCGATGTACTTGCCCACAAGCGCGATGGTGCATTCGTACTTGGGTTGGGTAGCCTTCTTGACGAGCTTGTCCCATTCGGAGTGAACGATCGGGTGGACACTCAGGCGGAGCTGTTCAAGCACGCGGAGGTCCAGTTCCTGCTTGGAAAGTTCGCGGGGCACCGCGTAGACGGAATCCGTCACGTCTTTTTCCTCAATCACGCATTCGGGCTTCACGTTGCAGAAGAGCGCCAATTTGTCCAGGTGATCCTGCGGAATTGTCATTTCGGTGCGGCACACCAGAATGTCCGGGAAGATACCGATGTTGCGGAGTTCTGCCACGGAGTGCTGGGAGGGCTTGGTCTTGAGTTCGCCAGCGGCCTTCAGGTAAGGCACAAGCACTAGGTGGATGAAGCAGGTGTTTTCTACGCCGACTTCAAAACGGAATTGCCTTGCAGCTTCAAGGAAGGGGAGGGATTCGATATCGCCTGCCACACCGCCGATTTCGCAGAGCACGATGTCGGCACCGCTTTCGGCTGCCGAGCGGAAGGCGTCCTTGATTTCGTTGGTGATGTGCGGAATGACCTGCACGGTGCCACCCAGGTAGTGACCTGCGCGTTCCTTGGCGAGCACGGAAGAGTAGATGCGGCCGGAAGTGTAGCTCGATGCCTTGGAGCACTGCACGCCCGCGAAGCGTTCGTAGTGGCCCAAGTCAAGGTCGGTTTCGTAGCCGTCGTCGGTCACAAAAACTTCGCCGTGCTGGTAGGGGCTCATGGTGCCCGGGTCTACGTTTAGGTACGGGTCTAGCTTCTGCATGAACACGTTGTAGCCGCGGCTCTTAAGGAGCAGTGCCAGCGAGGCCGAGGTGATGCCCTTACCCAGCGAGCTGACCACGCCGCCGGTGATGAAGATGTACTTGGTCTGTTTCTTTGTGGTTGCCTTAGCCATTTATGCCTCCCCGGCCTTGCCAGACTTGAAATCGAGAATCATCTGCCTGAATTCACCGAACAGGTAGTAGGAATCGTTGGGGCCCGGAGCAGATTCCGGGTGGTACTGCACGCTGAACGCGGGGAGTTCCTTGTGGCGGATGCCTTCAACCGTGTTGTCGTTCAGGTTGATATGGCTGACTTCCACATTCGCGGGGAGGCTGGATTCTTCGATGGCATAGTTGTGGTTTTGGCTCGTGATTTCCACGGCGCCGGTCTTCAGGTTTTTAACCGGGTGGTTGCAACCATGATGGCCGAACTTGAGTTTGGAAACCTTCGCGCCGAGCGCGAGACCGAGCAGCTGGTTACCGAGGCAGATTCCCATCAGCGGGACCTTGCCCAAAAGCTGCTTCACGACTGCCGCCACTTGCGGGAGGCTGTTCGGGTCGGCAGGGCCGTTCGAGAGGAATACACCATCCGGATTCTTCGCCATAATTTGTTCGTAGTTGGCGTTGATCGGGAGGACCGTCACCTTCATGTTCTGCGCGGCGAGATTCCTCAGGATGTTCGTCTTGATACCGAAATCGAGAGCGACAACGTTCAGGTCGCCTTCGGTGCTGAACTCGTAACCCTTCGGGTCGCTGACCTTGCTTGCGTAATCCTGGCCGTCGAGGCCTTCCCATTCCTGGGCGCGTTTAATCGCGTCGGCTTCGCTCATTTCGGTGCCGTCTACGTGCAGATAGGCCTTTTGTGCGCCGTGGTCACGCAGGTGTATTGTGAGGGCGCGGGTATCGACACCCGCAATGCCCGGCTTTTTGTGGGCGAGCATGTAGACGTTCAAGCTCTCTTCGCCAATTTCCTTGCTCACGTCGTCTAGCGAGTTCACGACGATTCCATTCAGGAATACGTCGCGGGATTCGGACTTTTCGAGGTTTGCCGCATAGGCTCCCACTTCGGCCGTGGTGAACACCACGAACTGGCCCGCGTAGGAGGGGTCCGTCAAAATCTGCTTGTAGCCCGCCATGCCGGTGTTGAACACCGCTTCGCCGACGGTATCGGTTGCCTGCCCGAAGGCATATCCCCTAAAGACGGTTCCATTCGCCAATGCCAAAAACGCCTTCTTCTCGCGTTTCGCTTTCCAGTTGAATTTATCGGTCATATATTGCTCGCTGTGTAATGAAAATCCGGATAAAAATAAAGGCAAAAGCCAGAAGCTTTTGCCAAACGATTAAAAATTCTAAAGACAGAAATGAAAATCAGATGTCCGGGGAGAGTCGCCTGGCCCCGTTGCGTGAAGTTGGCAACGGCGGTTCTCATATGGGCCAAGATGGAATCCGATTTATACATCGGAACCAAAAACTAGCAATTTGAAAAAGCTCTGGTAAGAGGTGAAAAGAGAATTTTTTTTGCGAAATTCGTCTAAAAACGCCAATTCTTTTACATTTTCTGTATTTTTAGCCATTCGATTTACAAAAATTGTAAAATATGGTTTGGCTGGGCAATGCGCCCATGTCGCAGGTTTCCCCATAATCCCCGTTTTTAGCCCAAAAACGTAAAAAATGGCATATTTTTTGCTAGCCCGAGGCGTCCGTTTCCCTGCTTGCACCCGAATGGGTGAGCTACGACCTTTGAGGTAGGGGAGACAATCATTCCGAAGAGGCGTTATGCTCGAAGAATTACATGAAGAATGCGGTGTTATCGGCATTTACAATGGTGAAAATGTCGTCCGCAATGTGGCCATGGGGCTTTATGCCCTGCAGCACCGCGGTCAGGAAAGCGCTGGCTTTGCTGTGACCGACGGAGACAAGGTTCGTGTCCGCAAGTCCATGGGGCTTGTATCGACACTCCTTAGAGAACACAATATTGACGAACTTCAGGGCTTTGCAGGTATCGGCCATGTCCGTTACAGCACTACGGGGGCGTCCACTCTAGCCAATGCCCAGCCTATCTTGGTGAGTTGCAAGTGGGGCCAGCTTGCGGTAGCCCACAACGGTAACATCACCAACGCTAACGAACTCCGGGCCGAGATGGAAGACGAGGGCCACATTTTCCAGACCACCTCCGACTCCGAAATTTTACTTCACGAAATCGCCCGTACCGAGGCCGACGACCTGGGCGAGGCCATCAAGAAGGCCATCGCGAAATTTACGGGCAGCTTCTGCCTCGTGTTCATCAGCAAGGACACCATGTACGTGGCCCGCGACGGCTTCGGTTTCCGTCCCCTTTCTATCGCTCGTATGGGCAAGGCCTGGTGCGTAGCCTCTGAGACTTGTGCCTTTGACCTTTTGGGTGCGAACTACGTTCGCGACATCCAGCCTGGCGAGTTCTTGACCATCACCCAGAACGGCCTCCACTCTGAGCGCTTTACTCACAAGGACCGTCTCGCGCATTGCATCTTTGAGTACATCTACTTCAGCCGTCCCGATTCCAAGATCTTCGAACAGAGCTGCGACAAGATCCGCCGCAAGATGGGCAAGCAGCTGGCGAAGGAATGCCCTGTAGACGCAGACATCGTGATTTCTGTGCCCGATAGCGCCACTACCGCGGCTCTTGGCTATGCCCAGGCCAGCGGCATCCGCTTTGAGATTGGGCTTCTCCGTAACCACTATGTAGGCCGCACCTTTATTGACCCCACGCAGAACGTGCGCGAACAGAAGGTCAAGCTCAAGTTCAACCCCATTGAGGGTGTGCTCAAGAACAAGCGGGTCTGCGTGGTAGAAGACTCCATTGTCCGTGGCACTACGCTGAAGATTCTCTCTCGCATGCTCCGTGACGCGGGCGCTCTCGAGGTTCATATCCGCATCGCATCGCCTCCGGTGGCACACCCCTGCTTCTTTGGCATGGATTTCCCCAGCCAGGGCGAACTGGCCGCAAGTTCCATGACTCCCGACGAAATCGCCAAGATGCTGGGCGTCGAAAGCTTAGGCTACCTGAGCGTCGAAGGCATGAAGGAATGTACCGGCGAGGGCGAGAACTACTGCGCCGCCTGCTTCGACAACGACTATCCCGACTACATTGGCACCGACACCAAGAAAACCCGCTGCGGTTAGGGATGTTTTGTCCGTAGTGTGGTTTGTCTAACCGCATTTTTTTTACATTTGGGGGCGATGAAAGCCTTGTTACGCATTTTTTGCGCCCTGGTGCTGCTCACCGTAGCGGCATGTGATTTGATGCGCGAAAAGAATGACCCCGTGGTGGTTTCCGTGGGGGACTCGAGACTCTACCTTTCGGACATCGTGAAGCAGGCCCCGGAGTGGGAATCCTGGACGGACAGGGAACGCCTCGCTTTCCTGGAACGCTGGATTGACGAAGAGACCATGTTCCAGGAGGCCCAGCTGAAGGGTATCGACAAGGACCCCGTACTTTCGATGCAGATCGAACAGACGATGCGAAAAATGGTTGTGGACCGCTTTTTGCAGGGCTTCGAGGACACCATGGTAGTAAGCGATGCTGAACGTATCGACTACTACAATGCTCACAAGGAGCAGTACCTGCGGGGCACGACCCGGATTTCGGGAGCCCAGCTGTTCTTTAAGGACTGGACCTCGGCCGATACCTATTACAAGGGCCACAAGGCTCTGGAATATGATTCCCTGCCTGCGGAGCATTACCTGGTCAAGAAGATTGAGCCTTTTGACTCCCTGGCCGAGACTCCGGATTCTTGCATGATAGCCGATATCCGCGAGGTGACGGTAGGCAAGCTTTCGCCCATGAAGGTGTGTTCGGGGGCGCTGAAGATGGTGGTGGTGACCCAGAAGCTGGATTCCGCCGATATTCTGCCCTACGACGAGGTGGCGGAGACGGTGGCGACCCAGGCGTGGCTCGAGCACCGCAAGGCCGTACGTGAACGTTTGAAAAAAGAATGGAAAATGTCCCGTCCGATTTTCTCCCAGACGGACGTTTTTTCCAAGAAGGATAAGTGATGACGAAAGTCAAGAATCTTGTGTATTTTATCTGCCTGTTTGCCGCCTCCCTGTGGGCCGCTCCCGTGTTGATGGAGGGTGTTGCCGCAGTGGTAGATGGCAAGCCTATTATGCGTTCGGAGTTCCTGAACAACCTTTACCAGTTCCAGGAGACCCCCGAGGGTTCCGCCATGACGGAACAGCAGCAGAAGGACTATGTGCTGGATCAGATGATCGAGGAGAAGGTGCTGCTTTCCCGCATTGACCGCGACTCTATCGTGGTGACCGATGCCGAAGTGGACCAGCGCGTGAACGCCCACTTGGCCCAGTTGGCGGGCAGTCAGAATATTGACCTTGCCACTCTCGAAAAGGCCATCCGCGCGCAGCTGGGGCTCAGCATGGCTCAGTACAGGGACCGCCTTTCCAAGCAGATCCGTAGCCATATCGAACTTATGAAGGTTCGCCAGCGCCATGTGGGTGCGATAAGCCCCACCAAAAAAGAGGTGGACGCCTTCTACAAGGCCTACAAGGATTCCATTCCGCCCCAGTACAACTGCGTTCTCTTGAGCCACATCCAGATGACCATCCACCCCGATACGGCCATTGTGGATTCTGTGAAGAAGGTGGCCGAGGCCCTGATTGACAGCTTGAACTTGGGCATGAACTTTGAATTGCTTGCGAAGAACCACTCCCAGGATACCTCTGCCATAAATGGCGGTGACCTGGGTTATTTCAAGCGTGGACTTTTGGACCCTGCCTTCGAGCGGGCTTTGGATCAGCTGAAGAATGGTCAGTATTCCGCTATCCCCGTGAAGACGGACTTGGGCTGGCACATTGTGCGTGTGCTGGGCCGCAAGGAAGACGGTGTGCGCTCCGCCCACATTTTGCTTCGTACGATTCCCACATCTGCAGATACTGCCGCGGTAATCCAGAGGGCTGATTCCCTGCAGAAGGCACTGAAGACCAAGGAAGAATTTAGCGTTGCCGCCAAGAAGTTCAGCGAGGACAAGTCCAGCAACTTCCAGGGTGGCCTGCTGGGTTGGTACCAGCGTAACGAGATGGAGCCTGCCTACGTGGAGCCTGTGGCTGGGCTGAACGTGGGGGAGGTATCTGAGCCTGTGTTGATTGATGGGGCCTACCACTTGTTCCGCCTGGACGATTCGCGCCAGATTCGTGAGCTGACCCTTGAAGAGGATTACGGAAAGATCGAATCCTTTGCGGCATCTCACCTGGAAAATGAAAAACTGAAGACCCTCATCAAGAAGTGGCGGCAAGAAGTCCATGTGGACATCCGCATGACTGAATAACAACCTGCGAAGAACACGATTGCTTTAGGATACAAGAGGCCGCGGACATGATTCACTTTACCCATGTGACGAAATCTTACGAGAAGGACTGGAAGGCCCTTAACAACGTGACGTTCCGTATCAACAAGGGTGAGTTCGTGTTTTTGACAGGGCATTCGGGCGCGGGCAAGTCCACCGTGCTGAAGCTAATCTACATGGATGAACGGCCCGACGAGGAACGTGGCGGTCAGGTCATGGTGAAGTTCACCGGCGACACTGTTTACGACAGCAAGACCACTCCCGAGAAGAAAATTCAGGCGCTTCGCCGTAAGATGGGAATCATCTTTCAGGATTTCAAGCTTTTGCCCGACCGAAATGTCTTCGACAATGTGGCGCTGGCTCTTCGCATTGTGGGCACTCCCGCCAGCAAGATCAATGCCGCCGTCTTTGATGCGCTGGCTCTGGTGGGTATTAGCCAGAAACGTTTTGCCATGCCCTACACTCTTTCGGGCGGTGAGCAACAGCGTGTGGCTATCGCACGAGCCATGGTACACAACCCCTACCTGCTCTTGGCTGACGAACCTACCGGAAACCTGGACCCCGCCAACGCCGAGGACGTATTCCGCATTTTCAAGGAAATTAACGCCCGCGGAACCACCGTGGTGATGGCAACCCATAACCCCGATTTCTACTTGAATAGCCCCTTCCGCCGCCTGGTACTGGATCACGGCGAACTTTTGAACAGGGACATGATTTAGCCTGTTTATTCCCGTAAACGGAATCCGTGTGCCTTTGGGGCAATTGGCTGTCGAAATAACCTAAAATTAGGTACATGAAGTTTTCTCTGCGTCACAACCACGCGGGTTATGTACCTAGGGCCTCCAAGGTCTTTTTATTGGCTTGTGATCTTACCGAAAATCCCATTAAGGGTATGGAACCCTGGTTCCAGGTGATGGACGAGTCCGGTACCGTGGTGGCCGATGGCCAGATGTCAGAGAAGGGCAGCTGCAAGTACACCGATGAATTCTTGTGGCAGGGTAATTTTTCACAGGTGGAACGTCCTGGAAAGTACAAGATTTCGGTGATGGACACCAAAGGCAACGCCCTCGCGGAATCTTTGGATTTCGAAATTTCGGATAGGATTATCGAGAGTCAGCTGGCCCTGACCCTCAAGTCTTTTTATTTCCAGCGCTCGGGCGTAGAACTGCCGGTTGACAAGGCTGGAAAATGGGCAAGGCCCGCTGCACACTTAGACGACCGTTTGGAATTTCACCCCAGCATGAACCGCTCGGGAACCTGGAACGCTCACGGCGGCTGGTACGACGCTGGTGACTATGGAAAGTACATTGTGAATGGGGGTGTTTCCCTTGGGACCTTGCTCCTGGCTGCCGAACTTGCGGGGGACCATGCTACGACCCGTACCGACGGGGGGCTTTTCCATGGGGGCTCTTTCCGCATGAACCTTCTGGAAGAAATCCGATTCGAGCTGAATTTCTTTATGCGCATGCAAGACGATGATGGCGGCGTGTTCTTTAAGGTTTCGCCTATACGCTGGGACGGTTTTGTTTCGCCTACACAGTCCGATGCCAATCAGAAACGCCAGATTCTTGGAAAGTCCACCACGTCGACGCTGAACTTTGCAGGGGTAATGGCCCATGCCCATCGGGTGTTTCGGCAGGCTTACCCGGCCTATGCCAAGGCCTGCCTGGATGCTTCCCTGAAGGCTTACCGCTGGGCCCTGGATAATCCCGATGTCACCTACCCGCATAATACGGAAGGTAGCGGTGGCTATGGCGACGAACGTTACGACGATGAGTTCTTCTGGACTCGTGCCATGCTTTTCCGGGAGGGGGCAGCTCAGGCCGGGCTTTCAGAGACTGAACTTTTGCAGTCACTTCAGCAAGACATGGAACGCTGCCCTGCCCAGATGGGGCTATCCTGGCGTGATACGGAGAACTTCGGCTGGATTGCCCTTGCCCTGCAGGATCACGATTCCATTATGCAGGCCAAGGCCCGGGCGGCTCTGGTAGGGGTCGCCGAATCCATCGTGGAACGCTGTAACGCCGATGCCTACGGTCTTTCTCTGGAGAAGTTCGTCTGGGGCTCCAACGGCGAAATCGCGAATCACGGACTGACTCTGCTCTTGGCGAACCTCTGGAATCCCGATTCCCGCTACGTGGACACCGCTCGCGGTATGCTGGACTTTATCTACGGCAAGAATCCCGTGAACCGCTGCTTTGTGACAGGGGCCGCCCTGAGTTCACCGAAATTCCCGCACCATCGTATTTGTCATTCCGATGGGGTAGAAGACCCGATTCCTGGGCTTGTGGTGGGAGGTATCAACGCCGACCGTCAGGATATGCATCGTTTTCCGCACTATCCGGGCCCGCAGCCTGGACTTTCCTATACTGACGAGCGCTGCTCCTTTGCGAGCAACGAGACCGCCATTAACTGGAACGCTCCCTTGGTGGCTCTGCTGTCGTTGTTGGCCTAAGTTAGGGCTTGATTTCTTGAATTTCGCCGGACTTTAAGTCGCTCAAAGTGTACTTGTCGAACTGGATGCGTACGAGGCGCATGACCTCGTAACCCAGGTGGGCGAGCATGCGGCGGATTTCGCGGTTCTTGCCTTCGGACAATGTAATTTCGAGCCAGCAGTTCTTTTCGCCTTCGCTATGGAGAACGGCGCGCTGGGCGTGCATGAACTCTTCGCTTTCGCCAAAGACGCGGGGCGGGACATTGAAGCCTGCTTCCATCTGTTCGAGTTCGGCGGTGGAGGGCTTGCCCGCGACCTGCACGCGGTAGATTTTGATATGTTTCGTCATTCCGGCCCCCGAGCCGGAATCTCGCGGATCCAGCAACGTGTCGGCCCATTGCGTGTCGTTGGTGAACAGGAGCAATCCTTCGCTGGCGGCATCGAGGCGGCCCACCGGCGATATGTGCGGAACGGGCTTGCCGGGAAACAGCTTGGCGTATTGCTCGCGGAACAGGTCCATCACGGTCTTGCGGCCCTTCTCGTCG
>CAMHOW010000085.1 GCA_946186895.1 uncultured Fibrobacter sp.
CCCGCGAAGAAGCCGAAGCCCGCATTGCCGCCGGCGAAAAGGCCGTTATCCGCTTCAAGGTGCCCGAGACGGGCGTCACCGAATTCGACGACATGATCCGTGGCCACATCAGTTACCAGAACGAGCTTCTGGACGACCTCGTGCTCATCAAGCGCGACGGTTACCCGACGTACCACTTTGCAAGCGTCGTCGATGATCACCTGATGGGTACGACCCACGTGCTCCGCGGCGACGAATGGATCAGCTCCACGCCCAAGCATGAACTGCTGTACAAGGCTTTCGGCTGGCAGCCGCCCGTATGGTGCCACCTGCCGGTGATTCTCGACAAGAACGGCGGTAAGCTTTCTAAGCGCAAGGGTGCCGCCTCCGTGGGCGACTTCCGCGACCTCGGCTACCTGCCCGAAACGCTGGTGAACTACCTGGCACTCCTTGGCTGGAACCCTGGTGACGACCGCGAAGTCATGACCATCAAGGAAATGGTGGAAAGCTTTACGCTTGAACGCATCAACCCCAAGTCCGCCAGCTTTGACGAAAAGAAGTTACAGTGGATGAACGGCCAGCACATTCACCTGTGCGACGACGGTTTCCTCAAGGGCATTATGAAGGAAGGCCTTGCCGCGAAGGGTATAGATCTTTCTAACGAACCGGAAGCTCGCCTCGACGAAATCGTAAAGCAGCTCAAGCCTCGTGCCCACTTTGTGCAGGACCTGGCTGACATGGCTGTGTATTTCTTTGTGGCTCCGACGACTTACGATGAAAAGGGTGCCAAGAAGCACTTTGGCGAAGGCTCCAAGGAAGTGGCCACACTCGTGCGCGACATGCTGGCCTCCATCGAAGACTTCAAGACTCCAGTCATCGAAAAGGGCTTCTACGACCTGGCTGAACGTTGCGGCCACAAGGTTGGTGAACTGGTGGGTGCCCCGCGTCTCGCCGTGTCTGGCGTTACCGCAGGCCCAGGCCTCTGGGAAATGTTCGAAATCATCGGTAAAGAAGAAGTTCTCCGCCGTATCAACGTGGCCCTCCCGCTGATGAAGTAATTACGAATTATCGATGCGTAAACAGTTCCCTTATAAACTTCTGACCCAGAAGATGTTTTGTTGCCGCTGTCAGCGCGTAACAGAACATGCCTTGTTTGCAAGGGAACCTTATTCCACCCACGGTGGCATGGAACCGAAAATTCCGCTCCTGTGTTCGTGCGAGGTGTGCCAAAACATTATTGTCTGCTTTTCGAACGAATTTCGTTTTGGAACTAGCGAGGAGCATGCGGACTACACGAAAATTTATGGACATAACCGCATCCAGCCAGGAAACTGGCTCTATTTTAAGAAGGCTGTGAAACCGGGTTTAGTCAAAAGCTGTTTCCAGACTCAGGACAAGGAAATCTATGTGCTCACCTATGGAGGAACCAAGGACGAAAAGGTGGAGTGTCCCAAGTGTCCCGTAGAATCGGAGGTGGCTCCCGAGGGATATCGACTGCTGCCTGCTCAGAGTGCCCTAACTCTTATCGGAGACCATGTCTATCACGCTATTCGAGATGTGTTCGGTGTGGCGGTGGGTTATGTGAACGATGGTGAAAAAGATAAGCTGGTGGTGCAGATGGATGACAATAGTCTGTTGTTCATCACGTTGCCCCAGGCTATACAGAATCTGCCCAATGCCAAACTTTCGGACATGACCCGCAATAAGCTGATGCAGTTTTTCCCAGAGGAATCTCGCCATGTTTCGGTAACGGTTGGCCAGGGAATCGTGTACTTGGATGGCTTGGTGAAGAATTTGTCCGTAAAACGGGCGATTAGGGCTTGCGTGAACGGAATGCAGAGAGCTCGGGGATGTGTAGACTTTATGAAGATCCGGGCGGAATCCTACATTTCGGATGAACAGGTTGAAAAGTCTATACTGTCCCTTTTGGAAACTCCCGGGCTTCGTGTTTTCAACTACAAAGTCCAGGTAGAGCAGGGCCGGGTGCAGGTGTCGTTGGGCTGTATCCGGGAGTTTTTCCCCAAGGAGATTGAAAGCAAAATTGCGGAATTCCCGGGGGTTCTGGAATTAGAAGTGAAAATAGATTCTATTCCTATGGACGAGATGGAGAATACCAAGGTTTGTAGGGAGCTGGAATACGAACTATCTGTGAATTCCCGCCTGGCAGATTCATTGATTCGCGTGAATTATGTAAATGAGAAGTATTTGCTTGAAGGGAAGGTCCATTCCCTAATCCAAAAGCAGCTAGCCATGTTCTGCGTGGCAAGGCGTGTGCTGAGCACGTCTATCGAGAACAGGTTGAGGATAGTTTAAACAAAGAGGTAAATATGGCCGGAAAAGGATATGAGAAAATAAACGATGTCAAGGCCCTGTTGAAGGAATACAGGACGGTAGAAGAGATTGCTCTCCATATCGGCCGTGGTCCTCGCACTGCTTTTCGCTACCTGGAATATCTGCGAGGTGAAAATTGTGGTCTTCGCAAGGGTAAGAATAAACTGGGACAGACTGCATTCAAGATTCAAGTGAACGAGCAGGTTTCCTTTAATCAGGAATCTATCAAGCAACTTGAGAAAATCAAGAAGAACATGACCGGTAATTCTCCCAGCGATATGAAGAACCGCAAGTTGGTGGATAAGCTGATTACGGCCATGCAGACTACCAATCCGGATGAGTTCAGGCCCGAAGCCATTACCACGGACAAGGACCTAATTATGGATTACGGCCCTTGGAGTGACAACAAAATTCAGGACTTGATTGTAAACAAGGTGCTGGATGCTATCCACTGTGGTGTCAAAATCCGAATTGCTTATCACCATGCCACTTTGAAAAAAGATGACGAGACCATTGAGATTACTCCGGTGAAAGTGGTCATGCGCATGGATACGGTCTATATTATCGGTGCCGATGATACCTATGCAGAAACGGGCATCTTGAAGATGTACATGCTTGAAAATGTTACCAACATTGTGGTGACCAATAAGCTTGCCCAGAGCGGAATCTTTTTTGATGAACAGCTCTATTACAAGTACGCTTACGGGAAGTATATCAACAATAGGCTTGAGCCTCAGGATATTTCGCTGATGATTCGTTCCGAAAATAGCGGCTGGCTTAAGACTCAGTTTGAAAAGTCCCATTTTAACCCGCCGGCGATTGTGCGCAAGGACAAGAACAAGAACGATATTGTGGACTTGAAACTCCGACTTACGCCGGATTGTATCGCTTGGCTCATGGGAATCTTGCCGGATGTGAAAATCCTGAAGCCAGAATCTCTGAAAAGGGATATGAAGGCCCTGCTGAAAAAGACCCTTTCCGAAATGGAAGACTAGTTTGATGGAATCGGAACACAAACTTTCGGATTACAACTTTGAATTCCCGAAGGAACTGATTGCAAGCCGCACGGCAGGCAAGGGCAAGACCCGTATTTTACATTGCCCCAAAGATGGCGGTGAACGCCATATCATGAAGGCTCCCGAAATTGTGAACCTGTTTAGGCCTGGTGACTGCCTGGTGGTAAACAACACCAAGGTGATTCCGGCTAGGCTTTATGGCCATACAATGCATGGCGGCGAAGTGGAAACCCTCTTGGTGCAGGCCTTGATCCCTGCCGAAGACGGCTCCGCTCGTTATGAGGCTCAGGTTCGCCCGGGTAAGGCTTTCAAGGTTGGTCGTGAGCTGGATATTGCCGGCGTCAAGACGGTTGTGGAAGACATCAAGGAAGATGGCGCTCGAGTGCTCCGTTTTGCGGTGACGCCTGTGGAACTGGAAGCGGTGATGAACAGGGAAGGTCACGTGCCGCTGCCGCCTTACATTGACCGCCCCGATGACGAAGACGATAAGTTGGCGTACCAGACGATTTTTGCAAAGTATTCGGGCGCCGTGGCCGCCCCTACGGCAAGCCTCCACTTCAGCGAAGAAATGCTTGAAGCGCTGAAGGCGAAGGGCGTCTATGTGGCCGAAGTCACCTTGCATGTGGGACCTGGAACCTTCCAGAATATTTCGGTGGAAGATTTTACCCAGCACAAGATGCACGGCGAGCATTACGAGTTGACCAGGGAAAATGCCGACATCATCAACAAGGCCAAGCGCGAAGGCGGCCGTGTGGTAACCGTAGGTACTACCAGTACCCGCGTGGTGGAAACCATTGCCGATGCAAATGGAATCGTGAAGGCCCAGAAGGGAGTGACTCATGCCTTCTTCTACCCGGGCTACCGCTATAAGATTGTGGACGGCCTGCTCACCAATTTCCATTGGCCGAAGAGCAGCCTCATTTTGCTGGTTTCCGCGTTCTATGGCCGCGAAAATACTCTCGAAGCCTACAAGATGGCGGTCGAGAACAAGATGAAACTGTTTAGCTATGGCGATGGGATGTTGATTCTCTAACCCTGAGCTACTTTGCGGTAGAATCCGCTTCCAGGGTAGGGATCAGCTTGTTTTCTTGGCAGAGGTTTTCTTCCCTGATTTTGAATGTGAAGTCCACTAGGTTGTTTTCGAACATCTTCTGGTAGGGCTTCTTTTGTTGTACGCTTTGGAGAGCACAGGTGCAGTAGTTGATGCGCTGTACCAGTTTCGCATCGTCCGAGGGGGTGCCCTGGGCAAAGACGCACTCGTGCATGATGGCGTATTCCATGGGGCGGTCGTAGCGGCCCTTGCATTTGTTTTTCAGGTCGGGCTGGGCGGCTACTTTCTCGATGATTCCCTGGCTGGGCACGTCGTTTACGACTTTGCTGGTGACAAAACCGCCTGCGAAAAAGGCAAGGCATAGTGCCATGTTGATAAGGAAACGCTTGCCGCGGCTAATCTTGTTGTAGTTCCGCTCTACGGCTTCCAAGGTTTGGGTGGCGTGTAGCCTGACGTCATCTAAATCGTTGTTTTCCATATTGTCGCACTAGGTTTCGGGTTCTAGGGTCCAGATGTCGGGCATGGTGCGGTATTTTTCTGCATAGTCCAGCCCGTAGCCAACTACAAATCCGTCTTCGATAGAAAAGCCTACAAAGTCTGCCTTGTAATCTACTTCCCGGCGGGCCCGCTTTTCTAGCAGAACGCAGCTGCGCACTTCGGCGGCGCCTTTTTCCTGGAGCAGGTTTACCAGTTGCTGCAAGGTGCGGCCCGTGTCCAAGATGTCGTCGATGAGCAGGACTTTCTTGCCTTTCAGATCCAGTTTGTCTAGCAGGGACACGCTCAGCTTGCCGGAACTTTCGGTGGAGTTTCCGTAGCTGGATGCCCTGATGAAGGAGACTTCGATGTCCTTGTTGGGGAAATGCCTGCACAGGTCCGACACGAATACGAAAGAGCCGGTGAGCACTCCCACAATCGCGTCGAACTTGTAGTTCCGGGCGATCTTTTCGCCCAGAATCTGGACCATTTCCTGGATGGCCTCTGCCGTATAGAGTGGCATCAGGCTCATCTTATACATTCGGAACCTCAAAATTCAGCCACTGGAACACGGGAATCAAGGCTTTCAGCTTGCCCTTGGGATTCTTGAGGAACTCCTGGTACATGGGGAAGGCCTGGTTCTCGATAGAAGTCTTGTCGATGTAAATACGCAGCCAGTCTGCCAGGGAAATCAGGTTGGTAATGTACAGGATGGTGGGCTGCTTCAGGTTCTCGAAAACTTGGTCCAGACAGTCCACGATCTTCCTGTGGATCATACGGCCCGTCCCGCCGAAGGAGAAGGTGGCATTCAGGGAATTGGCTTCCTTGACTAGGGCCTCGATTTCCTTGAAGTGTTCCTGCTCCGGATTATCCAGGTATTCCAGCACCAGGTGGTGGATCTTGGAATTGATGTCCAGCGAAAGGATGGTACGGATGGTGTCCGGCAGGGTGTGGTCCGGGTCGGCCAGGCTGTCGATGGAAAGGCCCTTCTGAACGGCAAAGTCCGAGAAGGCCTCCGTAATGTCCTTGAGGCTCCGCTTGGTTTCCAGCTGGTTGATGCGCTTCAGGGAATCGCTCATCAGGTTTCGCATCTGTACCACGTAGGCGGTGGGGAACTGGTGCTGTAATTCTTCGGCGCTCTTGTTCGGGTTTTCTACGAAGGTAAGCTTGTTTGCCTCGGGCTCGCCATCGGCTACCACCAGGTTCACTCGGCCCATGGAATCGGACAGCACGAGAATCGTGGCAACGCGGGATTCCCCGATGGTCTTGTCGTCGTAGGTGGCCCGTACCAGGGTCTGCTTGCGGCGGGAGGCGATCTTTGTAGAAGTGAGCTTGGCATTTTTCTGGTCGTAGCCCTCTTCCAGTCCCAGGTGGAAAATGGCGGCCCGTTCGGCCATGAGCTTCACCGTCACGGGGACTTCGTCCTTGGCGTAGCGGGTGTATACTTCGGCGCCGTTCCACTTGTGCTCATTGCTGGTGGCCCGGGCGAGGATGCTCATGAAACGGTTCTCGATGGAGTGCCCGAAGGGGAGGAACGGCTGCATCAGTTCCATGGCCCTGAGAGCGTAGCGCATGTTCTGCACAGGTTCCAGGCCTTCAATGTCGTTGAAGAACCAGCCGCAGCTGGTAAAGCTGAACAGGCAGAACTTCTGGATTTCCAGAAGACGCACGGCCTTGGCGCTTTCTTCGGCGTTTTCGGGATTGTTCAGGATGGTCTTCAGGAATGCGGAGAGGCGTGTCTCGTCTTCGGGAGCGACCAATGCCTGCACGTATCCGTTCCGGGCGTCCCAGGGATTCACCTTGCTCACCTTCTCGAATTCCCGCACAAAGATTTCGTCGGCCAGTTCCTTCAGGTGGTTGAAGGCGTCGCGTAACGGCCCGCGCCATTTCTGGTTCCAGCCGGGGCCGCCGCCGGTGGAGCATCCGCAGTCCCTGTACCAGCGGCCTACGCCGTGGGCGCAGCTCCAGGCGCAACCTTCGCCGTGGAAATTCTTCAGCAGCACCTCGTGCTTGGGCGGGAACTTTTCCAGGTACCAGCCGTAGTTGACGGGCACCATGTTGTTCTCCGGAGCGAATCGGTTGTAAAGGTAGGCGGCGCACATGTCGCCGAAGGGCTCGTGGTGTCCGTAGCTTTCGCCGTCGGTGCCGATGCTCACCAGCTGCGGGTCTTCGCGGTTCGGGTCCCAGGCGTCCTGGATGCGCTTGCCGAACACGCCCGCATCGCGGAGCAGATGCTCGAAACCTACGGCGCTGCTGAGCCAGGGGTTGTAGAAGAACACGTCCAGGTAGCCGTCGCAGACCAGATTGCCCTTTTCGTCCCGCGGGTAAATGCGGTAGGGCCTGGTGGTATCGATATCGGTATTGCTGCAGCCAATCCATTCTTCGGCACCCAATTCACGGAAGGAATCCGCCTGGGTGGGGGAGAGGATGGTGAACTTGATTCCCGCCTTGATGAGTTCCACCACTGTCGGCAGGTTGATGGCCGTTTCGGCCAGCCACATGGCCTCGGGCATGCGTCCGAAATGGAACTTGAAATCTTCAATGCCCCAGAGAATCTGGGTCCGCTTGTCCTGCTCGCTGGCGAGAGGCATGATGATGTGGTTATAGACCTGGGCGATGGCGTTGCCGTGGCCGTTCAGACGTTCGGCGCTCCGCTTGTCGGCTTCCTGGATCCTCTTGTAAGTGTCGGGGGTATGGGTCCGGATCCAACCCATGAGGGTGGGGCCCATGTTGAAGCTCATAAAGTCGTAGTTGTTGACGATATCCTGGATGCGCCCCTCTGAATTCAGAATGCGGCTTGCGGAGTTGGGGGAGTAGCACTGGCTTGCGATACGGTCGTTCCAGTCATGAAATGGCCGCGCGCTGGGCTGATTCTCGATAACGCCTGTCCAGGGATTTTCGCGGGGAGGCTGGTAAAAGTGACCGTGAATCGTAAAGTAGAGGGGGTGCTTCTTTTCCATGGGCGCAAAGATAGAAATAAATAGTTCCTTATCCCCTCTACGGAGCCTCAGACGTCGGCCCAGCAATGCCCCGACTTTTTCTATATTTATGCATATAAACAAATAAACGCATAAAATGTAAAGATACGGCGGTTCGTGCCATGGATAAAAAGATGACTCTACGCGATGCTTTTGAAAGCAAGATGATGCTGCTGGACGGTGGCATGGGTTCTGTCATTCAGACATACGGCATCAAGGGCGCGAACAACGACATGCTCTCCATCGAAAAGCCGGATATCATTCTCGATATCCAGCGCCGTTACGTGGATGCGGGCGTGGACTGTTTGACGACGAATACTTTCTCAAGCCAGCGCGTGAGCCAGCATGAATACCACCAGGAACACCGCATTGCCGAAATGAACCGCGCCGCCGTTAAAATCGCGAAGCAGGCCGCGGCAGAGGCCATGGAAAAGTATGGCCGCCAGGTGTACATTCTGGGCGACGTGGGCCCCACGAGCAAGATGCTCTCCATGAGCGAAGACGTGAATGACCCCGCAAGCCGTAGCATTACGTTCGACGAGCTGGAAGACGCCTACCTGGAACAGATCCAGGTGCTGGTGGAAGAAGGCGTCGACGCCATCCTGATTGAAACGATTTTTGATACGCTGAACGCGAAGGCCGCCGCCAGTGCATTCACCAAGGTGATGGAAAAGCGCACTGCGGACGCAACCGCCGCCGGAAAAGCCGCGGACCTCAAGCCGGTGGAAGTAATGTTTTCCATGACGGTGAGCGACGCTTCGGGCAGAACACTTTCGGGCCAGACTGTGGAAGCCTTCGCCGTGAGCGTGATGCACATGCACCCGCTCTCCATCGGCCTGAACTGCGGTCTTGGTGCCGACGGAATGGTGCCGTACCTGCGCCGCATGGGCAAGGTTGCGCCCTGCTACATTTCTTGTCACCCTAATGCAGGTCTCCCGAACCAGTTCGGCGGTTATGACGACACGCCCGAAGACATGGTGCGCCTCATGGGCGTTTACCTGGACGACAAGCTGGTGAACATGATTGGTGGTTGCTGCGGAACCACGCCGGAACACATCGCCGCCATGCGCAAGATGCTTGACGCATTGCCCGCCGATTACGAACGCCGCAAGCCCGCACCCAAGTACGCCACAAGCCCGCTGCTCCGCCTCGCCGGTTTGGAACCGCTGTTCAAGGAACAGGTACGCCCCAGCGACGGGGCCTTCAGCTGCAACGCCGAAGATTTTGTGAAGGTGGGCGAACGCTGCAACGTGGCAGGTTCCAAGAAGTTCCTCCGCC
>CAMHOW010000086.1 GCA_946186895.1 uncultured Fibrobacter sp.
CTAGGGCTATGCCCGTATATGAAGAACCGCCGGCTATGCCGGCGGGTCACTTTTTCAACCACGGAGCAACAAAAGGTGTTCACTATATATATCGTTTTTGTAAAGGGGAATGTCAAATAACCTCATCAACGTTTTTCCCCTTGGTGGCCTGGATATAGGCCTCGGCCTCGTCCCAGTCAAGGTCGCGCATGATGTGCACGAGGTAGCGGAGCCCCTGGTAGCATTCGATACCCTTGAGTTTCTCCAGGAGTTCGTCGTAGCTTTCGCCATCGTATAGCGCGACTTTGTCTGCCAGGTCGTCAAGCTCATCTTCGTGGTCGCCGGGTTCTGTCCACAAGTCCCAAAGGGTGTCCTCGGTCTTGTAGACCATGGGTATGCCCTCGCATTCGACGAGGGTAAAGTAGAACGGTGCCCCCGTTTCGGGCTTCAGTTCGACATCGGCCACCAAAATGGGGATGTCCGGGCCCCCGCTGACCTGTTCTACGCGGGCGTTCACGATCTGGTACTTCTGGGTCTTGGGCATGGGTTAGTCCTCCTCTTCTTCGTTATATCTTTCTTGCATCTCGAGCATGTCCAGCTCGGCCTGGGTGGCGGTGATTTCTTCTTCGGTGGCGTTGTTCAGGTGCATGGTGACCATCACGTCTACGCAGTCCCAGTCGAGCCTGTTGAGGAACCGGGTGAACCGTTCCCGCTGCTGCTCGCTAAGGTAGTTGATACTGATATGGATGTCGTTGTCGACACTGGTGTCGTACTTGTTGGGCGGGAACAGCTGCAGGCTCTTCACCTGTAGCGTGTCTTCTAGCTGTTCCTTGAACTGGCCCTGAATGTCGGTGAGCTGGTTTATGTCGAGCTCGCTGTTGGTGGTGGGGTAGTCCTTTATTATGCTGTCGAAAAACTCCCTGATTTTGGGGAGCTCGTCGGCATCGAGCCGGTCGCAGATGTGGTAGGTATAGAGCATGGTGTTGCCCTGGTAGCCGATGGACACGTCTTTCGCTCTGGTGTCGTATATGTCGGCAAGGAACCGCCCGCGTTCGTCGCGGAACTTGAAAAGTATGCTCTGCCCGTTGACGCGGATAGAGTAGTATATGACGAACAGCGAATTGATGCCCATCAGGTAGTCGATGACGGGCTGGTCGATCCAGGTCTTTTTTGTTCTGCTGAAAAACGGGAACATGCGGCCTCCTTCTTGTTCTATATCGAACGGGGAGGCCGCGATGTCAAGCCCTGGCGAAAAAAATTATGCCGCCGGCGGGTAGCTGTCGCCGAGGATCCCCTTTTCCTTGACCAGGCGGTTCAGGGACTTCTTGTACAGTCCCACGTTGGCACGGGTGCAGCCCATGTGCCTTGCGACCTCGGCGTCGCTGTATTCATAGCCTTCGTTCACCAGTTTCCTGCTGGTGACGAAGTACCTCTGCAGCTTGGGGGCCTGCTCGGTGGCCCTATATATCTTGTCGATATAGTCCTCCTCCTGGATTTCTTCCACGAAATCCGGCCCGCAGGTGGTGGCCTTGCGCAGGAGCCGAAGGTCCCTGTCTTCGCCGGGCTCCTCGGAAGAGGAGAGGCTCTCCAGGCTGAAGTCGACGGGCTTTTCGTACTTGGCGCGGATGGAGTTGCGGCGCTTTTCGTCCAAGACGTGCCAGTTGCCCTTCTTGGCGATATAGGCGGCGAAGGGGACGCCGGTGTCCGGGTCGAAGTCCATGATGGCACTATAGAGTACCATGAAGGCGTCTCCCGCCAGGTTCTGCTGGCGCTCCTTGGGGCTGCACCCCTTATAGCTGAAGTCCGAGCTTATACGGTACGACGTCTTGGCCATGATGCCGGTAAGACGGTCTCCGTGGATCTTCCAGAGATCGAGTACGGCCTGCTTGCGTTCTTCCGCCCGGGTTGCGTTCTGGGCGATAGCGATGAGGCGGATGGTTTCGGTGGGGTTGTTGTGCTGCATAAGCGGCTCCTTGGTTGGAATTGCTTTTTTTTGCAGACAAAAAAAAGACCATCTGGTACTGCCAAATGGTCTTTTTAAGTCTGTTACTATGTTACTGTATAAACTGTGCTACTACATAAACTCTATTACTATATAAACTGTACTACTGTATACTACTATTTATTTCTTATGGAATTAGACTCTTCCGTCATCGGTGGCGGAGGTTTGGTGGCGCCTTTGGTGCACCGCGGTTCGTTGTGAATTCCTTCATCCTCATGCCTACAAATATAGTAATGGGGTGTGTCAAAATATGTCAAAAACGACTGTTTTTGGAGCTTGCGTTTGTAAAAATACGTTTACACGTGCGTTTCGAAGTCACCTTGACAATCGGTTTCGTCGGATCGATATGGATGTGTTCACCTTTTCCAGGAGGCTTCGATGCTCACTCTCCCCTCGATGACACAGATTATTGAATGGTTCGGCTGGGGTAACGGTGTAGGTGCCCTGGCTGCCGTCAGCGTGATCCTTACGGTGCTGGTGCTGCTCGCACCGGTGGTGTTCGGGATGATCCTATATCTTATAGAGCGTATGCAGGTGGAGATTATCGGGGCGGTGAACCGGGATTTCGCCTACTTTTTCGTGAATTTCGCGACCTTCCCGGGTACGTTCGTGCACGAGATGGCGCACCTGAGCTTCGGCGTGATTACGGGGGCCGAGGTCAACGAGATATGTATGTTCGAGGATGACGGCGAACGGCTTGGACATATCAGTTACCGTACCAGGGGCCCTTGGTTCATGGAGGCGGCCCAGCATACCCTCACGGCGGTGGCCCCTACGGTGGTGGGCTTTGGCCTCGGGTATTTTCTTCTGCAGCTTATCTTTAGCGGTGAGTATTCTGGCCTGGCCTGTTTTGGGCTCTGGTACCTGGTGATTTCGCTGATCGATCATTCTACTATGAGCGAGACCGACCTGGAGCATTATTTCCAGGGGGTGTGGGTTTTCATTGTTCCTGTGTTCCTTGCGTTTTTCATCTCTGGACTTTTGGCTTAATGGTAAAAGGAGGATAACTGATGGTCTTCAAGACGTTTTTCAAGGCCTGTGCCAAGCTCGCCCTGTACATGACCGCCGGGTTCCTGGGCGGGCTTTTGGTGGCGACCGTTATCGCAGTGCTCGATGGCGATCCGGCTCCGAAGGCTGTTTCGCGTTGCCCAGCCGCCGATGTAGACGACTACCATTTCCAGAAGCTGGAGACTTTCGTGGACCCTCGTGATAGCAACGAGTACACGGTGCTCAAGTTTGCCGAGTATAGGGGCTGCACCATGTCGGAACGGGATCCCGGTTTTTTGGCGGGGGATACCGTCACTTTCCACCTGATGCTGGAGAACCTGCGTTACGAGACCAAGAGCAGCATATGCCTGGATTCTACCTGCGAGCGGGGGCGTTACTACCCCTTTGGTGACCGCTGGAGGATCTGCCCGGCGGGCTGGACCATCGCTAGCGCCATGCAGAACGCGGGTTACCATATCTTTGGCGGGCGCATGCAGGACTACCCGACCTTTAGCCCTATCAAGGTGGTGGACCCTGAGGACCCTAGCGGCCTTAGGCGCCTGCGGGCTCGCCCCCACGATGGCACTTTGGGCTGGGTCGATACGGTGGACCTGAATCTGTCGGGCTTTTATAATATCAAGAAGAAGGCCTTTGAGTTCGTGGATTCCCTGAGCGTGGTTTGGACGGCAGATGCCTTTGCCACCGTGATCATGCCGAACGACCCTACCGAAGAGCAGAAGGCCTGGGCCGCCGATGCCATGTCGGCTTACGATCGCATGAAGGTCGACAACCTTTACCCGGTCCGCTGTATCCGTATCGACGACCCGAACCACAATATGGACACTAAAAAGGCCAATATGGAGACCTATTACAACAATATGCGCATGTTGCCGTACCTTTTTAGGTGAAGAGGGGCCACTTGATCCTAGAAACCAGGTATAATCCTGTGGTGGTGACATAGATTTTTTTGTTCCTTTGGAATTGGTTTAATATATATTACAGTCATAGAAGATGAAGGCTTAAGTTTTAAGCGATTGACTCAGGAGAGGTAATTTAATGTCTTTCTATGCCGATGAATTTCTGTCTGCTAAACCCGGAGTGTTTGAAAAAAAAGAGTTTAATGTGGGTACAGACAAATCCCTTGAAACAGAGGTCTCTGATTCGCTAAATGCTTTTGGCATTAAGGGAGAAGTTAAAGGTAGCGAATCGGGTCCCTATATCACGAGAGTCTATTTTAAACTTGAACGAGGAGTTCGTTTTAGCTCTATAGAACCACTTACGGAAGATTTAAAGATGTCCTTGGGGACACCTAGTATCAAAATAGTGTCGGATCCTGAACGAGGTGCGGTTGCTGTTGAAATTCCAAATGCCAAACGAGAAAATATTCCTTTTGGCAATGTGTTTCATTCAAATCACAACGGTATGGTGCTTCCCGCTGCACTTGGTGTTGATTCCAAAGGGAATCCTATATATATCGACATTGCGGACACGCCACATTTGCTAATTGCTGGGACTACAGGGTCTGGAAAATCTGTTTGTCTTAATTCAATTATTACATCGCTTGCGCTAAATTGCCGTCCGATTGATTTACAGTTTCTTTTGATTGATCCGAAGGGAACTGAATTTTTACAATATGAAGGGGTGAAAAATCTTATATCTGGGAAAATTATAGACGATGTAGAATCGGCTTTGAAGTCTTTAGCATGGCTTGTTGAAGAAATGGAACGGCGCTATAAGATTTTAAAAAAATGCAGATGCCGTTCAATCAACGAATATAAGCATAAACGAAATATTGGATTAAATGATGGTGATTCAATATGCTTTGTCAAAGATATGCCGTATATAGTAGTTGTCATTGACGAGTATGCTGATCTGATGATGAATTCTGCCCATGCTCTGCAGGAAGATGTAAAAAGGTTAGGGCAAAAGGCTAGAGCGGCCGGAATTCATTTGGTCTTGGCGACGCAACGCCCTAGCACAAAAATTATTGACGGTGATATAAAAACGAATTTTCCCACAAGAATAGCCCTAAAAGTATCGTCCATTACGGATTCTAAGACTATTTTGGATTATGGCGGAGCAGAAAGACTTTTAGGGAAAGGTGACATGCTGCTTAAAAGGCAGGGACAAGAAGACCTTCAAAGAGTTCACGGATGTTTTATATCCAATGATGAAATTAATAAAGCCATTGAACTGCTGCCTCAAAAGAAGTTATACCGAATTAATGACAAGGATGTATTTGATAACGGTGTTCATGAATTGCGTTCTCAAGAAGATTTGAAAAAACATGCGACCTGGGGAGAATTGAACGTTTTATGTAGTTTGTTTCTTGAACAATTTAATGAGTTTTTGTCAAATGGAATAGAAGGGATTAATCAACAATTTGAACAAAAATTTCAAACGAATGAGTCAAGGGTAAATGTTGTTCTTAGAAACATGCTTGAAGCATTAGAAGATCATAGTTATTACAAAGTATTAGATTTCTTTTGCCATTCAGAATGTGAGAGTCCCTTTATAAAGTTTCTGATATATTATTATCATAAAAAAGTCAAATTCAAGGATGGTCGCTATCCGTTTACTGATTATATCCTTGAGCAGGCTTTTGAGAAAGATGATGCGGCCGCCATGGCGAGTGTGCGTTCCTTTTGCAATATTGAAACGTTTCATTTGGACTATCTAAAGAAAAAACTAGATGAACTTTGTGAAAAAGGCAATGTGAAATGTATAAATTTTTTGAACGGTCTGATAGGCGGACTCTTCAAAGATGTAGAGGCGTATTACAACCTTGGCCCTGATTATCATAAAGAGATTGCAAAATATTTAAAGCTCAAAGCAAATAAGGAAATTTTTGACAGGCTACTTGCCGAAGCTTATCCTCCGGTGATGAATTTCTTACTCAAATCGGGAAATTCGGTATATATCATAGATGCGGCAGAAAATATTTGCGATGATCCCGTATTTTACAATTCTCGTATAGAATATTTTATCGTTGAACAAGCTTTAGTCGATGAACTTTGGCGAGATTTTGCAGTAAATTATTTTTGTGATGGTGAGCCTTTTGACCGCCATATTGGCTGCGAGGAATTGTTTATTGAGAAAGTACTTAAACTTGCCACTCATGATATAGATGCAGCTATAAAGTACATGTGCGACTATCCGGATTTTTTTGATTTGGGAAAATATTTTGACAAGCTTACTGAACATGGTCAAGAGATGGCTGTAGACTGTATTTGTCAGCAAATTGATACTTCTTCTACATGCAGCGAGTGTTGTCAAGACATAATTTTAGGATGTGCTATAGAGGGGAGTGCTAGATGCCAAATAGTGGTTTATAATAATCCTCAAATGCCATTATTTCAAGGGTTTATTTGGGATGAGGCTCAATTGGGTGATGGAAATGCATTAGGCGCGATTTATGCTCACCCTGAGATTGACGACTTTCGCGATTACATTTTACAACAAGCAAAAGCAGGTGATGCCGATGCGAGAAAGGCTATTTATGATGCGGGTGAAAAATTACAGGAAAAAACAGATAGTGCAATGGCCAAAATTTTCCGAGGTTTTATTGTTTCTGAAGCGCGTAAAAATGTGGAGCGTGCCTTAAAATGTGTTGAAGCGGATGCTCAAAACGAAGAATATAAAGGTTTTTTGATTGAAAAGTGTTTGGAGAAAGATGAATGGGCGCTGACAATAATTTGTAATAATTCAGATTATTATGGATCTTGGATTAATGAAACCATAAAGAGTCGATGCGATAAAAACGATCTAAAAGAATTGTTAGTTGAAAAAATTCTGCATCGGGCCAAGTCTGATGACAATGCGCTAAAATATGTTGTTTGTGAAAACCCACAAGAAGAAAAATTCAAGAATTTGGTGGTTGAAAAGATCCAGCAAAATAAAGATGCTTTTGAATGTATATATCAATACTATTCGCGAGAAACCTCGTCTAATTTTAGTGAGTTTGTAAAACAAAGAATCTTGAAAGAGTTTGGAATTCGCTATGAATGTGATGACAATACTCTCAAGAATGCTATAGGACTTCTCCAAAGCGATTATTTCAAGTACTTTGTTTTAGCGGTAGCTTTAGATGGCAATGAATTGGCTTTGGCTACAGTGCGTAAAGCTTTTTTGGACTTTAGCCATATTATTGTAGAAAGCTTGAATTCTGGCAATCCTCAAGATAGAAGGTACATGGTAGAATGCGTGAATAGCGATACTGTGGGTAAACTTATTAGGGAACTTGCCGGGAATGGTAACGGCGAAGCAATCAAAATTCTGCAGATGGCATAAATCGCCGATTTTACCCCAAAAGATAAGGTTTTGGGGGCGCTTTTTGCGCAATTTCGCTCCGAATTCCTAATTCCGAATTCCGAATTATTTTATATTTACCCCCGCTTTGGCAATTTCGCCAAGGTAAAACCAATCACCGGTTTGCGAGAGTCGCTTCGGTGGCATTGGTCCGGCCCCCGTGGTTGGCCCCATGCTTTGCGGCTTATTTGCAGTCCGGGTAGTAACAACCGAAAAGGAATACATTATGGCAAATCTGCCTTCTGTTGAAGACCTGCTCGCTGCAGGTTCCCACTTTGGTCACCAGACTCAGCGCTGGAACCCGAAAATGAAACCCTACATCTTGGCTGAAAAGAACGGCATCTACGTTCTCAACCTGTCCAAGACCCGCGAACTTCTGGAAGAAGCCGGCAAGGCCGCTGCCAAGATCTCTGAATCTGGCAAGACCGTGCTGTTCGTCGGTACCAAGCCCACTGCTCGTCAGTGCGTGCTCGACGCCGCTGCTACTTGCAACCAGTTCTCCGTCACCAACCGCTGGCTCGGCGGCATGCTCACCAACTTCCAGACGGTGCGCAAGTCCATCAAGAAGATCGACAAGATCGACGCCATGGAACAGGACGGAACCTTCCAGGCTCTCTCCAAGAAGGAAGTGCTCGACAAGAACCGTGAACGTGAAAAGCTGCTCGGCGTGTTCGGCGGCATCCGTGAAATGGTGAACCTTCCTGGCCTCGTGGTCGTGACCGACCTCCAGCACGAAAAGATCGCTGTGGCCGAAGCCCGTCGTCTGCACATTCCTATCATCGGCATCTGCGACACTAACGTGGACCCGACCCTCGTGGATTACCCGATTCCGGCCAACGACGACGCCGTGAAGTCCCTGAAGCTCATCGTGGACTACATCGCCGCCAACGTTGCCAAGCGTACCACCGACAAGAAGGTGGAAAAGGAAGAAATCAAGAAGTTCGACAACGGCGAGGAAGAAAAGTAATATGCAGATTACCGCTTCTCTCGTAAACGAACTCCGCCAGAAGACTGGCGTGGGCATGATGCAGTGCAAGAAGGCCCTTACCGAAACTGACGGCGACATGGACAAGGCCGTGGAACTCCTGCGTAAGCAGGGTGCCGCTGTTGCTGCCAAGCGCGCCGACAAGGCTGCCAAGGAAGGCCGCGTCTACCTCGTGGAGACCGCTGACAAGGCTGCCGCTTTCGAACTCTCTTGCGAAACCGAACCCGTGTCCAACAACGACGACTTCGTGGCTCTTGCCAACATGGCCGTGAAGGCTGTGGAAACTCAGGCTATCTCCTCTGTGGATGACCTGAAGAACGCTGTCGTGGACGGCAAGAAGATCAACGATGTGCTCCAGGACGTGCTCGTCAAGATCCAGGAAAACATCGACTTCCGCAAGTTCGCCGAAATCAAGAAGGTCGCTAACTCCGTGTTTGGCGTGTACAGCCACATGAAGGGCAAGATCGGCGTGATTACCGAACTCGCTTTCGAAGGTACCGCTTCTGACGAAGCCGCTCTCAAGCAGGCTGCAAAGGATATCGCTATGCAGGCCGCCGCATTTGCTCCGGTGGCCCTGAACGATGCCTCTGTTCCGGCTGAAACCATCGAAAAGGAAAAGGAAATTGCCAAGGCTCAGATCGAAGCTTCTGGCAAGCAGA
>CAMHOW010000087.1 GCA_946186895.1 uncultured Fibrobacter sp.
TGGACGAACACTTTGGCGTGAAGGGTCTCCCCGAAGATACCATCAAGATTCACCTGCAGGGTGTCGCGGGCCAGAGCTTCGGTGCATTCCTCGCTCCGGGTATTACGCTGGACCTTGAAGGCGAAGCCAACGACTTTATGGGTAAGGGCCTCTCGGGCGGTAAGATTATCGTGCGTCCGCCTAGCAATGCAAGTTTCAAGGCCGAAGACAACGTGATAGCGGGTAACGTCATCGGTTACGGCGGAACCTCGGGCAAGATCTTTATCAACGGTCTCGCTGGCGAACGCTTCGGTATCCGTAACTCCGGTATGCTCCTGGTGAGCGAAGGCGTGGGCGACCATGGCTGCGAATACATGACTGGCGGTAGGGTAGTGGTACTTGGCCGCGTGGGCGTGAACTTCGCCGCAGGTATGACGGGTGGCTTTGCCTACGTGTACGACGAGACGGGTCACTTTGACCTGAGCTGCAACGTGGATTCTGCCGACCTTGAAAGCGTGCTTCCGGGTACCGAGAGCGAAAGCGAACTGCTGGATATCATCAACCAGCACGTTCAGGCGACGGGCAGCGAGAAGGGCAAGCGCATTCTCGAGAACTGGAATAGCGAACGTCCGAAGTTCGTGAAGATATTCCCGGTGGATTACAGGAACGCTCTGCAAGCGAGGAATAAATAAGCCGTACGTCATTCCGGGCTTGACCCGGAATCTAGATGGCGTCCCCGTTGCCGAGGATCATATCCACTAAGCGGCAAGCCGCAAGTGGCTATTGTGATCAAGTCCGCCATGACGTGTGAAGGATTTAAATACGGAAGTCTATTATGCAGCAAACTAACCGAATCGCAGACATCTACCGCCCTGTCGAAGAGCGTGTCAAGGACAACAACGAAGTCGAGCGCAAGCTCACCTCGATAGAAGTCATCAATCAGGCGGAACGCTGCCACACCTGTGGAATCCCGTTCTGCCATGGTGCGGGTTGCCCGCTCGGTAACCTCGTCCCCGAATTCAATGCGGCGATTGCTGCAGGGAATGCGGAACGCGCTTACGATATCATCAGCAAGACGGCGTTCTTCCCGGAGTTCACGGGCCGCGTTTGCCCGGCGCTTTGCGAATCCGCCTGTACCGGCAACGTGCATAACGACCCGGTGATGGTGCGCCAGATCGAGAAATTCATTATCGAGACCGCCTTCGAGGAAGGCCGCGTGGTGCTCCCGACGGCTGAACCCAACGGAAAGTCTGCCGCGGTCGTCGGCTCCGGTCCTTCGGGCTTGTTCGCTGCTGAAGCCTTGCGTCGCAAGGGCTATGCCGTCACGGTCTTCGAGAAGCAACCGAAGGCAGGAGGCCTGCTGCGTTACGGCATCCCGAACTGGAAACTGGACAAGTCCATTATCGATCGCCGTATTGCCCTGCTTGAAGCGGCCGGAATCAAGTTTATCTACAATACTGAAATCGGCAAGGATATTGCCGCAGAATACGTCCACAAGAATTTTGACGAAGTGTTCCTCGCCATCGGTACGCCGAATGCCCGTGACTTGAAAATCCCGGGCCGCGAAGCCGAGGGAATTTTCCTTGCTCTCGACTTTTTGCACGGCGCCGAAATGCCGGGCGAAACCAATCCCGAAAAGTTCAGCGCCAAGGGCCGCAAGGTGTTGGTGATTGGCGGTGGCGATACGGGTAACGACTGCGTGGGCAAGGCTATTCGTGAAGGCTGTGAAAGCGTGCTCCAGGTGGAATTCATGCCCAAGCCCCCTGAGGAACGTTCTCCCTCTACGCCGTGGCCCGATTGGCCGTACATGCTGCGCACTAGCTATGCCCAGCACGAAGGCGGCGAGCGTCGTTGGAATGTTTCTTCCAAGCAGTTCATTGTGAAGGATGGCCGCGTGGCTGGCGTGGAAACGGTTCGCGTGGAATGGGAAATGTCCCCCCAGGGTCGCCCCCTCAAGCCAAACGAAGTCCCGAATTCTACCGAAGTCATCGATATCGACTTGGTGGTGCTCGCCATGGGATTCACCGGCGTGCCTGCCGAGGGAATCGTGAATGACCTGGGTCTGCAACTCACTCCGCGTACGGCGATTATCGCTGATCCGGCCCGACACATCTATGCGGTGGGCGACTGCGCGAACGGCGCCTCCCTAGTGGTGCGTGCCATGGCCGACGCGAAGGCGAAAGTCGCGGCGCTGAAGTAATTCTTTGGAGCCTCCCGCGGAACTATGTTCGGTTTTTATCGTTTCGCAAGTGTTTCCCCGGTGTTGAAGGTGGCCGATACCGCCTACAATACCGAAGAAATTATCAGGAGCGCGAAAATTGCTGCCTCTAACGGGGCGGCTTTTGTCGTTTTCCCGGAACTCTGCATTACGGGCTATACCTGCAACGACCTGTTTCACCAGGAACTGCTTTTGCAGAACAGCACCCGCAGCTTGTTGAAAATCGCGGAAGCCCTGAAAGATAGCGACGCCGTGATTGCGGTGGGCCTGCCTCTTCGGATTTTTGGACGCCTGTATAACTGCGCCGCCTTCGTGCAACGCGGTAAGGTGATTGCGGTGACCCCCAAGATACACTTGCCGAACCAGCGGGAGTTTTACGAGAAACGGCATTTTTCCAGCGGTCGTGATTTACTTTGTGGAGTTGCGGGTGAAGCTGGCGTGCCTCTCTGCTGCTTTATCGAAGGAGCGGGCGAAGTCCCTATCACGAATTATATTACTGTGAAGGGCTGCGCGTCTTGTAATGCGGGTTCCGAGGTCCGCATTGGCGTGGAGCTTTGCGAAGACTTGTGGACGCCGGCACCGCCCAGCGGGGAACTTGCTCTTGCGGGCGCGAACATCATCGTGAATCTCTCCGCAAGTGATGCTTTGGTAGGCAAGCGCGACTACCGCAGGAACTTGGTGATGAACCAGTCGGCGCGTTGCATGGCGGCCTATGTGTACGCCTCTGCCGGAGTACACGAGTCTACGACGGACATGGTCTTTAGCGGCCACCTGATGATTGCGGAAAACGGGAGCATGCTGGCCGAAAGCAAGCCCTTCTCGCGGGAAACTGAAATTGTCTATGCCGATGTGGATGTGGAACGCCTGAATATGCAGCGCCTAAGCGAAGGCTCGTTCCAGGATTTTGATAGCCGTGCCATCATCGCGCGGGCTGCAACGCTTGAAGGCCTGCGTGCTTGCGATACGCTCCAGTACCGTTATGTGTCGCCTACGCCTTTTGTACCGGGGAACATTGAAACCCGCGATATAAATTGCACGGAGATTTTCAATATACAGTGCGCGGGACTTGCCAAGCGCCTTGATGCCACCCGCAGCAAGCGTGCGGTAATTGGCCTGAGCGGCGGGCTCGATTCTACGCTCGCTCTTCTTGTGGTTGCGGAAACGTTCAAGTTGCTGAACCGCCCGGCTTCTGAAATTCTCGCGCTCACGATGCCTGGATTCGGCACGACCAAGCGTACCAAGAACAATGCGGTTGAACTTGCGAAACTCTTGGGCGTAGAACTGCGCACTGTCGATATCCAGAAGGCATGCCTCCAGCATTTTACTGACATCGGGCACGACCCGCAAAAACTCGACGTGACTTACGAGAACGTGCAGGCGCGTGAACGTACGCAGATTCTGATGGATATCGCGAACAGCGAAGGCGGAATCGTCATCGGCACCGGCGATCTCTCCGAAATCGCGCTCGGCTGGAGCACCTATAACGCCGATCACATGTCCATGTATGCGGTGAACTGCGACATACCCAAGACGCTCGTGCGCCACATCGTAAGCTGGTACGCTGACAGGTCCGCGCGTCTAGAGGCCTGCGAAAAAAGTGCGGAACTTGCTCCCAACGAAAAAGGGGAGGCCCTTGCCTCGGTTCTCCGGGACATCCTCGACACGCCCGTTTCTCCGGAACTTTTACCTGCCGATTCTAACGGCCAGATTGCCCAAAAGACAGAAAGCATTCTCGGCGCTTACGAGATACACGATTTCTTCTTGTACCATTTTGCAAAATACGGCGCCACTCCTGAAAAGCTTCGCTACCTGGCGAAATACGCCTTCAAGGACCTGCATACCGATGAAGAAATCGACAAGGCTCTCGCTGTATTTATTAGACGGTTCTTTACGCAGCAATTCAAGCGCAGCTGTATTCCCGATGGCCCCAAAGTCGGTACCATCTCGCTGTCGCCCCGTGCCGATTGGCGCATGCCTAGCGACTCTAGTTTTAGCGACTGGATCTAATCGTGCTTTTACAAAAATTGTAAAGCTTTTTGCTTAACTTTACAAAATCTGTAAAGTTTACAATATTGAGGTTTGCTTAAATTTAGCTAAAATCGGCGAATTTGCTCTTATTTTAACAATTTGTGTAAATATGGCACAATTTTTGCAAATAAGGGGCAGATTATATACAAAGAGCTCTAAATTATGTCAATTAAGTTTTCAAAATGGACCGGTCTAGGCAACGATTTCGTGCTGCTGGAACCGGGTGAGTCGCTGGACTTTGGTGATGGATTTGAACAACAGATCATAAAGCTTTGCGACCGCCGTTTTGGTATCGGTGCCGACGGTGTGGTGCTGGTGACCCCTCTGGATGGCGATGGCTGTACGAAGGGTGTCGACTTCGAAATGCGCATCTTTAATGCCGACGGTTCTGAAGCCGCCATGTGCGGAAACGCTACGCGTTGCGTGGCAAAGTACATTGTCAGCCGCGGGCTTGCCAAAGATGCCAATACCAAGGTGTTCGTTCTGCATACCAAAAGCGGCCTGGTGAAGCCCGCCCTTCTAGATGATGGCCGCGTATGCGTAGACATGGGCCTCCCGAGGAATTTCCTTGGGTCCATCAAGCTTACGGCGGATAGCTTCGACTTTACCGCCGAGACGGTTTCTATGGGCAATCCTCACGCCGTGATTTTCGTGGACGACATCGAGAAGATCCAGCTTGAAAAGTGGGGGAGTGTCTTGGAAGTGGATAAGCAGTTCCCCGACCGCTGCAACATTGAGTTTGCGCAGGTGGTGACGCCCACCCAAATCCGCATGCGGGTTTGGGAACGAGGCTGTGGCGTGACCATGGCCTGCGGAACCGGAAGCTGTGCCACCCTCGTTGCGGCCCAGCGCACGGGCCGCGTGGGCGTCGAAGCCGACATCGTCCTCGATGGCGGAACGCTCCATATCAAGCACGAAGAGAATGTCCCTGTGCTTATGACTGGCCCCGCGACTGAAGTATTTAGAGGAATAATTTAATGAACACGTCTATCATCAATCCGAATTACGACCTTCTTCCCGGTAGTTACCTTTTCTCTACCATTGCCCAGAAAATCAAGGAATACCAGGGCACCCACGCCAACGCCGACATCATCCGTCTTGGAATCGGCGATGTGACCACGCCTCTTATCCCCGAGGTCATCAAGGCCATGCACAAGGCTGTGGACGAGATGGCAGAGAAGGGCACATTCCGAGGTTACGGTCCCGAGCAGGGGTATGACTTTGTGCGCGAGGCCATTGTCCGTGGCGAATACACCTCTCGCGGTATCGAGATGGATCCCAACGACATCTTCGTGAGCGATGGTTCCAAGTGCGATGTGGCCAACATCCAAGAACTTTTTTCAGAAAATGTAAAGATTGCCATCCCTGACCCCGTTTATCCGGTCTATCTGGACTCCAACGTGATGGCGGGCCGCACTGGCGCCCTTCAGGCCGACGGTCATTTTTCTGAGGTCACCTACCTGGCGTCAACCGCCGAGAACAATTTCCAGCCGGATTTGCCCAAGAATCCGGTGCAGATGATCTACCTGTGCAGCCCCAACAACCCCACGGGCACGGTGCTCAGCCGGGAGACTCTCCAGAAGTTTGTGAACTACGCCAACGAGAACGGGGCCATAATCCTGTTCGACGGGGCCTACAACTGCTATATCCAGGACGAATCACTGCCTCATTCCATTTTCGAGATTCCGGGTGCCCGCACCTGTGCCATCGAGTTCCGCAGTTTCAGTAAGACGGCGGGCTTTACGGGTGTGCGTTGTGCCTATACGGTGATCCCTCACGAACTTTCGAAACTCCGCGCCATGTGGAACCGTCGTCAGTGCACCAAGTTCAACGGTGTAAGCTACGTGACCCAGCGCGCTGCCGAGGCCATCTATTCACCGGTTGGCTGGGAACAGACCAAGCAGGTCATTGCCGGCTACATGCGTACGGCGGGTGTTATTCGCAAGGAACTGACCGAGGCGGGCTACACGGTGTTCGGTGGTGAGCACGCCCCCTATATCTGGTGGAAAATCGAGGGCGGCGAAAAGTCCTTCGACTTCTTTGACCGGCTGCTTTCTACCTGCGAAGTGGTGGGAACCCCCGGCAGCGGCTTTGGCCCCTGTGGCGAAGGCTATTTCCGCCTGACCGCTTTCGGTGATTATGCCCGCACTTGCGAGGCCCTCAGGAGAATCCGTGAGAGACTATAATCTAATTCGGATTTCAGATTTCGGATTTCGAAATTATAACAACTCTGAAATCTGAACTCTGAAATCTGAACTCGTTGAACCACTGACCCCTAATTGCTATCTTATGTCCATGCCCATTCCCATAGGTTCAGAAATTTCGGTGATCCAGAAGATCAGCGTTGCCATCATTCACGAACGCAACGTTGAAAAGCTGCTCGAGAACGTGCTCGGCATTCTGGAATCCGAACTCGGCATGCTGCGCGGCACTTTCGCGCTGCTCTTTGGCGATACCCTCAAGATCGAGGCGTCTCGCGGGCTCGACGAATCCGAGAAGCAGAAAGGGTATTATCGCATGGGCGAGGGTATTACGGGCCATGTGGCCGAACGTGGCATCAGTCACGTGATTCCCGACCTGCGCAAGGATTCCCGCTTCTTGAACCGCACGGGTAGCCGCCATTATGAGAACCAGGTGGCTTTTATCTGTGTACCCCTGATTCACGACGGTGCGGTAATCGGTACGCTCTCCATCGACCGCCCGGTTGATGGTTCTACGGATTTAGACCGCGATGTGGCCCTGCTAGAAATTATCGCGAACATCACGGGTGACGCCGCCAACGAATGTATCGAACTTCACAACGAACGCGAGGCCATGCTGGAAGAAAACCGCAAGCTTCGCGACATGCTTTCTAACAACCTCGGCGACCTGGTGGGTAACTGCCGCGAGATGCAACAGATTTACGAACAGGTCCGTCAGGTGGCTCCCAGCGATGCCACGGTGCTGATCCGTGGTGGTAGCGGAACGGGTAAGGAAATGATTGCCCGTGCCATTGTGAATTTGTCTGCAAGAAAGGATAAACCCTTCATCACCCTGAATTGTGCCGCTCTCCCCGAGAACTTGGTGGAAAGTGAACTGTTCGGTCACGAGAAGGGGGCGTTTACGGGGGCGGTGAACCGCCGTATCGGACGCGCCGAGGCTGCCAATGGCGGCACGCTTTTCCTGGACGAAATTGGTGATCTCACCATGCAGACTCAGGTCAAGCTTTTGCGTTTCTTGCAGGAACGCACTTTCAGCCGTGTAGGCAGCAACGAGGAACTCCATTCCGACGTGCGCTTCTTGGCGGCCACAAGTCGTAACCTTGAAGAGCTCATCGCTCAGGGTAAGTTCCGCGAAGACCTTTTCTATCGTCTGAACATTTTCCCCATCGCCATGCCCGACTTGGCAAAGCGCAAGTCCGACATCATTCTGCTTGCGGAGCATTTCATCGAGAAGATGAACCTGCGTTATGGCAAGAAGATTGTGCGCCTTTCTACGACGGCCATCAACTTGCTCATGAGCTATCACTGGCCGGGCAATGTGCGCGAGCTGGAAAACTGCATGGAACGTGCGGTACTCACTGCCAGTGACGACTGTATCCACAGCTACAACTTGCCGCCTTCGTTGCAGACCAGCCTCAGCACGGGCCAGTCGGCGGGATCGGCCAATACCAAGATTGCGCCCCTCGACGTGATGCTGAACAATTACGAACGTGAAATCATCACCGAGGCCATCAAGCGCAACAACGGAAACCTTTCCGCTGCAGGCCGCGACCTGGGCGTATCGCCCCGTATGATGAACTACCGCATGAACAAGCTTGGCATCAAGTCGAAGTAGTTCTTGCGTTTGTCCTCCACTCTTTTGTAATGTCCGCCTTGAGCGGACATTTTTCATATCATTGCAGGCAAGAGAGGGCTACAAAAAATCCCACGGGATTTCTCCCGCGGGATTTCTTTTGTTCATGGAGTAATGATTACATGTTGCTGAAGATTTGGAATCCGCTGTAGGCTTCTTGACCGTGTTCGCTTTGGTCGAGGCCGCGGAGTTCTTGTCTTTCGGTAACGCGGAGGCCGATAGTCTTCTTGATGGCGAAGAAGATGAGGCTTGCGGCGGCGAAGCAGGGCACTGCGTAAGCCAACACGCCAACAGCCTGTGTTCCGAGGGTGTAGTCGCCAGTCATGTCGAAGATACCCACAGCCAGGGTTCCCCACACGCCGTTCACCAGGTGAACAGAGAGGGCGCCAACAGGGTCATCCAAGTGCAGACGGTCGAACATGAACACTGCACCCACAACCAGTACGCCGGCGATAGCACCGATAATCCAAGAGGAGAGCGGGGTTACCACGTCGGCACCGGCAGTGATAGCCACGAGACCGGCAAGGCAGCCGTTCAGAGCCATGGTGGCGTCGGGCTTCTTCGAGACGATCCAGCTCGTGAGTGTGGCGGTAATGATACCGGCAACAGCGGCGAGGTTGGTGGTCACGAGAATCCAGCTAGTAGCCTTCGGGTCGCCAGAGAGAGCAGAACCGGCGTTGAATCCCCACCATCCGAACCAAAGCATAAACACACCGATGGTAGCGAGCGGAATGTTGTGTGCCGGAATGGCATGCACCTTGCCGCCAACATACTTGCCGATACGGGATCCAAGAATCATCACGCCAGCGAGAGCTGCCCAACCACCCACGGAGTGAACCAG
>CAMHOW010000088.1 GCA_946186895.1 uncultured Fibrobacter sp.
TCTTTAGAACCACCAGCCTAGCTGGTGGTTTTCGTTCATACAAAAAAAGGCCCCGATATTAATCGGGGGCGGTTGCGAGAGAATCCGCAGTCCGGAGGATCCACTCCAGGTTTTAGCGGATTCGGTCGTTACTACAGTGGAACATTTCCGTGCTTCTTGAATTCCGTCGGAATGGACCTGCTGGCCTCGAGGCTGTTGAAAGCCGCGATGATGCGGGCGCGAGTTTCCGTCGGAGCCACCACCTCGTCGATAGAACCGGTGTTGGCCGCAATGTAGGGATTCAAGTGTTCCGCCTCGTACTGGGCGATGAAATCGGCACGGGCCTGCTTGGGATCGGCAGCGGCGGCGATTTCCTTCTTGTGGATAATGTCCACCGCACCTTCGGCACCCATCACCGCAATCTGGGCGATAGGCCAGGCCAGCACGTAATCAGAGCCCAGATGCTTGGAGTCCATGGCAATGTAAGCACCGCCGAAGGCCTTGCGCATGATGAGCGTAATCTTCGGAACCGTGGCTTCGGCATAGGCATAGAGCAACTTTGCTCCATGACGGATAATGCCGTTGTATTCCTGCTTCTTGCCCGGCATGTAACCCGGAACGTCTGCCATAGTGAGGAGCGGGATGTTGAAGCAGTCGCAGAAGCGGATAAAGCGGGCAGCCTTGTCGCTGGCGTCAATGTCCAGCGTACCGGCCAGGTAGCTGGGCTGGCTTGCGATAATGCCCACGGCCTTACCTTCGATACGGGCAAAGCCAACCACAACGTTCTTTGCAAAATCCGGCTGGACTTCGAAGAAGCTGTCGTCGTCCACCAGAATAGAAATGGGTTGACGCACGTCGAAGACGCGCTTTGCGTTTTCGGGAACCAGGTCCTGAATTTCGGAGGAACGATCCTTGTAGGTGAACTTCTTGACAGGGCTCACGTCAAAGGCACTCTGAGGCAGGTATTCCAGCAGCTTGCGGACACCTTCCAAGCAGGACTTGTCGTTGGGATAGGCAAAGTGAACCACACCGGAGGTAGCCTTGTGGACCTGGGCACCGCCAAGGTCCATAGCAGAAATCTGCTCACCGGTAACGGCCTTCACCACACCCGGACCCGTAATGAACATCTGGGCGGTGTTTTCCACCATGAAGATGAAGTCGGTGATGGCCGGAGAATAGCAGGCACCACCTGCGCAGGGGCCAAGCACCACGGAAATCTGAGGAATCAGGCCCGAGGCGTGGGTGTTACGCTTGAAGATTTCGGCATAGCCGTCCAGAGCGTGAACGCCTTCTTCGATACGGGCTCCACCACCGTCGTTGATGCAGACGAAGGGGGCGCGGGACTTTACAGCAAGATCCATGGCGTGGCAGATCTTCTGAGCGTGTACGGCACCGAGGGTTCCGCCGTTCACGGTGAAATCCTGGGAGCTGGCGTAGACCAGGCGGCCGTTAATCTTGCCGTAGCCTGTCACGACGCCGTCACCGGGGAGGCGCTTCTTTTCGGGCAGGTAGGCAGCTTCGGACTGCTGGAATGCACCAATCTCTACGAAGGTGCCCTTGTCGAACAGGAACTCGACGCGCTCGCGGGCGGTCATCTTTCCTTGTTCGTGCTGCTTGGCCACACGGGCCTCACCGCCCGCGGCATCACGCACAGCGTTACGGCTTTCCAGTTCCTTGATATACTTTTGGTCCCACATGTTTTCAAATTTCCTTTTTTATAAAATATTTAGATAACAAAGTCTAGATCCTCACCTGCGCGAGGATGACGCAAGAGGGGGCGTTGCGGGGTGCTCCCCGCAGAGGGGGTAGCGGATGCCGCAGCATAATCTGGTCTGAGATTGCTTCCCCTCTACGAGGGTCGCAATGACAAAGCCCAGAGGTAGTTGTTTGAGCTGCGGCAGGAGCGAGGGGGATTCCTCCCCCACCCCAAAAAGCAAACCCAAGCCTTAGAGCACTCCCGTGAGCCGCAGGCGACTCGTATGAACGAGTCGTCGTAGGCGAGAGCAAAGGCCTACCGGAGATTACTTTTTGCCTTTAGCCTTTGCGGTCTTTTTAGGGGCCTTTTTGCAAGCGGACTTGCAGAACTTCACGTAGGCGGCCAGGGTGTCGCAGAACACTTCGTCGGGGGTGTTGTCGCCGTTGATGCGGCTGATGATGGACTTGCTGTACTTGCCGAGCACCTTGGCGGTGGATTCCTTATACACCTTGAGGCGGTTCTTGATCACTGCTTCGTCGGCGTCGTCCTTGCGGCCTTCGATCTTGGCGCGATTGAGGAGGCGAGCCACGATGGTCTTTTCGTCCTTGATGTCCAGCACGAAGATGTGCTTCACGTCAACCACGGATTCGATGAGCTTGACCTGAGCGACCGTGCGAGGAATACCGTCGAGGAGGAGGGTGTCCTTATCCGGGTTCACCTTGTTGGTGTTGATGAGGCCTTCGATGAAGCGGCCGAAAATTTCGACAGTGGCTTCGTCCGGAACGAGCAGGCCCTTGCTGGAGTAAGAAGCGAGGAGCTTGCCGGATTCGCTGGAAGGAGCAATGCCACGGAAGATGTCGCCCGTGGAAATGTGCTTGAGGGAAGTGGTAGCAGCGAGCTTTGCACCGACGGTACCCTTGCCGGAACCGGGAGCGCCAAAGATAAGAACTGCAGGAATTTTAGCCATTTTAAGCCTCTTGAGGTTGATTGTTAAATTTCGGCCCAAAAGATAGAAAATGGCACTGCAGCGAACGTGATGTTTTTATTACTTTCCGCTTGCTAAGCGGGATTTTCACGGGTCCTGTACAATTTTCTCGCAGGCAAAGGAAAGCTTGCCGTCTTTCACACCGATGGAGATGGTGGAAAAGTCCGTCATGGTACCGAGCAAAAGCCCTTCGGCGATCTCGTCTTCCACCATGTTCTGGATAGAACGGCGGATGGGACGGGCCCCCAAAGCGGAATCGTAATTGCTGTTGACGATGACTTCCTTGGCCTCTTGCGTGACTTCCAGAAGGATTCCCCTTTCGGAGAGGTTCTTCTGCAAGAAGGAGAGCTGGATGTCCACCACGGAGACCAGGTCTGCCTTGGATAGGGGGCGGAACACGATCTGCTCGTCGATACGGTTCAAGAATTCCGGCGAGAACACGCGCTTGACTTCTTCGCGGATGGCGGTTTCCATACGCTCGTAATCGTCGGTCTCCCCCATCTTGGTGAATCCCATGCCAGAGCTGTGGCGGACTTCGCGGGCGCCGGCGTTGCTGGTCATGATGATGATGGTGTTCTTGAAGTTGATCTTTCGGCCGTAGCTGTCGGTAAGGATACCGTCGTCTAGAATCTGCAAAAGCAGGTTATAGACATCGGGGTGAGCCTTCTCGATTTCGTCAAGCAATACCACGCTGTAGGGGCGCTTGCGGACCTTTTCGCTAAGCTGTCCACCGCTTTCCTCGAAGCCCACGTATCCCGGAGGCGCGCCAATGAGGCGGCTGATGCTGTGCTTTTCCATGTATTCGCTCATGTCGATACGGATCATGGAATCTTCACTGCCGAAAAGGCTCAGACTTAAAACTTTTGCAAGCTCTGTCTTGCCCACGCCGGTGGGGCCCAGGAACAAGAAACTGCCCATGGGGCGCTTGGTGTCGCGGATGCCTGCGCGGGTACGGCGGATGGCCTTGACCACGGCGTCTACGGCCTGGTCCTGGCCGATAACGCGTTCCTTGATTTCGTCACCCAGATGAAGGAGCTTCTTGGCTTCTTCACCGGCAAGGCGGCTTACGGGAATGCCCGTCATCTTGCTGATGCAGTCGCGAATGGCGTTCTCGTCTACCACCGGAACAGCTTCGGAATCCCTGTCGGCAGAAAGGGCTTCGCGACGTTCCATCACCTGCTTTTCTAATTCTTCGGTCTTGTCCCTAAGGGCGGCAGCTGCTTCAAAATTCTGATTTGCCACGGCGTCGTCTAGCTGTCGCTTGGTTTCCGCCAGTTCCTCTTCCATGTCCTTCAGGTCTTGAGGGATGCAGATGGAATCAAGACGAACCCTTGCACCGGTCTCGTCCAGTACGTCGATGGCCTTGTCGGGCAAGAAACGTTCGCTGATGTAGCGTTCCGCCAAGAGGACCGCCGCACGGACGGCATCGGGAGTGTAACGCACCTTGTGGTGGGCCTCGTACTTGGCACGGAGACCGTCCAGAATCAAGATGGAATCCTCGGCGTTAGGCGGGTTCACCACGATGGTCTGGAAACGGCGTTCCAGGGCGGCATCCTTCTCGATGTACTTGCGGTATTCATCGATTGTGGTTGCACCGATACACTGGAGTTCGCCACGAGCTAGCGCCGGCTTGAAAATGTTGGAGGCGTCCAGGCTGCCTTCGGAGCCGCCTGCGCCAACGATGGTGTGGAGTTCGTCAATAAACAGGATGACGGAGCTGTCCACACGCTGGAGCTCCATGATGAGCCCCTTCACACGTTCCTCGAACTGCCCGCGGTACTTGGTGCCCGCCACCATGGCGGCCACATCTAGAGTCACCACACGCTTGTTCATGAGGAGTTCCGGAATCTTCTTCTGAACGATCTTCTGGGCAAGGCCTTCCACAATGGCGGTCTTGCCGACGCCGGGTTCCCCGATGAGGGCCGGGTTGTTCTTCTTGCGACGGCAGAGGATCTGGATAAGGCGCTCGATTTCTTGTTCGCGGCCGATAATGGGGTCCAGCTTGCCTTGGCGTGCCAAAGCTGTTAGGTCGCGACCAAAATGGTCTAGAATAGGCGTCTTAGACTTGGAGCCGGGCCTACCCTGAGGGGCTCCCGGTCTCGGCGTAGAAATGGGCTCGTCAGGCTGGTCTTCGCCACTGCCACGCTTGAGCAAGTCCAGGGTCTGCTGAAAGTTTTCAAAGGTAACGTTGAAAGTAGAGAGGGTGGCCGCCGCCGGAGAATCGGACTGCTGGAGTATAGCGAGCATCAGATGCTCGGGGCCGATATACTGGTCTCCCTCTTCCTTGGCAATCTTTGCTGCATTAAACATGACCGCCTTGGTACGGGCGGTAAAAGCCAAAAGGCCTCCGCGGTTATCGCCGCCGATGGTCATGAGGCCGCCGTCGTTGGTAAGAGCCCGCTGGACAGTCTCCCCCAACTCTGCCAGGTTCACCTTCAAAGCCTTCAGGGTTTCAGAGGCAAATCCCGAATCCTCGCGGACTAGGCCCAGGAGCAAGTGCTCCACCGTAATACTGTCACTTCCAAGATTGCGGGCCGCCATACGGGCTGCCTGGAGCACCGCCTTGGCCTTTGCAGAAAAGATACCGTTGTTTTCAGACATAGCTTAAAATTAACAATGAAAAAATTAAAATGAGCTTCTACTGAATGATTCCGCCGTGCATAACGACCCTGCGCTTGGCAAAACCGGCCAATTTTTCGTCGTGAGTCACGATGAGGAAGGCTTGATTGAACTTTTCGTTCAGTTCGCCGATGAGTTCGTTGAGCATGGCGGAGTTGGCCTCGTCCAGGTTGCCGCTGGGCTCGTCGGCCAATACAAGGTCGGGGTGGTTCATGAGGGCACGGGCGATAGCCACACGCTGGCGTTCTCCACCGGAGAGTTCTCGTGGCAGGTGCTTTAGGCGATCCTTGAGACCTACCGTTTCCAAAAGCATGGCGGCGCGTTCACGGCATTCCTTCTCGGAAGTCCCGAGAATCCGGCCCGGCACGCAAACGTTCTCGATGGCCGTAAATTCACTGAGCAGGTGATGGAACTGGAAAACGAAACCCACCTGAACACGGTGGTACATGTCCCGTTCCTGGCTGTTGAACTTGGAAAGGGGCTTGCCCTTGAAAAGGATTTCACCGGAAGTAGGCGTATCTAGCATGCCCACCAGGTTCAGGAAGGTGGACTTGCCCGAACCCGAAGAACCAGTAAGAGCCACCAGCTCCCCCGCTTCCATCTCAAAGTTCACGCCCTTGAGAATCTCAAGTTCTTCGCCTGTCTCGGAGAACACGCGGCGGAGATCGACAGTCTGTAACAAACTACTCATGCCTAATCGCTCCTACAGGGTCCATGCGGCTAGCCTTCCATGCCGGGAGCAGCGTAGCCAAAACGCAGAGGGCAATGCCGATAACAAAAATCAAAACAGCATCAAGCAGGTGTACCGAAATCGGGAAGTACGGAATCACGTAGACATCGCCAGGAAGCTTGATAAAGTGGTAGGCCTCTTGTAGCTTACAAAGCACAATGCCAATAGTGCCGCCCACGATGGTGCCACCTACGCCGATAAAGCTACCCATAAGCATGAACACGCGCATAATGCCGGCCTTGCTGAGTCCCATACTGCGGAGAATTCCGATTTCCTTGGTCTTGTCGATGACCACCATAATGAGGGAGCTGATAATGTTGAAGGCCGCAACCAAGATGATAAGGCAGATAACCGCCGCCACAATAAACTTCTCGTAGTTCATCCACTTGAGGAGCGTGATGTTTTTCGCCTTCCAGTCGATAACGTAGTATGGGTACCTAAGCCAACTAGCAATCTGCTCCACCGTCTCCCCCGCAAGCCAGTGATTCTGGATGCGGAACTGAATACCCGTAACGGCATCGCCCATGCCCAGGAGCTTCTGGAGTTCGGGAATTCCTACGTAGGCCAGGTTGCCGTCGTATTCGTAGGTGCCCGTCTCAAAGATGCCACTCACCACGCACATCATCATCTTGGGGCCACCCGAGGTCATCATCTCGTCGGGACTCTGGAATGTCTGGAGCACCAGCTTGTCACCCACCACCACACGAAGGCGGTTGGCCAGGCCCGACCCGAGGATCACGCCCGGACGGAGGGTTCCGCCCATGTCTTCTAGACTATCGACGGAGTAACTGCCCCACTTGATGTACTTGTGGATGTCGGTGACATTCTTGGCCGTCTCGGGATCGATACCGTAGATGACAATGCCGTCGTTCACCTTCTTGGAGCTGATGCCCACCTTGTAGATGATAAAGGGAGAGGCTGCCACCACGGAAGAATCATGTGTCTTGACTTCGTTGATAAGGCTATCGTAAGCCGTAATGGATTCGCCGTTGTAGGCCATCAGCTCAAAGTGGGCGTCCTTCCCTATCATCTGGGCGGTCACCTCTTCTTCGAAGCCGTTTACCGCAGCCAGGGCCACCACCAGCGCAAACACGCCGATGGAAACGCCCAGCATGCTGAAGATGCCGATAAGCGAAACGAAGAGGCTCTTGCGCTGAGCCCCCAGGTAACGCCAAGCGATGAGCCATTCCAGCTTATGCATCGTTTAGCAAGTCTCCGGCTTCATGAGCGGGAAGAGCTGCACGTCGCGGATGGTCTGCTGGTTCGTAAGCAGCATGACCATACGGTCGATGCCGAAGCCAACGCCACCGGTAGGCGGCAGGCCAGATTCAATGGCGTGCATGAAGTTCTCGTCCATGGGGTGGGTTTCACCTTCGCCACCGCGGCCGCGGCGCACCTGGTCTTCCAGGAGCTCACGCTGACGGATGGGGTCGTTAAGTTCGGTATAGGCGTTGCCCAGCTCCCATCCGTTAGCGTAGGGCTCGAACTGTTCGATGAGCCCTTCGATGGTGCGGTGCTTCTTGCAGAGCGGGGTGCTTTCGGTCGGCATGTCCTTGATGAACGTCGGCTGGATGAGCTTGTCTTCCACGGTGAGCTCGAACAGTTCGAGGATACCGCGGCCGCGGCTGAATTCGCCGTCCAGGTGTCCGCCCAGTTCTTCCATCTTCGCCTTGATTTCGTCGTCGCTCATTTCATTGACCTTAAGACCGCCGAACTTTTCGATGGCTTCGATCATGCTGTAGCGCGGCCACGGGGCCTTGAAGTCGATAACCTTCCCCTGGTATTCAATCTTGGTGGTGCCGTTAGCGGCGATACAGGCGCGTTCGTAAATGTTTTCGAAGTGCACCATCATATCGTTGTAGTCGGCGTAGGCTTCGTAGAATTCGAGGCCGGTGAATTCCGGGCTATGGGTACGGTCCATACCTTCGTTACGGAAGTTCTTGGAGAATTCGAAAACCTTTTCCATGCCGCCCACGATGCAGCGCTTCAGGTAAAGTTCCGGAGCCACGCGCAGGTAGAGCGTCATGTCGCAAGCATTGTGGTGCGTGGTGAACGGACGGGCGTTTGCGCCACCGTAAATCGGCTGGAGCGTCGGGGTTTCGACTTCGATGAATCCCTTTTCAATCAGGTATTCGCGGATGGCCTGCATAATCTTGAAACGCTTGATGAAGACTTCCTTCACGTCGTCGTTCAAGGCCATGTCGATATAACGCTGGCGGTAACGGGTATCCACGTCGGCAAATTCGTTGAACACCACCTTGTTGCCGTTTTCGTCGACCTTTTCCTTGGCCACCGGAAGGGGACGCACGGCCTTCGAAAGCATGGTCACCTTCTTCACGTGTACTGAGTATTCGCCTGTCTGGGTTTCGAACATGGAACCGTTCACGCCGATAAAGTCACCCAGGTCGGTCATCTTCACGACTTCATAGTTTTCTTCGCCCACTTCGTCACGGGCCACCACCACCTGCAAGCGACCGTAACGGTCCTTGAGGTGCATAAAGCACATTTTGCCCTTGCGGTTGAAGCGAACTACACGGCCGGCGAAAGCGATTTCTTCGCCAGAGGCCATCAGGGCAGCCTTATTTTCTTTCAAAACCTTGGAATCATGCGTGCGGTTGAACTTGTGCGGATAAGCCTCCACACCCATTTCCTTGAACTTTTCGAGCTTAGCGAGGCGCGCTTGCACCTGGTCGTTCATATCTTGCATTGCCATATCGATAATCCTGTGATTGAATCACGTTTAAAATTTACGGCTGTAAAGATAGAAAATTAAATCTTGAAGCAGTGGGCTTCGTGGGTGCCAACCTTGACGCAGGGCGGGACTTCTG
>CAMHOW010000089.1 GCA_946186895.1 uncultured Fibrobacter sp.
CTGGTGGTGGGGCTCTACTAAATAGAGTCCGTTTTGCTGATTTCATCAAGTGTTTGTAAAAGGCTTTCGGACTCCCGAAGGCCTTTAATTTTTACCCCGAGAATTTAAACCTAAACCCCAAAACCCAATATGACTACTTCTTCAAACAACGGTTTCTTTGACAAGTTCGGCGGCAAGTACGTTGCCGAAATCATCCGCCGTCCGCTCGACGACCTGGAAGCGGCCTTCAACAAGTACATCCATGATCCGGAATTCCTTGAAGAGCTCCATATCATCCAGCGCGACTACATTGGCCGCGAAACGCCGCTGTATTACGCTCCGACGGCAACGGAACTGTTGGGTGGCGCTCAGATCTACATCAAGCTGGAAGGTCTCGCCAACACGGGCGCCCACAAGATTAACAACGCCATCGGCCAGTGCCTCCTTGCAAAGAAGATGGGCAAGACCCGCATCATTGCGGAAACGGGCGCCGGTCAGCACGGGCTCGCCACTGCAGCCGCTTGCGCCAAGCTTGGCCTTGAATGCGTGGTGTACATGGGTGAAGTGGACGTCCGACGTCAGCAGCCCAACGTGGCCACCATGGAAATGTACGGCGCGAAGGTGGTGCCGGTCACCAGCGGTAGCCGCACCCTGAAGGATGCCGTGAACGAAGCCATGCGCGACTGGGCCACGAATTTCAAGAACACTCACTACGTGCTGGGTTCCGCTCTCGGTCCGGCTCCCTTCCCGGATATCGTTCGCACGTTCCAGTCCATCATCGGCGAAGAGGTCAAGCGCCAGGCTGCAGAACGCCACATCGACATCGCAGCGGTTGTGGCCTGCGTGGGTGGCGGAAGCAATTCCATCGGCGTGTTCACCCCGTTTATCGAAGACAAGAATGTGCGCCTGATCGGTGCCGAAGCAGGCGGTATCGGACCGAATGTGGGCGAAAACGCCGCCCGCATGACAGGTAACGCGAGCCGCGAAGGTATTGTGCAGGGTTACAAGAGCCGTTTCCTCATTGATGAAGACGGTCAGTCCATGCCGACCCGCTCCATTTCGGCTGGCCTTGACTACATGGGAATCGGCCCGCAGCTTGCCGCCCTCGGCGAATCGGGCCGCGTGGAATTTACCGCCATCCTCGACAAGGAAGCTCTTGAAGCGGTCAAGTTCTTCGCCCGTAACGAAGGAATCCTCTTCGCCCTGGAAAGTGCCCACGCGGGTGCCGCCGCCATGAAGATTGCGAAGGAACTCCCGAAGGACAAGGCGCTTATCATCAACATGAGCGGCCGCGGTGACAAGGACATCTTTATCACGAGCCCGGTGTTCCGCCCCGAAAAGTGGAAGGAATTCCTGAAGGCGGAACTTGTTCGCCTCGAAAACAAGGTCGACATCCACGATGCGGAGATAATGAACAAATAAAAGACGTCATTCCGGCCACCGAGCCGGAATCTAGATGGCGGATCAAGTCCGCCATGACGTAGTTGAACTTTATAAAGAGAATTACCACTATGAACTTAATGTCTCATCTCATTGCCGGGTTTCCGGACGCAGAAACTTCTATCGCCATCGCCGACGCTCTTGTGAAGGGTGGCGCCAACATCCTTGAAATCCAGCTCGCCTTCAGTGACCCGAGTGCCGACGGTCCGGCGATTCAGACGGCATCGACCATCGCTCTCGACAAGGGCTATTCCACCAAGCAGGGTCTTGAAATCGTGAAGAAGATTCACGAACGTCACCCCGAAACGCCTATCTACATCATGACCTACGGTTCCCTGGCTTTTACGCCAGGCGTCGAAAACTTCGTGAAGATGTGCAAGGACGTGGGCGTTTCCGCTTGCATCATTCCGGACTTGCCGTTCGACGGCGACGAAGGCCTCACCGAAGCTTGCAAGAAGCATGGCCTCGAAAACATCCCGGTCGCGGCTCCGAGTATGACCAAGGAACGCCTCGAAACGATGGCCTCCAAGGGTTTCAAGTACATCTATGCCGCTCTCCGCGCAGGTACCACCGGTAGCGAAACGACCATTGACCAGGCGACGCTCGACTTTATCGATACTGTCGGTAAGGGTGGCGCCAAGGTACTCGGCGGCTTCGGTATCCGTAACGGCGAACAGTCCAAGGTGCTCAGCAAGCACGTGTACGCCGTGGTGGCGGGCTCCGTGTTCGTGAACATCGTGCTGAATAACGCAGATACTGCCGAAGGACGCAAAAAAGCCATCGCCGAAATCGAGGCGAAGGCTAAAGAGATTTCGGGGTCTTAGGGGCAGGGCCCCTAGGCGAAGGGGTGGCGGAATACACGACTAGATGGCGGGTCCCCGAATCAAGTTCGGGGCAGGCTTACCCGCCATGACGACGTGGATGCAGAGAGGGGGATTCTTCCCCCTTTGTATTATAGGCTACTTCTTAGAGTGGCAGGCGCATTCACCGCCTTCGCAGGGGCAGTGATAGCAGTCGCCAGTTTCCGCGTAGTCCTTACCGGTCCAGCAGAAGGTGCAGAGCTGTTCGGCAGGCAGACCGATAGCATGAATCAGGTCATCGATGCGCTGGAACGCAAGGGTGGTCAGGTTCAGCTTCTGGCGGATGTATTCCACCATTCCCTTGTAGGCTTCGCCATCGGGATCGGTGTATTTGTCCAAATCGGGACTCTCGCCTTCCTGGTCGCGGATGTAGCGGCGGGTAATCAGGTCGTACTCGTTCTTGCTGCGAGAGAAGTTGATGAACTTGCAGGGGAACACGAGAGGCGGGCAGGCGATACGCATGTGGGTTTCTTTACAGCCCAGAGAATAAAGCTTCTGGGCCTGCTTACCGAGCTGCGTGCCACGGACGATGGAGTCGTCGCAGAACACCAGGCGGCGGTCCTTGATGAGTCCCGGAATGGGGATGAGTTTCATGGAAGCCACGCGCTCACGCTGCTTCTGGTCTTGCGGCATAAAGGAGCGGGCCCAGGTCGGCGTGTACTTGACGAAGGGGCGGGCAAACTTGATGCCGGCCTCGTGAGCGTAACCGAGGGCGTGAGACGTACCGGAGTCAGGAATACCGCAGGCGGCGTCGGCTTCGGTGGGAGTACGCTTTGCAAGGGCGGAACCGCAGCGGTAGCGGGTCATTTCCACGTTGCGTCCTTCGTAGCAAGAGGCTGGGTAACCGTAATAGACCCAGAGGAAGGAGCAGATGGCCATCTTGTCGCCGGGCTTGACCAGCGTGGTGTCGCCATCGGGTGTGAGTTCCACCACTTCGCCCGGGCCCAGGTCGCGCACGTGTTCGTAGCCCAGGTTCTGGAGGGCGCAGCTCTCTTGCAGGGCGATCATGGAGCCTTCCTTTTTGCCGAGCACGATTGGCGTGCGGCCCCACTTGTCGCGGCTGGCGTAGAACTTGCCCTTTTCGTCCATCAAAAGGATGGAGCAGCTTCCCTTGACTTTTTCGTGGACATACTTGAGGCCATCGACGATGGAATCCTGCGTGGCAATCAGGGCGGACACCACTTCGGTGGGGCCTACCATTCCACTGGTGGTGGAATACTGAAGCTGCATGCAGTTGTTCTTGAAGAGTTCGTTCTTGATCTCTTCAATATTCGTAATCAAGCCGACAGTCACGATGGCGAACGTACCGAGCTTGGAGGTCATGACCAGCGGCTGCGGGTCAGTATCCGAAATGACGCCAATGCCCACGTTTCCGGCAAAAGAAAGCAGGTCGTGTTCAAACTTGCTGCGGAAGGGAGTGTTCTGGATGTTGTGGATGGAGCGGTGGAAAGTTCCGTTGGATTTCAGCACCGCCATGCCGCCGCGATGCGTTCCGAGATGTGAATGGTAGTCGGTCCCGAAAAAGAGGTCGCTAACGCAATCTTCTTTAGAAACCACTCCGCAAAAGCCACCCATGTTGGACTCCTTGTCGTAAAAAAGGGATTTTGTGTCCAAAAGGTAGAAAAAATCCGGCTTAAAAACAGCCCCCCGAAAGTTTTCTAATTTGCGGTAAAACAAATCACTATCAGGGATACCGACATGAAAAACCTTCTTCAACTTTTCGCTATCGGCTTGATACTCATAACGATAACAGCATGTTCTCCCACTTTACATTCCATGGGTGCAGCCGCCCTGCCCTCCCCTGTGGTGCACCGTGCCACCTCGGATAGCGCCGTCTCTGGAGTGGAACTGGCCGTCTCTGGATTCTGGGCCCACAACGGAGATGCAGACAACATCAAGGACATGGATGCCGGCGGCGGCAACTTCAGCGCCACCTACCGACTGGGCCGAGTCTTCTTCGTAAGCGCCGCCGTGGGCGCGTTCGGCGGCTCACTCAAGTTCAGCTGCGACGATGACGCGGACTGCAACGACATAGTCACCTTCACTAACAGTGAGAAACAGAAGACCTATAGCATCAACGGTTCCGACGACTATAACGAATGGCTCAGAACAAGCCAGGGCCGGCAAACCTACGACTTCATGAACCTCCAGGAACGAATCCTGTTGGGTATCGACGCCAACCTGGGCAAGTACATTATCTTGGGCGTGGCAGCCGGTGTCCAGGCATTCCAGGGCAGCGGAGACTACGAGGACTACCGCGAAGAACTGGGCGAATTAGGCTATATCGACAACGCCGACGACAAGATCGACTTTGGCATGGTATCGGCATGGTGGATCGGACTTAGGTTCGGCAAGAACGGAAAGTATGGCAACTTCTCCATCGAATTCGACAACATGTACAAGGGAACCATCGACGAATGGACCAGCAACCGCAAGTACACCTATGCCCACCCCACGGGATTCTTTGGCGGCATCACCGAAGGCGACTTGATGTCCTTCGGAGTGTTCGCAGGCAAGCAGTTCGTATTCTAGGGGTTGGTTGTAAAACACCATGTAAGCGTGTCCTTTACGACACGCTTTTTTGATAATCATTCGACAGCTAACTATTCACTTTCCAATGTCCGCCCTTGTCAGGACCAACTCGTTCAATCAACCTCTTTGCTTTTAGCTGAGACAAAAGCCGTTCCACCTGTCTTGAAGTCATTCCCATTTTTTGCGCTATGTTTTTCGCCGAAATGCTCGGAGACAATGCGATTATTTCAATAATTTCCCGTTCCTTTTCTCCGACATTTTCTCCGACATTTTCTCCGACATTTCCTTGGACATTTGCCGTTTTTTCATCAATTAGGGCACTTTTCAGAGCCAATTTGACAAATTACATCGATTTTCTGTGTACTTTTCTGTATACTTTTCCGTGAGCCTGAGTCAAAATCGACAATTTGCTACAATCCCATCTCCTGCACTTCTTTAATCAAGAAGTTTTCTAATTGTTGCCTGTCGGGAAGTTGAAGTTTGTATGTTGAGACAAACAGCTTCTCGTCCATGCCGTTTAACACATACTGGACCATTTTCGGTCCCTTTTCCGTACAGAGTAAAATCCCGATCGGGGGATTGTCCCCGTCCACCATCTCGCAATCCTTGAAATAGGAGATGTAGGCATTCAATTGAGCCGCGTGCTCAATGCGGAACTTACCGACCTTCAATTCAACAATCACATTGCAGTGTAGCAGACGATTATAAAGCACCAAATCGATAAAATAATACTCATCGTCTATGATAATGCGTTTTTGACGAGCCTCAAAACAGAACCCCTTGCCCATCTCCAATAGAAACTCTTGCAAGTGGTTCATGATTGCCTGTTCTAATTCGGTTTCGGAGAACGCATCCTTGGCATCCAGATCTAAAAAATCAAGAGTATACGCATCTTTAACCGACAAGACCGCGTCAGCACCACCTTTTTCCACCCGTTGCAACAGTAGTTCCGGCTTTTTGCTAACCCCACTTCTGAAATAGAGCTTCGTATCAATTTGTCGGCGAAGTTCCCTCACGCTCCATGTGCCTTTGATACATTCAAGTTCATAGAAGAACCGTTCAACAGGATCTTCGATAGGCATTATTTCTTTAATGTGCGAGAATGAAAGCCTGGTGACAAGTAATTCTGGTGGTGTTTCGAATTTGCGAGACGCTGACTCGCAAATTGGACCCCTGAGTTTTTTCTCTATAAAAGGTATTTTTCTGGGTAAAAAGTCTATGTTCTGCAATTTGTGAGACGCTGTCTCACAAATCTGTGGGTACTTCACATAAAAAATCCTGCATGCATTCAGCAACTGTCGATCAAGTCCCTTGATGGACAACTTATCCGCCAAATTCTGCAATAGGCGAGCCCCGTACTTGGCTCGGTCGCACCCCTCTTGCTCATATTCGACTATATAGCAGCCGATAGCCCAATTTCGTATTGTCAGCAGCTGGTTTACGGCACCCTTGGCAACGGAACTTGTCGCGTTATGGACGTTTTTTACCCGTTCTGCAAGGTTTTCAAAAGTTGTTCCGTCAGCCTTGCCGATAGGCGACACACGCTTATTCATCTTTCACTCCTTTCCCCGCAGACATGCATAAAACAGCGGGGCATTACAGTTTGTCATTGCGAGCGAAGCGCGGCAATCTCACACCCGGTTCGTTTCGTGCTCTTTTGAGCACTACAAATATAAGCTTTCCATGTGTGGATGTCAAGAGATTTTCGAGATTTTTTTTCGAAAAGGGACATCGCCAAGGCAAAAGTGCAACGGTCTGTTGCACTTTCGGGTTTATTGTTCAAAACTGCGACATGCTGTCGCAGTTTTCGGCGTTTGCTTCTTTTCTCAGCATCTCCATAATGCCGTGGTATGCTTGCGTGTATTCAATCTGCATGATGGTGGTAATCTTGTTACCAGCATCCTTGCTTGAGGCTCCGCAGTGGAAGAGTTTCTCGCTTTTCAGTCCGTAGTCCAAAAAGATATAACGGTCGTGGAATTTGCCTTTTGTCTTGTTAATGACAAGTTTCACATCAGGGCGCACGGCAAGAAAATCCTTTTTCATCTGTTCCGTCAAGATTTCAAAACTGCGGTTGTCGCTATAAATCGTCACAGAAACGCCCTTTGCAATTTGACGCAGCAGGTCGAGAGTCTTCACGCCGATATAATCGTCGATAATCGTTATGGATTTCTTCGCCATGCCGTAAATCTGCGTGTAGGCGATGTCGGCATCTAGCCGCTGCCCGTTCAGGATTAAAAAGTGCCTGTGGGTGCTCGGATCCACGAAATTTTCCATTACCTTCTTGAGGTCTATGTTCATCCTACTGAACTCACCACGCATTTCATGCACCTCGCCAGAGAGGACCTTAACATCGGCCGATACATCGGCAATATCCCTTGTGTTCTGGGTGGTTTGCAACGCCAGCGGGGGGATATCCGAACCATTGAGCAGCAATCCCTCCGAAACGGCATAATCCTTCAGCCGTTTGAAAAGACGGATGAGCGCCATGCTCTGTTGTACCGCTAAATCGCCTTTCAACACAGTCATGAGCATATAAATGCCCTGCTCGGTAAAGGCATACGGTTTATAAGAGCGGCCTCCCTTTACGCCTTTCACCTGTATCGAGGTCAAAAATTTTGACCTCGATAAAAGTAAGATTTCCGCGTCACTCAATTGGAACCGAAAATCCTCCGCGAAACGCTCAATGTTATTTTTGACCTGTTGATTGAACGCCTTGGTGCTATACCCGTAAATCTCCGCCAGGTCCGCGTCAAGCATCACCTTGACACCGCGGATAGTGTATATCCGCGACTTGAGCAGGTTCTCATCTATCAGGGAAAAACTTGGCTTTACCAAGTCTAATTCCTTCTTTTTCTCTTTTTTCGCCACTTATCCTCCTTTGGGGGTAAAAAAAAGACCGCCCCGCCTGCGCGGATAGCGATCTTTCAATACCACCTTTTCTGGTGCAGGGGGTAATATACAAAAATGGGGAGAGGAAAAGCAAGCTTATTTTTAACGAATCCAAGACATTTGGCTTTCCGATAATGAACTCAGTAAAACGCCCTTGTAAGTCGGTTTGATATCTTTTAATTCGGACAAATCCTTAATTTCAACAGTATCACACCTCACAAACGGACCATGTCCATTCCAAAGATTATGGAACGGATGATGCGGAACTGAATAATAACACTTCTTTAAATCCCGAGAAACATTGAAATAGATAAAGGACATTTCATCAACGCCCATTGTTTTACAGACCAGTTCTTTATACCGATCAGAGCAATAATCCTGCATCCGAGTAAAAAATTCCGGCAAGAACGCCTTTCGCTGTTCATCGAGCAATGGAACAAAAAATTTCTCCGCTTCATCCTTGGTACATCCAATCCAGAATTGGTCATCATTAGGCCTGTATGATACAATTTTCATATTCACATCCCCTTTTGGAATTATTACGGCACCTTTTTCCACATAAAATATAAAAACAACGCGTCAAATAATGACATATTCTTATTTTTCACAAAAAAAGTCCAAGGTCAAAAATTTTGACCTTGGATGGCAGAAAAAGGTATTTTATCAAATAGCTAAAATATGGCGTTGATACATCTTTTTAAGCCGATGAAGAATTACATATTTGTCGAAAACAGGATTTTGACAATCCTGCGAATAGAACACTCAAAGGTTTATTATATGCTGATGAATCCTTTGCCAACATCTTTATAATTAACATCATAAATACTAGAAGTCAAAGGTTTCCAAGAAAAATTTAACAAGATCTTTTGTCCGATTTTGTATTTTTTCAATAGTCCATTCGTCTTCTTTAAACACTAATTCATTCAATTTGAAACCATTATTATAACCTGCAGGCAAT
>CAMHOW010000090.1 GCA_946186895.1 uncultured Fibrobacter sp.
TTCCGCGCTGCTGTGGAAAACTTCTCCAAGGACATTCAGGTTGTCGGTATCAACGACCTCCTCGACGTTGACTATCTCGCTTATATGCTGAAGTACGACTCCGTGCACGGCGCTTTCAAGCACGACGTGTCTTTCGAAGGCAACTTCCTCATCGTCGATGGCAACAAGATTCAGGTGTTCGCCGAAAAGGATCCGACCAACATCACTTGGGGTGCCCTCGGTGTTGACGTTGTCGTGGAATCCACTGGCTTCTTCCTGACCGACGAACTCGCCCGCGCCCACATCAAGGCCGGTGCCAAGAAGGTCATCATGTCCGCTCCTTCCAAGGACGCTACCCCGATGTTCGTTTACGGTGTGAACCACCAGACCTACGCCGGCCAGGACATCATCTCCAACGCTTCCTGCACCACCAACTGCTTGGCTCCTATGTCCAAGGTTCTGAACGACAAGTTCGGCATCAAGCGTGGCCTCATGACCACCGTTCACGCTGCAACTGCTACTCAGAAGACTGTTGACGGTCCTTCCAAGAAGGACTGGCGCGGTGGCCGCGGCATCCTCGAGAACATCATTCCTTCTTCCACTGGTGCTGCCAAGGCCGTGGGTAAGGTTCTCCCGCAGCTCAACGGTAAGCTCACCGGTATGAGCCTCCGCGTTCCGACCTCTGACGTTTCCTTCGTCGACCTCACTGCCGAACTCGAAAAGCCGGCTACCTACGAAGAAATCTGCAAGGCCATGAAGGAAGCTTCTGAAGGCGAACTCAAGGGCATCCTCGGTTACACCGACGAAGCTCTCGTCTCTACCGACTTCCGCAACGACGCTCGCACTTCCATCTTCGACGTCAAGGCTGGCATCCAGCTCGACCCGACCTTCGTGAAGGTTTGCGCCTGGTACGATAACGAATGGGGCTACAGCAACAAGGTTTGCGAAATGGCCCGCGTCATCACCAAGTAAGATTTAACTAAATCTTATTGAAAACTCCCCGTCACCCGACGAGGAGTTTTTTTTGCGCCGTCAGGCGCCCACGAAAATAAACCGCATAGCCTAAAACTTTTGATTTGAGTTTAGCGGTTTATTGAGTGTGGGGGAGAGTCTTAGGGAGGGGTTAACCCCTCCCTTGTCGTCTAATCCCCTCCCTAGTTATTACTGCTGCTATCAGCCGCCTGTGGTGCGCTCTGCGGCGCACTCAACGTATCAATCTTACGCTTGACGCTGGGAAGCATCTTCTGCAAGTCGATGAAGTCTACCTTCCTCTCTTCGGAGAGTGAACGGATCGGTGCCAGGTAGACCGAATCTGCTACACCGATGGTGTCTATATTCCACAAGTCAATATGGGAGAGCAGCAGGGCGCCCCATTCCTTAGCCCATATTTTCATAGATTCCCGGTTAGAATACCATGCGTCAGGTACGAAGTAATCAGAAACGCCATCAGTAGCGATAAAGTGGGGCTTGCCGCCGGCCAGGGCGTTGAATATCCTGGCGGCGCGTTTGGTGGCCGCGGTGGCCGTTACCAGCAATACCGTGTCGGCGTTCCTTTTCTTAAGCCAGGGGATGATAGTGTAGGCTTCTTCGATGGTGGAGGCGTCGTTGTGCCTGGCTAAAAAGACCTTGCTGCTGTCGATATTTCCCTGCTTCATCAGGTCTTCGGCATAGTAGTCCGTATTGTAATGGTCCCGGTCGATTCGGCGGCCAAGAATCAATACAGAGTCGGCCTTGTGCTCCCGCAATAATTTTGCGGCCTGGTCATTGCGTTCCATGTCTTGGCCCTGGCCATCTAGCAGCACTACCCATTTTACATGCTTGAAGTCATCCAGCTGCACAAGCCAAGATCCGCTACAGGTCATGATCAGATAAAAACACAGTACCACGAACACGACAATGGCTATGGCAATCCCGTAAACTTTCTTTGATGCCTTCTTGATACGTTTGTCTTTTTTTAGTAGCATGTTGAATTCCTTAAGGGCGGCCTACCATTTGTACAATATAGCCGTTTCCCCGTCGTCATAATAGCGTTCTCGCTGGCTGTACGCTTGGAACCCGTGTTTTTCGTAGAGCGAGCGCGCATGGTCATTCCCTTGGCGGACTTCTAGAAAACAGTGGTCGCCGTTTTCTCGGTTCAGTTTGTCGAGGCCTTCGTGTAACAGCGAGGAGGCGATGCCTTTGCGCTGAAATTTCGGGTCTACGGCGATGGTCAGGAGCTCGGAATCGCTCCCCATCAGGTGGAAAATGGCATAGCCTGCAAAAGTTCCCGCTTCTTCATCTACCATGCACAGGGCGTAGCTTGCGCGAAGTTCAGAGAGGAACTGCTTCTCGTTCCATTTCTGGAATCCGAGGGTATTCTGTAGGGTTATAACGCTTGGCAGGTCCGCTTCGGTCATGGGGCGTATAGGCATGGTAGACCCCGTATAGCCTAGTGTCCCTTCTCGAAATAGGAAGGCTGGATGTAGTTGGCTTCTTGAATCAGGGAGGGTTCGTGATTCAAGAAAAGCCTAGCCCACAGACTTAGGGGATTGCCCTCGTCGAGAACGGTTTTAACGCCATTGGCAGAGAAAAATTCCGTTAGGCGTGCATCGTCGCGAGCGGTGGCGTCTATCACGGCGAACTTGGGCAAGCTTCCGCTGAGTTTTGCGAGAACATCGTCTGTAGAATCAAAGGACTCCTGTCCGCACAGGCGCAGGTACCAGTAGTCTTTGCGGGCTTTTACCATGACGGCCGTATCAGGAGCCTTGGAAAAGCATTCCAGGGCCTCTAGGGTAGACACTCCGTAAAGCTTACGGGCTCCGCTGAAGCAGATTCCCTGGCAAAAGGCCACACCGGTCCTGAGACCGCTAAAGGAACCCGGCCCGAGGGTCACCATGACCTGCTTGATATCTTGAAGGGAAATGCCTCCCTGCTCCAGAAGGTTGTCCAGGTTCTTGCTGAGGGTTTCGCCGCGGGCTTCCGGGTCTACGATCTCCTTGTAGAATGCGTCACCACAGCCGTCGAGGGCGCTACCCGCGATGGCTATGGAAAGTCCCTTCCGGGAAGTATCTACGTACAAATCGTATAGCATAGGCTTCTAGCTCCTAGATGGCGGATCAAGTCCGCCATGACGCAATCACGTCATTCCGGCCTTAGCCTGCCCCGGACAGCGATCCGGGGAGCCGGAATCTATCGAGTAATTTCTACCTCTTAATCACCAAGCTCTTGTCGATAATCAGGTCAATGAGGCTGGAGTAGGTGATGCCGTTGCAGGCTGCCTGTTGCGGGAGCAGAGACGTGGGGGTCATGCCAGGCAGGGTGTTGGTCTCGATGGCCCACAGGTTTCCGTCCTTGTCGATACGCACGTCGGTACGGCTGTAGCCGGCACCGCCCAAGGCGTAGTGGGCGTTCTTCACCAGTTCCTGGATACGGGCGGTGAGTTCGGGTTTGAATTCGGCCGGTGTCACCTCTTGGCATTCGCCGTTGTACTTGGCTTCGTAGTCAAAGTACTCGCGGGTGGTCATGCGCATTTCGGTAGGCGGCAGGGGCTTTTCACCTTCAATAAAGCCGCAGCTGGCCTCTTCACCGGCGATAAACTTTTCGCAAAGCAGGCGGTCGGAATCCTTGAACAGGTCGGTGGCAATCTTGCCGGCCTCGTCCAGGTCCTTGGCAATGCCGATACCGATGCTGGAGCCACCCAGAGGGTCCTTGATGACCAGCGGGAACCCGAGCTCGTCAGAGATGCTAACCAGGGTATCGCCGTTAAAGTCGTGCTTGAAAATCACGCGGTAAGGGGGAGTGGGAACTCCGTTGGCCTTGTAAATCTCTTTGGACTTGATCTTGTCCATGGCAAGGGCAGATGCCAAGAGGCCGCAACCGGTGTAGGGAATACCCCAGTTTTCAAGCATGGCCTGGATATGTCCATCTTCGCCCCATTTGCCGTGGAGGGCCAGGAAGGCGATGTCTGCAGAGGGCAGTTCCGAAAGGGCCGGAGACTTCTTGGTGACCGCAGCGGTTCCTTCTAGGGAGCGGAAGTAGTTGACGGAGAAGTTGTCCTTCTGGTAGGGGGAAAGTTCCCTTGCCGACCAGTGCCAGGTGCCGTCTTTGTCGATCAAAACGGGGTGGATGTTGTATTTTTCGGGATCCATGGCACGGACCACGCCAGTTCCACTGACAACGGAAACATCGTGCTCGGTGGAGGGGCCGCCCATCAAAACTAAAACGCGTAAACGGGGCATTTTCAATTCCTTTAGAAATTACACTAGAAATGTAGATATTTTGCTGGCAAAAAACCGTTTTGCCTTTATTTTTTATGTATTTTACAAATGGTATGGAAAAGATGACCAGGGCATTGACGGTTGCAGGTTTTGATGGATCTGCTGGGGCGGGAATCCTCGCCGACGTGATGACCATGGCCCATTTCGGGGTCTATGGCGAGGCCGTCTGTACCGCCATGACGGAGCAGAACGAAAACGAGTTCGTAACGCCGGGCTGGGTCATCTGGGACCGTATCGAGGCGGAGCTTTCCACCCTGTTCAAGTCCTACACTTTCAAGTACGTCAAGATTGGCATGGTGGAGCATGCGAAGACCCTGAAGCGGATTGTAGAGTTCATTCGGGATAAATCTCCAGACGCCTTTATCTTGTGGGACCCGGTGGCCAGCGCCAGCGCGGGCTACCGATTCTTGCGGAACATGGACCAGGACGACTTTGTGCCTGTCATGAAGCAGATGGACCTGATTACACCTAACCAGGATGAGTTCGCCCTATTCGGGTTTGGCCTTTCGGCATCCCGTGACGAAATCGCGTTGGGCAAGGACTTCGCTCTGCTTCTGAAGGGCGGGCACTCCCAGGGCAAGGAAGCGGTGGATACCCTCTGGACTGCCGAAGGGCAGTTCAAGTTTACATCGCCCCGTCTTCAGGGTGTCGACAAGCATGGCACGGGTTGCCACCTTTCATCGGCCATCCTTGCCAACGTGGCTCTTGGAAAAACGCTGCCCGAGGCTTGTCAGGCAGCTAAAAATTATATGGACAAGTTCTTGCAGACCGGTGAAGGTCGCCTGGGCTTCTTGCGCTAGCGCACCTGAATCAGCTGCTGCTTGCGGATGTTCCCGTTTTCAATTCGCAGAAGATAGATGCCACGGTTCAGTCCGTGAGTGCTTACGGACATGCCCGTAGATTCGCGGAGCAGCTTGCCGTTAATCGTAAAGAGCCTTGCCTTTGTGTTGGCATCGTACTGGAATCCAGACTTTGAAATGGTCGGGATCAGTGCGGGGTCGTTGCTTTGAGAAGGCTTGTTTTCCTTTTTGACGGTGGTGCTGTCCTTGGTTGTGCTAGAGCTGTCTGTGCTGGCAACGGTGCTGTCCTTTGCCGAAGCGGGTGCGTTCGGAACGGCCGTGGCGGCTTGCCCGAGGCCCCCCATGGAGTTGGCGGCACGGACGGTGATGACGTCTTTGTCTGTAAGGGCGTTGAATGTGTATTTGTTTTCCGTCGTGAAGATTTCGAAGTACCCGTTCTTGAATATGGCCCAGCATAGGGCCGCATCGTCGGCATTCCAGGAGATGGTTTTGGTGGCCGTGTCTAGGGCGACGATGGGGGCCTCGACTTGGGCCGAATATTTTTCCGGAGTCCAGCTGTCGGAACCGCTCAGGACGTTTGTGAGGGTGTAGTCCTTCGCATCGCTTTCACTCCAGACGGTCTTGAGCGTTGTTGCGGTTGAGGCGTCCTTGCCTCCGTTAAAGTACGTTTTGCGTTGGCTCGTGTTGACGGCGTTTCCGTTCCCATCCTTGCTGTTGTACTCGCCGAATACCTGTGGGCCAGAATTCATGTCAGGTCCCCAGCCTTCGGCCTTGGGCAAGTTCAGCATGGTGGAATTCAGGAATACCGTCTTGGCGGTCTTCCAGGAACGCCCCAGGTAGAAAGTATTGCTAAAGCTTGGATTACTTGTGCTGATTACGGCTCCGTTGAATACGTAGCCCCATTGGGTGGTGGTGGCCGCGGCGGTAAGGTATCCGCCCTTGCGTCGCATTACCAGTTCGGTTTTGTCAAAGTAGATGTCCCCGTCTCCGCAGATAAAGTCAACGGTTCCCTCGATATGGCCGCCGTCCCAGTAGGCACGTCCGACGCCTCCACTAATCTTGGTGTAGTAGGTGTCTTGTCCACTGAGCAGCTTCACGTTCTTGTAGATGAACTTGTCACCCTGTTGCATGATGGTGACGTGCCGGCAGGCACTGCCGCAGTTTGCCTCGTTTCCGTAGATGGCCTTGTTTAGGATTGTCATGTCCTGCATGTAGATTCCGCTCCCGTGGAGGTAGAGGGTGGCGGTTATGCTGATGCCTTCTTCGATGGACTTATTGTAGAGGATGGTCTTTTCGGCGCTCTGACCGATAAAGGAAACATAGCTGGTCTTGAATTCGGTCATCTGGTTGGAGTTTCCGGTAGCAGAGCCGATGTCGTATTCTCCGTCGGGGAAGAAAATGATAAACCGGTTGTTTGCAGTGGGGCTTGCTGCAGCGGCGGCTGTCATGGCTGCCTTGAAATCGCCATCAATGCCTACGATAAAGTCGACTTTACCTTTTTCGACAGCAAAAGAACTTGCTGCAAATGCAACAGACGCAATGATTGCTAGAATGGTGTGTTTCATCATTACCCAACCTCCGAAGTTTGCCTCGGAATCCCTTACACACCATATACCCTTTCGTAATTATAGTAAAAATTAGGAAAGAATCTTTTTTGAATTATGAATTAGGAATTTTTTTCTAGTCAAATAATTCCGAAATCCGAACTCCGAAATCCGAATTACTCCAGATACGTGTACCCGTACAGGCCGCTGCGGTAGATGTTCAGGAATTCCTTGCCTTCTTGCAGGCTGATCTTCCCTTCCTTCACGGAGCGCGACACCCAGTTTTCCATGGTGCGCACGAGGGCCTTGTCGCTGAAGTTCACGTAGTCGAGAACGTCTTCCACGGATTCGCCGTCGATGACCTTCTCGATTTCGTAGCCGCCCTGGTCGTTACAGACCACGTGTACAGCGTTGGTATCGCCGAAGAGGTTGTGCAGGTCGCCAAGGATTTCCTGGTAGGCTCCTACGAGGTAGACGGCGATGTAGTAGGGCTCGTTCTTCTTGAGCTTGTGGAGCGGAAGCGTATGGCTTACGTCGCCGCCACGGATGAACAGGGCAATCTTACCATCAGAGTCGCAGGTCACATCTTGGATGGTGGTTTCTACCGTAGGTTCCTCGTCCAGGCGCTGGATTGGCATCACCGGGAAAATCTGGTCGATGGCCCAGCTGTCGGGCAGGCTCTGGAAAAGGCTGAAATTGCCGAAGTATTTTTCGGCCAGCAGGCGGGGAAGTTCCGCCAGTTCGTAAGGCGGGTGGCGCAGCTCGGACGCAATCTGGTTTACCTCCCGGGCAATGCTCCAGAACAGGCGTTCGCTCATGGCGCGGGTAGGCAGGTCGTAGTCGCCCACCTTGAAACCGCTCAGCACGTCGTCGTTCAGCTGCATGGCATCGTGCCAGCTTTCCAGCAGGTTCTTGGGGGAAAGTCCCTTGTAGATTCCGTAGAGGTCCTTCAGCGCATCGGGAGCGTCGTCGCCAATCTCGTGTTCCTCGTCGTCAAAGAAGGCCTGGCTCGCCGTTTCCAGAATGTTGAACACCAGGATGGAATGGTGTGCCGAAAGGGCTCGGCCTGATTCGGCGATGATGTTCGGGTGGGGGAGGTTCACCTCTTCGCAGGCCTCGTAAAGCGCGTACACCACGTCGTTCGCGTATTCCTGGATGGAGTAGTTCACGGAGCTCGCGTTGGTGCTGCGGGTGCCGTCGTAATCCACGCCGAGGCCGCCGCCCACATCGACGAATTCCAGGTTCATGCCCATCTTGCGAATCTGGATGTAGAACTGTGAAATTTCGCGAAGGCCGTTCTTGATATTGCGGATATGCGTAATCTGGCTACCCAGGTGGAAATGGATGAGCTTCATGCAGTCTTCCATTTTCTCTTCCTTGATGTAGTCCAGCGCTTCCAGGAGTTCGGAACTGTTGAGGCCGAACTTGCTATGGTATCCGCCGGATTCTTCCCACTTGCCGCTGCCGGAACTGGCCAGCTTGATGCGTATGCCGATGTTGGGGCGCACACCAATGCGGCGGGAAAGTTCCACCACCAGATGGAGTTCGTTCATCTTCTCCACGACGATGAAAATCTTTTTGCCCATCTTCTGCGCAAGGAGGGCGAGCTCGATAAAGTCTTCGTCCTTGTAGCCGTTACAGATGATCAGGGCGTCGGGGTTATCCATGTTGGCAAGCACCGCGTGGAGTTCCGGCTTGGAACCGGCCTCGAGCCCGATGTTGAACTTTTTGCCATGGCGTACCACTTCTTCGAGCACGGCGCGTTGCTGGTTCACCTTGATGGGGAAGATGCTGTAGTAGCTTCCCTTGAAACCGTATTCCTTGCGGGATTTGTTGAAGCACTCGTTGATCTTCTCGATGCGGCTGTCCAGGATATCCGGGAAGCGGAGCAGCATCGGAGTGGATACGTCGCGGAGCGAAAGTTCCTGCACCAGGTCGTACAGGTCGATGTCCGGACCGCCTTCCTTGAGCGGGTGAACCGTAGCGTGGCCCTTCTCGTTGATGTCGAAGAAGTTCACGCCCCAACCCTTGACATTGT
>CAMHOW010000091.1 GCA_946186895.1 uncultured Fibrobacter sp.
CCGTGTTCATCGGCCCCTACCTCACGGTAAGCGCCGTGTGGACCAGCGCCGACATTTTCAACGGGCTTATGGCCTTCCCGAACCTGGTGGCACTGATTCTCCTGAGCGGAATCGTAGCACGGGAAACGAAGAAATTCTTCGAGAAGCTGGAAAAAGAAAAGGATTAATTATCGCTGGGCAAGCCGCCCAGCATCTCGCAGACTTCCTCGCCGATGAGGCCACAGTCCATCGTTAGCGAAAGAATACGCTGTTCCAATTCAGTTGGCGGGTCCATGGGGCCCGCATTTTTATTTGCGCCTTCGCGCGCAGCCTCTTGTAAAAGCAACTCGCCTAGAGCAGCGTGGAGCGCCAAGGACGCATCGATGTACTTGAGGTGAGTCGGCTCTTCTAGAATAAAGTTCAGTGGCTTCTTTTCGGCAAGCACACGATCATTCGGTACACCCGGGCCATATTCGTCTTCTACGCCCATGTTGGCAAGTACGGCGTTGGATTTGTTCAGAGCGTCTGCCAGTTCTACCCGGTCAAGGGCTCCCTTTACGCCGGTGGCCGTCACCACAAAATCAGCATCCCGCACAAGAGCAATCACAGCATCAACATCCCTACAGTCTGTAACCGGAACATCATTTGCTTCCAAGAAGGGGTTAGCCCCCCGTGATGTATCCGTCACTACCGTTATAATAGCGGACAACCGCAAGAGCTGCAGAACGATTCCCTGCCCCACCTTGCCGCTCCCGAACACCACGAAACTTTTTCCGGCAAAGGTGGCACCATCACTACCCGCATCCGCACTTCCGTAGCCGAGCTGGGCCAGAGCACGCACATAGCCCTCGCCGGTCCCGAGGCTGGTCTCGATACGCTTAACAATTCCACTGTCCGCCACATAAACAGGCTTTTCGCTGTTCTCGTAAAACTGCACACCGCTTCGGGTAAGTTCCACAAATCCAAAGCGGGGGTGACATGCAGAAAACTGCCCTGCACAATCCAGAATCAGGTCAAAGCCCTGGCCGCGGGATTCCGCTTCCAAAACATCTTTCAGGTTAAGCACCGGGATTCCCGATTCCCGCAACAAGTCTACCACGCCTACATCGCAAGGCATCTCGGCGCCGGCATCAGAGCCGGCCGCAATGCCCACAGAAAGTTCCGCCCCGCCGGCCAATAGCGCACGGTACTGCACCAGCGTATTCCGGAACACGGGTGTCGCCGCCAGCACGCGCAGGCCCGCAAAGGGCCTTGTTTCGGACCACTCCTGCGTAAGGCCTGCAAGAGCGGGGTATTCCGACACCTCGTAGGTGTCGTCTATAATTTCATCAAAAAGCATGATATGCCTATTATACAAATTCAGCAAGGAGATGCCCGCTTTCGCGGGCATGACAAGAGAAAAAACAGTTATAAAATGTCGACCAAGACGGCCTAGCCCGAAAGCTTGTGGTTCACGTGGGCTTCCACCACGTTGATCACGTAGTCGCCCAGCTTTTCGCAGTCGTTAATCACGTCCATATAATGTACGCCCATCTGGTAGCTGTAGCGCTGAGCATTGATGTCATCTACGTTCAGCTGCTTGAGCATCTTGCGGTAGTCGTTGATTTCGTATTCCATCATCAAGGTGGACTTCACGTCAGCCTGGGGAGCGTCTTCGATGATATCCACCATCTGGGCCATGGACTTGTCGCATAGCTTCATCATGCCTTCGATACGGCTATACTGCTCTTCGGTAAAGTCGTCGGCACTCTGGAACTTGTGCCGTATAGCCCTGGACATGTTGTAGATGGAATCGCCAATGCTCTCGATTTCAGAAATCTCCTTGAGCATGGACTGCAGCACCCGCTTACTTTCCGGGCTCAGGCGACCTTCACTCACCTTGTTCAGGTAACCTGCAATCTCGATTTCCATCTTATCGCTGATGTTCTCGTACTTCTCGATTCGGGCAAACAACTTCGTGAACTCTCCCTCGTCCTTCATCTTGAGCAAGTCCGGCACAAAGCGGAACATCTTCAGGGTGCGTTCGGCAAACAGGTTGATTTCTTTACGGGCTTCGAACAGGGAAAGTTCGGCAGTACTCATGAGTCCCGCACTGATAAACTTGATGCTGAAATCTTCGCCATCTTCCTTTTCACGGATAATCTTGCAGATGATATTTTCCATGGGCTTGATGAACCAGATGAGGATCGCCACGTTGCAGAGGTTGAATGCCGTATGGAATCCGGACAGGGCGTAAGTCACCCGCACGCTGGCCTCGGCAATTTCTTCTTGGGTCTGGGGGACAAAGTTCGGGTCAAAGCCAACGATATGGCAAACCATGTTCACGAAGGGGTGGAAAACAATCAGTACCCACACCACGCCGAACACGTTGAAAAGCATGTGGGCCAGGGCAGCACGCCGAGCCTGGGTGCTGGCCGAAAGGGCCGCCAGGTTCGAAGTCACCGTGGTTCCGATATTTTCACCCATCACAAGGGCAATGCCCTGGTAAATCGGAAGCACCCCGCTGCTGCAAAGAAGGAGGGTAATGGCCATAATGGCGGCAGAAGACTGCACGCACATGGTCAGGACACTTCCCAAAAGCAGGAACAGCAGGGTGGACAGAATGCCCCAGTTGCCGCTGGCCGCAAAAAAGTCAATGACCGCCTGGTTGTGGGACAAGTCCATGGCCACCGCATTTTCGCGGAGGGTGGTAAGCCCCAGGAACATGAAAGAAAATCCGAAAACAAATTCGCCGAAACTCTTGACGTTGCTTTTCCGCACATAGGAGAGGATAATTCCCAGGGCAAAGAAGGGCCACACGAAACTGCTCATGTTGAACTGGAATCCGAAGATGGACATGATCCAGGCCGTGGCCGTGGTACCGATGTTCGCCCCCATAATAACAGAAATGGCCTGCTTAAGGGTAAGCAGACCAGCATTGACGAAACTGACGGTCATGACGGTAGTGGCAGTAGAAGACTGCACGGCGGCGGTAATAAAGGTTCCCGTAAGTAGTCCGCCGGCCCGGTGCTTGGTCATAGTGCCAAGAAACGCACGAAGGTGTCCACCGGTAAGTTTCTGGAGGCCTTCGCTCATGGTCTTCATGCCGAACATGAGGAGCGCGAGGCATCCGAGCATCTTGAGAATCATTAAGGTCATAGGGTTTTCCTATTCATTGGCGCCGCTTACCGGGGTCATCGTCGCTGCCTTTCAGCTAGTCCGGATTTGCGTCGTAGAATCATTCGTTTCTAAATCTATACACAAAAATAGAAATCCCCCTTGAATCGTCAAAGGGGAACAACCTTATTTTTTGGTTAGAGAACGCTTATACGCAAGCAGCCTATCCCATTTCTGTAAAAGGCAAATCATTTCGTCTTTTTCTTTTGCTTGGCCGAAAGCCTCTTGAATTCGTCCCTGGCCTTTTTCATGTCGGCAAGGAACGCCTCTTCGGCATGTAAGCGGGCAAAAACTGCCGTAACCACGGCCTTGGAGGCCTCAATATCACTTTGCCAGTGGTACCCCGCAATCACACGGCTCTGTCCCCATTCGTAGCCGTACTTTAGCAGTGCGTCTTGGGCCGCCGGATTGATTTCGGCAAGCAGGAGCGCCATGCCCCAGCCACGAACGGTATGGCCCGAAGGGTACGAACCGTTATTCAGGTGGCCTTCTTCGGCGCTCGGAATCAGGGTCGGCTCCTTGAGACGAGCGTAGGGGCGCACCCTCATGTAATGTTTCTTTGCAACACGGGAAACAAGACGCATGGTGAATATCCCGCGCTTAAGCACGTTCATAATGGCGGGCGTGTTCTTTTCCGAGATTTCCATGCCAAAGGGTTCGCTGAACATTTTCGCCATCTCGGCATCGTCCGTCACAGCCTGAGCGATGGCCAAATTTGCCCGAGCCGTATCAGTCACCCGGACAGACTTTCCCCACTTGTACTGCGCCATGTCATAGGCAAATGCTGCAGAATTAGTGTCTGGCGGGGGCGGATAAAACTTGAGAGCGTTGGGCAACGCATCGCCTTCTACATAAGGCTTAGGGTCGTCAGCCGACCAGCAAAGAACAGCCCCCAGTAAGGCGATAACGAAAACAGATTTTTTGAACAAAGTCATTTATAAAATTCCTTGGATTAAATCTACGCAAGTATCGCCTGACGCCTTGCGCCATTATTCATTTTTACTTTACCACAACGGCCTTGCCATTGTGATAATAGGTTCCCTTAACCGTAGGTTTGCCTTTCAGCAATCGCCCCTGCAAATCGAACCAGCGATCCGCTCCCTGAGCGACAGGGGCAGAAACACTACGGGGAAGCGCCATCGAAGCCTCGCCATTCTCTGGCAAGGAATTCCCAAGCGTATCGTGAGAAATTACCGGCAGCAGCGGCGAATCGTCCAGGCTACGGCTGGAGCTGCTCTGCTTTTCGCTGGAACTGCTTTTCGCCGAAGCGGAACTGGCAGGCGCTACCGAAGCGGAACTGGACACAACCTGCGACTCCGAACTGGAACTGCCGCCATTCTCCAAACTGGAACTTGAAGCGGAAACAACGACCACGTCTATATGGCTGGGTAAATCTTCTGCAACCAAGGGAGCAACAGCCCCCAAGGCAAAAGCAAAACCAACAACACTAGACAGTCGTTTCATATACCGAAATATATATTTTGTTGTAAGCAAGTGCAATCCTGCACAAACCCGCAAATTTGAGCCAAATCACACCAAACTGTAAACCATGGCTATTGCCTGGCTGGCAATTCCTTCGCCACGACCCGTAAATCCCAGCTTTTCGGTGGTAGTTCCCTTGATTCCAATCTGTTTCACGTCCAGGCCAAGCACTCGGGCGATGTTCGCCTTCATCTGGTCCTTGTGAGGGTTCACCTTGGGCCGTTCGCACATCACAATACTGTCGATGTTCACGATTTCAAAACCGGCCTTGCGGACTTCTTCCCCAACCTTGCGGAGCAGTTCCAGACTGTCAGCACCCTTGAAAGCCGGGTCCGTATCGGGGAAATAGGTTCCGATGTCGCCGAGACCTGCAGCACCCAAAAGAGCGTCACTGATGGCATGCAACAACACGTCGGCATCGCTATGGCCGAGGAGACCCTTTTCATAGGGAATATTGACACCGCCGATAATGCACTTGCGGCCTTCTACCAGCTTATGAACATCAAAACCGATTCCGGAGCGATAAACTTTTTCCATACTCACCTCAAGGGTTCCAGTTGCAGAAATTTTCCAGGACTTTCAGGCCCACGTCGCCACTCTTTTCCAGGTGGAACTGGGTTGCCACCAAGTTGTCCTTGCCAATCATGCCCTGGAAAGTCTGGCTACCATAGGTAGTCTCCGCGAAGGCGTATTCCGCAGGTACTTGCGGGTGATAGGAATGAACATAGTAGAAATCGCAACCGCTCCGGATTCCCTTCATAATCGGGTGTTCACGGGTGAAGTCCACCTGGTTCCAGCCCATGTGGGGAATCTTCAGGCCCGGTTCGTCCTTGAAACGCACCGCCTTGCCGGGGATGATCCCCAAAGTCTTGACTCCACCATCTTCTTCGCTTTCTTCCAAAATGATCTGGCAACCGATGCAAATTCCAAGTACCGGATTCCCGGCCTTTACCACAGCCTTGATGGCATCCCCAATGCCTGTACGAGTCAGGGTTTCCATGGCAGAAGCCGCGGCCCCCACTCCCGGAAAAACCAGACGGGTAGCCTTCGAAATCTCGTCGGCATCACGACTGGACCTGGCGTCCACCCCTATGCACGAAAGGGCGTTCATCACTGAAGTCAAGTTTCCGGCATTGTAATCTACAACGATTACACTCATAAATTTACTCCTTACACCAAGGATAGTCTACCTGCAAGCGTGAACGGATATAGCTTGCCCGTAGCGGGTAGTCTAGAGCAGCATCCATCTGCATCACACCGACAACCCCTTCCTTGGCACGTGCTTCCAAATTAGCAATATCATCCCAAATGGCAGAATGCCCCGTACCGTTCCCGCCTGCAGAATAGCCCGCATCGGCAAGAATGGGCTTTTTAAGGGTATCATAAAGCTTTTTCCAAGTCAACTTGTTGGTATACCTAATCCTTTCAAAATCAGCCTGAGTGCGACCTCCAGAGGTACTCACATAATCCACCAAGGACATATCAAAATGAGAGAACCATTTCTCAAGTCCCTCGGGATCCTTATCCGACACCCAAGGAGAAATATCAGCAACAATCTTTGCATCTGGCAAATAAGCCTTGATGGTATCCACAATCTGTTTGAAATACACGCCCATCATAGAATCGGGAATGCCCCCATTTAACTGCTCCTCGCCCTTGATGGCGGCACTCTGGTCCGAAGCCATCTGGGAATACTGATAAAAATCCGGCTCAATCAGCCAAATGGACTGAAACTTTTCAGACCTCGCCGCCATATAGCTGGTCTGGAGAGCCAACCCCTTCGCATACTGCTGGTAACGGTACAAAATGGAATCTGCAAAATATTCGCGAATCAAATCTGCGCCGTATACGCACAAAGACTGTTTTCCACGGGACTTGGCGACATCGCAATCCTCCATTCCCATGTCCTTGCCAAATTCAGCAATCACATACGCATAGATCATGGGCGTTGCACGCGTATCCAGGCACATATCTACCATGCGCTTTTCAAAGAAATTATAGTAGGAATTATCCCCCAGCCAAACAGAGACATAATCCAGGCCAGCATAATAAATAGAATCTTCGTGAGAACTCTGCCAGGCCGCTCCGAAATTGAACTTGCACGGATCAAAACCGCGTTCCACCGTCTTGACAGAATCCTTTGTCCACAGCCCATTTTCACAGACCTGGTAAATAACACCTTCTTCTACCCAGCGGTAAGAGCCTTCTTCAGCAGGTGCGCAAGGCTCAGGAGTCTCTTGCGGACCATCCTGTTCAGGATTCTCTCCAGATTCAGGTTGTACAGAAGAAGACTCGTCCCCTCCGCAGCCAACAAGGGCTACGAACGACAAAAAGAACAGGGCCAGGGTATTTAATCGCATATTTATCCTTTTTTTGCCCATCCACCGGCGTCAAAGATAGAAATTTTTCAGTACCCAGGACCTAAAACAGAATGCCGTCTCTGGTAATCTATCATCTTTTGGTTGTAATATTCTGCTTTGAGGTGTAGTCCATCGGCAGAGGCATCAAAGCCAATAGCAAACCCCAACGACACCAGCGACCCGGCCAGAAAACCCCACCCCACAAAGTTACACAACTGAGTCTTTCCATCATCATCAATGACATAGCCCGCACCAACGGTTCCTATACCGACAACCCCCAAACCCAAAGCGACAAGTTTCAACACATTTGAAACAGCATGCTTATGAGAAGCGTCCTGACTATACCGGAAAGTCTCCACTTGATAATACCTTAGGCTATCCTCATTGATAGGGCCATTCCAGTTCAACGACTGTCCTTCCTGGATTTTCTCCTCATTCTGGAGAGCGAACTCATCGGTAAAAGGAACTGGCGCATCAGAATACATACTAGAATCGGCAGCGCTTTCCGATGGTTGCAAAACCATGCCCGGGGGTATTAACTGCGCCAAGGAAATTGCAAAAGAACAAAGCAAAGCAGCAAGAAAAAATTTCATAATACCTTTTTAGAAGTTTAAGGAAAGCCTGCTACCGAACGCGCCCTTGCGGGCGTTGATAATAGGTTCTACTTGTAGTTTCAAAGTCTGGAGCTTTCTCACATTGTAGCGATTCAGGGATTCCCGATAACGCGCGGCACGGCGCAGTTTTGTGCCTCCCACGATTTTGAGGGTTACACCCACACCAAACACAACAACACCTGCTATGGCAGCTCCATATCCCGTAAAGAATTCCAAGAATTCTTCATCATTGCAGCCATAGTCATTATTTCCGCAATGGTCTGTGCTCTCTTCCGCATGAACCATCAGAAGCACCCCAAGGAGTACACCCACACTACCACCGATCATCATGCCGTTTCCTGTACTGCGTTTTTTCTCACCGGAAAGGGTATAGCGGTTTATCAGGTCCTGGTAATAAGCGGCACTGTCCACGTCATTAACCGGTGCTGACGATTGTGCCGCCGGTTCGGGAGCCGCAACAGGCGTCGCAACAGGTGCTATTTTCGGAATGGTCCCCTTCTCATGGATAAGCCCAATGGTCCGCCCCTGCTCATCAATGACGTAGGTGGTGTCCATCTCCTGGGCATGGGCAACAAATGCCATCAAGAGAACCAAAATACAACCAAAACTCCTCATGCCAGGAAAAATAATAAATGAGGTTCAAGCAGATTTCTGTCAAATTATATATATTCTGCATATGCCGAACGAAAACAATGACTTAAGCAACATCGACCTCGATGCCCTCGTGAATAACATGAGTTCCATCAACAGCGAAGACTACTGGTTCACCAAGGTCTCCAAAATCGAGGAACACGACGAAAGCACATCGGAAAAACCGGACTCAAATAAAGCATAATATTAAACAACTAGGGAGGGGCAAACCCCTCCCTAAGACTCTCCCCTCACTCAATAACCCGCTTTACTCAGGTAACGGT
>CAMHOW010000092.1 GCA_946186895.1 uncultured Fibrobacter sp.
CCATTCCGTACCGTAGATGGTGTTGTTGGCGGTGATGTGCAGGTAAGTAGCGTTGTCGCTCAACTTGAGGTTCTTGTCGATGCGGCTGTAGGTCTCGGACTTGGTGTCGCAGGCCACGTTCACGTTACCGAACAGCTTGGCTTCTTTGCAGGCCTTGTTGGCCCACACGCCGGTCAGGGCGTAGTCGGCGGTGGCGTTTTGGTCCAAGAAGTTCATGGGGAGCATGCAGAACAGCAGGGAGCAGCCGCCGCCCAGGAACACGATGTCGTAGTTTTCAGGAATGCCCATGAGGTCGCGGAGGAACTGTTCGGTTTCTTCGAACATGCTTTCGATGGGCTTTGAACGGTGACTCATGGAAAGGATACTGATACCGCTGTTTGCGTAATCGATGCAGGCAGCCGAGGCTTCCTTGAGGGCTTGTTCAGGCAGGACAGAAGGGCCTGCGCTAAAGTTATAGACTTTATTTGCCATGATGTTTCCTTTTCTGAGGTTGTACCTAGTTTTTGCGTAGCCAAATCTAGAAAAATGGCGCCACGTCACTTATGCAACTATTCCAATATGGATTACAAGAAACCGCCCAAAAGGGGGTAAAAAGGGCTTTTTACTTTGTAAACTTTAATTTACTTCAAGGGAGGGGTGTACGGTTTTAGCCTGATGAAGTTATTTTGTTCTTACCGAATTCTCACAATGAGGATGGTTTTCGCTATAACACAGACAATCGCGAGGTTCTATGCTAAAACTCCGCCTTCCCAACCTCCTTGCCCTGGGCACCTTTGCCCTTGGCCTTTTTACCACCGCCAACGCTGACGACGCCCAGGCATACCTGGTTGCAGACTTTGACGGGAACGGAATAGCGACCGATGTGGGTGTGTACTCGTATGGTGAAGGCACCATTGACCACGAAGGGAGTTACCAGGAAACGGCGGGCATTGTTGTTGAGGGTGCTGGCATGTCGGGTACCAAGGGTGCCGTGATGCAGAACGCTACCAACGTTTGCGACGATTGTGGCGATGGTGCCGAAATACAGGTGTCCGTTGGTGGGTTGGAAGGCTGCAAATACATCTCTTACGATTACAAGGGAATTTCCCATTACCTGGCCTTGCAAATGGTGGGGGATGAACAGGGCGATTTGACGGAATGGGACCAGCACCGGTATTACGTGAAACAGAGTAAGGATTGGGGGCATGCTCTTATTGACGTAAGGAAAATGAGGCAGAAAGGATGGGGTATTGGTGTCAATTTGGAAGTGTCCAGTGTTAGAATGCTGAAGTTTAAGGCGGATTATGACGGCTCCCTTTATATTGACAATGTGGAATGTGTAGATCCCCCGACCCATATCATTAGCTTCTACAAAGGGGAAGACCTTCTTTACAGCGGAGAATTCCTAGAGGGTGAATATCCAGAATATCCTGATTCATGGGATTTTGCAACCAATGAGTATTATTATGAAATTTTGGGGTGGGAACCGAGGCTGGCCGTGGTGACGGCCGATGCCGATTACGTTGCCGTTTTGGACAGTAGCCTTCGCACCTATAGTATCTCCTTTGAAGACCCTTATGGTTATGGTGGTCAATCGCAATTCTTGCCATACGGGGCCATGCCTGAATATACGGGCAGCACACCGGTTAGGGGTGCAACCGAGGGCTATACCTATACCTTCAAGGGGTGGGGCAAAAAGAATTGTGAAGAAACTCTTGTTACTGAGTGTTGGTACTATGACGATGAGAATGGCGAATGCCTTAAGTGGAGCGAATCTTATGATTACGTTTGCACATACGAACTGACCGGAATCCTGCCTGTAACAGAAAGCATGAGTTATTATCCCATGTTTGACTCTACCCTTAGGCAGTACACGGTCACGTTTACGGATTACGACGGCACCATCCTTAGCGAACATGCCTATGATTATGGCACTAATTCCAGTGGCATTACCGTTCCAGATGATCCTTCAAGGGCCGGCGGGTATGTTTTTGATGGCTGGAAACCGTATGTGGAACGTGTGACGGGCAACATGACCTACATTGCAAGCTATACGGCACCTAGCGGAAAATATACCGTTACCTTTATGAATGGCTCTGAAGTCTTGCAGACTGGAGAATACGAATCTGGTGACGTTCCTGAATTCAAAGGTGATAAGCCTACACGGGAGTCTACGGTAAGTAACGTGTACACGTTCGCGTTCTGGGGCGATGTGGATTATAATGACGAATGGACTTATGATGCGGATTATGTTGATGATAAATACAATGACGGTATTGATGAAGTCTACAAGAATACGGTCTACAAGCCGGTCTGGGCAGAAAGTTGCAGAAAGTACATGGTTGTGTACAAGGATGACGACGGCACCGAGTTAGATTCTGCGGAAACTTGTTATGGGAATAGCCGGCCATATCTTGATGTGGCGACCAAGGCAACCATGTCGGATGACTACGAATTGGCGGGCTGGATTCTTGAAGGGGATCCCATTCCAGAATTTGACTGGAAGTTTGATGATTGGAAACCCATAATCGAAAGGACCGTTTTTGTGGCGGTGTACAAGTACAAAGTCAAATTTGTAAATGACGATCTTACGGACTTGTATTATGACTATTTCATGCCTGGCGCTGTCCCCGGCCTCCCCTCGTATGTTACTCCTTATAAGGAGCCTTCGGTAGATTATTCTTATGAGTTTGTGGGTTGGGACAAGGATTTTGCACCTGCAACGGAACCTACGACATACATGGCGATGTATGTGCCTGTTCCCGTGCCCTCTAGCCCCGTTTTGGAAATTGCAGAAGGGGAAGGCTTTGTAATTGATGACTTTGAAGATGGCGATGTGGCAAGCAATTTGGGTACAAGTTGGCATGTCTATAGCGACAATGGCGTCTGTCTTTATGAATACAAAGGGTATTGTGAACGGTATGGCGAATCTACGATTTCTCAGCAAGTGGTGGAAGACGTGGAGCGCGGCAATGTCTTGCACGTTGAATATGACATTGACGAATGGGCTGGTATAGGCCTTCCGCTTGCTGCCTCTGGCGCGCTGGACCTTTCGCAGTGCAGTGCTATCCAGTATGACTACCGGGGAGGTGCGCACAAATTTAGGATAGAAAGCCCGTACGGAGTGGATGACCAGCACTTCCATAGATGGGTGGAGGCCAGCGATGAATGGACTACCGCCACGCTCTACTGGAGTGAATTTGAAAACTATTACATGGATTTGTCCATTGATGTGGTACGCAGCCGTGCTACCCAGTTTATTTGGGACCTGCATCATGACGGCGAATCCATCGAAATTGACAATGTCAAGTGCTTGAACAAGCCCAGTTATGTCATCCGATTCTATGACGAAGATGGTACGACACTATTGGATAGCGCCGTGTTTGTGGAAGGGGAAACTCCTATGTATCGCGGTTCCAAGGACTTGTGGCAAATCGCAAGTAACATGGGCGATGAGCAAACCATGTATGTGGTGAGTTGGACTCCGGAATTGGAGGCGGCTGCGGCAGATGTGGATTACACATTGGTGTATGCTTCTACTGCAAGAACATATCGTATTGAATTCTATGATGGAGATGATTGGCACTATTATGAATATGAGTATGGCGAAACTCCTGAATATAATGGACCTACACCTTCACGTGATCCGGATGACGATTGTAGAGAGTGGGCATTTACAGATTGGTCCTATTGGTCCTGTGATGAATATGGTATGTGTGGACAATCCTATGGTATAACATCGGTAACGGGTGATAGAGAGTATAGCGCTAATTTTGAGTGCGTAGATAAGGTCACCTATACTATTACCTTCCTGGATGACGAGGGTAACGTGCTGCCGAAATCTGGCGAGTATGAGGCCGGCTCATGGTTAGGCTCATATTGGCCGGAGAAGGCCCCTACGGATGAATATGAGTATGAATTCATAGGGTGGAAACCAGGATTGGAGATGGTCTTTGGACCTGCAACCTATACGGCAATGTTTGAATCCCATGTTCGCAGTTATCCTGTGAGGTTTGTGGACAACGATGGGTCAACAATCTACGTAGATGGTGAGTATGAAATATACTATGAATATGGAACTCCGTTCAGTAACATAGAAAAGCCTGAAGACCCCTCTAGAGAACCAGAGGGTGATGTGGAATATACCTTTGCGGGCTGGTCGCCGTCTATTGATGATGGTGTCGTGACTGGTGCGCTCACGTTTGTCGCCACCTATACTTCTACCGCAGGGACCTATACTGTTACCTTTGTCGATGGGAACGATAATATCCTGTATTCGGCGGAATATGCAGAAAATGAAGTTCCTGTGTATGAAGGCGAAACACCCACGAAGTGGCCAACGGAACAGTTCACCTACACGTGGGATGAAGCGGATGGCTGGGATAAGCCCCTTGCTGCTGTGACAGGCCCCGTTGTCTATACGGCCAAGTTCACGCCACAACCTAGAAGTTATGAGGTGGTGTTTATCAATGACGATGGCACCGAACTCTACCGCAATACATACGAATACGGGTCCACCATAACTGATGCCCCGACAGAAACCCAGGTGACTGCTGGAAAGACTGGCGAATTTAGGTATGACCCGGATTGGTGCGGTACATACGAAGATTGTGAAGAATATGATGACGAATATGAATGTGTGAAAAAGACGTATGAACGTGCTTGGTGTGGCGGCTTGGATGCCGTGACTAGAGACAGGGTCTATATGGCCAATATTAAATACAAGGTGAATCTCAATAATTATGACGATGTTACTGTCCTAAGTGAATGGTTTGCATATGGAACCGACATTGCTGACGAATTCTATTGGGATATAAAGGATAACTATGCCCGATTTGTGAAAGCCCCTACTGTCCAGTGGGATTATCGTTGGAACGAACAATGGGATGTAGAAATGGTTCCGGTTACCGGATCTGTCACCTATAAGGCGAAATTAGACAGTTCCCTGAGAAAGTATGCCGTGAAATTTGTTGACGAAGACGGTACTGTTCTGAAGGAAGCCGTTGAGTATGAATATGGAACTCTTGCTTCGGCAATAGAACTTCCGGACGAGACTCCTACTAAGGAACCCACTGTTGCCGAAACGTTTGCCTTTGCGGGCTGGGATGTTTCCGATGTGACTGGGAGTATAACTTACGTGGCGTCGTTTACTCCTTCGCCTAGAATGTACACGGTATCCTTTGTGGATGAGGATGATTCGCCTATTGCATCTGCGGAATACGCATACGGAACGGCGTCGTCTGCGATTGTGCAGCCTGAGGCTCCACCCAAGGCGAACCGCAGGTTTGTGGGCTGGAATCCCGAGGTGTCTGACGTGGATGGAACTGCAGAATATGTGGCACAGTATGTGGATGACAACAAGTTTGTGATTACCTGGCGTAATGACGATGGCACGCTTCTTTACGAGGGAACCTATTCAAGTGGGGAAACGCCTGTTTATGGAGGTGAAACCCCCGTCAAGGAATCTACGGACGAATACAGCTACGAATTTAAGGGCTGGTCTCCTGCTATGGCAGAGGTAAGCCAGGATGCAGAGTATGTGGCGACCTATACCGGCACAAAGCGCGAGTACCTTGTTCGCTTTGTAAACTACGACGAGTCCTTGCTGTTTGAAGGCACGTACGAATATGGCACGGTTGTTGCCGATATCGAAGTGCCCGAAAAACCGACAAAGCCCTCTACGGAGACCACTGTCTATACCTTTGTGGGGTGGAGTCCTGAATTGTCTGATGTAACTGGAGAGGTTACCTATATCGCTCGGTTCGCCGGCAAGCCCATCACCAGTTCTTCTAGCAGTGCTGTGGTAAGCAGCAGTTCTGCGGAGGAGTCTAGCAGTTCCGAGGAAGAATCCAGTTCCAGCGAAGAACCTGTGGTGTCCAGCAGCAGTGCCGAGGATTCTAGCAGCAGCGAAGAAATGTCTAGTTCCAGCGAGGAACCGGAGGAAAGCAGCAGTTCCGAGGCGTCCAGCAGCAGTGCGGAAGAGTCCAGCAGCAGCGTGCAGATGTTTACGGTGACGTATGAGTGCCGTTTGGCACCTGCTACAAATTGTTGGCTTCGCAATATCCCGTATCAAATAACTGTGGCAGAAGGAACCCCGATATCGTCAGTGATTCCGGCGGAAAATCCAGAGATTAGCTTCGATGAAACGGAACAGTATACCTATGAATTTGTTGAGTGGAGTTTCACTGGGGAAACTGTGAATGAGAATATCCAATTGATTGCGGAATTTATTCAGGTTGTTCGTCAGTACACCATCACCTTCGTGGATTGGGATGGCTCGGAGATTGCGTCTAATGACTATGATTATGGCACGTTGGCGGCTGCCATAACTCCTGCGAACCCCACCAGGGAAAGCGATGCGCAGTACACCTACACCTTTGCGGGCTGGAGTCCTTCTGTTGCAAGGGTGACAGGCGAGGCCACCTACACGGCCACCTATACGCCAACGCCGTTGCCCGCCAGTAGCAGTGGCGAAGAAGAGTCCAGCAGTAGCGAAACGCCGGTGGTTTCTAGCTCTAGCGAAGAACCGATTGAATCCAGTTCTAGTGAAACGCCGGTTGTCTCCAGCTCCAGCGAAACGCCTGTAGCCAGCAGTAGTTCTGAGAAACCGGCCTCTAGTAGCAGTACAGAGATTGCCGCGAACTCTTCGAGTTCAACTTCGGCACCGCTCAGTTCAAGTCGCGATGACGACGCTAGCTCCAGTTCTAGCTCTGCCGACAAGCCGAAATCTAGCGCAAGTGAGGACGATAGCTCCAGCAGTTCCGATGCTAAGTCTAGTTCTAGCGCCAAGCCCGACGGACTCTACCCGACGGTGGGCAGTGTGAACATGGTTTTTGCCCACAACGAGCTGACGGTCACCGTGCCTAAGGCGTCGGAAGTCAAGGTCCAGGTGTTCGACATGCAGGGTAACTTGCAGGAACGCTATCAGGGTTACTCTGCCGGAGACCACGTGGTATCGCTCAGGCACCTGAACAAGGGCGTGTACATTGTCCGGGTGGCAAGCGGGAGCGCCGTCAAGAACATGCGTGTAATGGTGCGTTAGCAGTAGACTGTCATCCTGGAAGCCCCAAGGGGGCTGATAGGATCCACAAAAAAATCCCGGTTTAGCCGGGCTTTTTCATTTCTCTCGTCATTCTGACCCTGGAGCACGAAGTGCGATAGGGGAAGAATCCAGTCCTGAATCTTGTAACCTGCTTCGGATGGTATGGCGTTGGGGCCTGGATCCTTCGGCCCCTTACAGGACACTCAGGATGACGCAGAGTGCGTGCCACTCAGGATGACAAAAAAAACGTCTTTTTTTTTGTATAAACTTGTCTGCATTTTTTTTCATTTGTACGATTATTCCAATTTGGATTACAAGAAACTGTTATAAAAGTCTGAAAAGCGACTTTCATCAATTGTAAACTTAAATTTATTATGGGAGAGGTATGCGGTCCTGCCGCGGTGAGTTTATATTTGTTCTTATAAAGTTCTCACAACGAGAACGGTTTTTGCAGTAACACAGATATTCGCGAGGTTCTATGCTAAAACTCCGCCTCCCCAAACTGGTAGCCCTGGGCACATTTGCCCTGGGCCTTTTCTCCACCGCCTACGCCGAAATCGCTCCCTTGCGTGTTGGCCCCGTGAGCCAGTACGGCCAGCTGCAGGCGGGCACGAACAATGCCGGCGAGGGCAGGATTTACGGCAGCTGTGAACATTTCCGTTCCAGCGGAAACGAAGTCCAGGTGAAGGGCATGAGCCTTTTCTGGAGTTGTGCTGCAAATCAGCAGCGGTACTGGAAAAAGGATATCATTACGGGGCTTGTGGAACGGCAGAATATCCAGCTGATCCGCGCCGCCATGGCGGTAGACGACATGGGCGAGTGGGCCGATGGTCACTATTTTACAAAGCCCGATTTCTACCAGGCCATGCTGGATGAGGCCGTGGAGGCTGCGATAGAGAACGATATCTACGTGATTATCGACTTCCATTCCCATGTGGCGGCGGACAGTGTCGAGAACGCGAAGGACTTTTTCAGGATTCAGGCGGAAAAATGGGGCAAATATGACAACGTGATTTTCGAGGTGTTCAACGAGCCGATTTGC
>CAMHOW010000093.1 GCA_946186895.1 uncultured Fibrobacter sp.
ACGGCGGGTACCACATCTTGTGCCGCGAAAATCCCGGATTGTTCGGGCGGTAAAGTCCGGCGGCACCGCCCGTCGCGATAATCACCGCACCCGCCTCGATGGCGTAAAAAGTATCGTTCTCGATTCCGAAACCGAACGCCCCGTCAATCCTGTTGTCGTGAACGGAAAAATCGAAAATATTCACGTGGTTCAGCACGGTCACATTGGGGAGCTTCTTGACGGCATCGGCCAAAATCGGCTTAATGTTTTCACCGTTGATCTTGATGTTGCGATTTCCTCGCGTCACATATTTGCCATCTTTATCTTTCAAGATGACAAGCCCCAACTTTTCCAGATGCGCGGTGACTTCGTTGAACTTCTCGGAGATGGAATAGAGCAAATCCTCGCGGACGATTCCGTCGGCATCCTTCTTGGCATATTCCACGTAGTCCCTGGGCGTGCGGCCTTCGGTAATGTAGGCGTTCAGGGCGTTTACGCCAGCGGCAAGACAACCGCTCCGCTTGATATTCGCCTTCTCGACGACGAGTATCTTGAGGCCGGCGCCTTTATTTTCCGCGGCATTTGACGCGGCAGTAATAGCAGCATAACAGCCGGCCGTCCCGCCGCCTATAATCAGCAAATCCGTTTTAAGCCGTTCTATCTTCACAGCATCTCCGTACAACTTTTGGTGCTGCCAAATATAGAACGGGATTTTCACCCCGTCCAATATTATATTTTTATGGTGTTTTATAGAATTTTGCTATAACGCAAAAAGAAAAAAGGCGCTCCCGAAAAAGGACTTCGAATCTCCCGGGAGCGCCAGCTTGTACGGAGAGTACAAACTTATTTGATGTCTTTTCTCCAGGTGGCGGGCTTGAATTCGCCTACGATGGGGAGAAGACGCTGGTCCACGTCGATTTTCAGCACCGAGTTGAAGTTGTTGGTGGCGATCATCTGGGCCGCAAAGCCCACGATGGCCACAATCTCGGAATCGTTGTAGAACTTGCGCAGTTCCTCGAAGTAGCTGTCCGGAACGGCGGTGGGGTCCTTCACGATTTGCCTTGCGAGCTTCACGAGGATTTCTTCGTTCTTCTCGTATTCAAAGCCGTTGGGGTCGATGCCGAGGGCCTTCAGGTCGCTGATGAAGAACAACGAGCAGAGCTGACAGCTGTTGGTTGTAGAAACGGCGTGGGCGTAGACCGTGGCGGCACGCTGGCCGATGATTTCTACGAGGCGGGCCCAGCTGGTGTACCATCCCATGAAGGCGTCAAACGTTGCGTAGTCCTGCAGCAGCGCACGCTTCATGTTGGTAATCTTGCCGGTAGAGATCAGCTTTTCGTAGGCTTCCTTGGCCTTGCCCTGAGCTTCATCAACAGATTCGATAAATTTTACTCTTGCCATATTTTGAACCGTTTTTGTTGCGCAAAATATAGAAGCGGTTTTTTACGTTGTCCAATACTAAATTCTTATGCGGAGTTATCAGTTTTTTTTATAAGGAAGTTTTTTTTTGTTATGCAAAAAGAACCGCAGCGATTGCCGCGGTCCCTTGGTTTTTGGAAAAATCTGAGTTTGTGAACTAGAAGCTGAACACGGTTTCCACACCGAAGCGCAGCGCGTTGTCGTCTTCGTTGTCCTGGATGGGCACGTCCACCATGCCGAAGGCGGTGATTTCCAGGTTCTCCACCGGCGTGATGTAAACGCGTCCGCCCACGTCGAAGGTTGCGGCGGTCTCGTCGTCGTCATCCAGCGTGTGGGTGTGGTATTCTACAGGGATGCCCAACTTGATGAACTCGGCAAGCTTGAGGGCAGGCTCGGCGTAGGCGAAGAAGTATTCGGGAATTTCGCCGTTGTCGAGATCGCTGGCGTCTTCGACGGCATCGCCCCTGTCGATGAGGGCGTAGAAGGCCGTGGTCTTGATTTCGAACATGCCCAGTTCAAAGGAAGGTTCGGCTAGGAAGGTGTGGGCGGTAGAGGTCCAGTCCTGTCCCTTGGCTACGTCACCGTCATCCATCAGGTAGTCGCCGTGGAAACCGTAGACAGCGCGGAAGCCAAAGCCACCGAGAGAGAGGCCCGCTTCGATACCGGCGTGGAGTTCGTTATGCTGTGTAGTCTGGAAGCTCTTGTAGTCCACATACGGACGCAGGTGTTGACCGGCATAGTCGAATTCGTAGGCGGCATGCACATCGTAGACCTTGGCACCTTCGTTGTCGGCCCAGTCGTTGTCGCCACGACCGAAACCGAAACCGAGCACGAATCCGGCCAGGTCGATTTCAAGACCGCGGATATCGTGTTCCTTCATGCCGGCGGCGTTGTCGGCTGGATCGTCATAGTCGTAGTAGGCCACAAATGCGCCTTCGGAGTATGTCAGGTCACCGGCCTTGACGGCAAAGAATTCTGCGGGCTGGTACTGGATGTAGGCTCCATTGTACATGGCGGGAGGATCCGTAGTTTCGTCGTCAGCTTCGAGGCCTACGAAAGCAGACCACTTTTCGTTGAACTGAATTTCAAAGTTCAGGTCAAAGGTAGAGGCGTAGCTGTGGTTCAGGTCGTCTTCTACCCAGACATTGCCCGTGTAGGCGTCGAATTCCACTTCGCCATTGTACTTGACTTGCATCTGGGCTTCGGAAGTACCTTCGTTCATGCTGGCTTTGAGCATGTCGAGGGCGTTTCCGGCAGCATTAGCCACTTCGCCGGGATTGGTGTTCTCGGTAGGGGCTGCGGCCTCTTCGGGCTTGGCCTCTTCGGGCTTGGCTTCTTCGGCGGGCTGTGCCGCTGCGGTCTGCTCGGCAGGCTGTTCCTGGGCGGCAGCCGGTGCTTCCGTCTGTTCAGCGGCGACGGATTCTTCGGCCTTCGGCTGTTCAGCTGCAGGCTGAGCTTCTTCTACTGCGGGCTTCGCTTCTTCTGTAGCGGGCTGCTCAGTAGCAGGAGCGGCGGCTTCTGTTGTCGCGGGTGCTGCGTCCTGTGCAAGTGCCGGCATCGCAAAGAATGCTGCGGCAGCAAGGCCGGACAAGAGGTGGGACGTTAAACGGTTTTTCATTTTTATCTCCTTTGACGGATTTTTTGTCGTTTTTGTAACACTCCGTCCACTGTTTTACAGTTCATGTCACAAAAGCGGTAGGCAAACGCTATTTCGTGCGTAGTAAAGCAAAATGCGTGCCAATATGTTTAAACTTCGTCATTCTCGTGCAGGCGAGAATCTTAATTAGACTTGTCTAACTCAAACTTTTTAATAAAGGGCTGGCAGGTTTCGGGCCTACCAGCCCTATGGTTCTTGACTCTAAAGGTTAGTCTTCGAAGCGCTTTTCTTTGTTAGCCTTGATGCCGAAGAGCTTGAGGAAGATTCCCGTACCCACCAGTACTACGATGGCGGCGACAATCCATGTCGTGTTTCCGCCGACGGGCACCTGGTAAAGAAGAACTGCCACAGCCCAGGCAAGGAGGGTCTGCACCGTTGCCATGAGGATAGCGAGGCCGAGGCCGATCTCACGGGCAACGACACCCATGGCGGCAAGGCACGGCACGTAGAGCAAGATGAAGATCAGGAATGCGAACACCTGCCAGTTGAAACCGTCCACCGGGTTTCCGTCCTTGTCCGGATTGTGGAAGTAAGAGCGGAGGTTGGCATAGATGTCGGCGGTTTCGGAAAGGTCGCCTTCTTCGAGAGCTCCCATTTCGTCTTCGGAGAGTTCGAGGCCTGCGGCAGCCAGTTTTTCGAACACGGCGACCCGGGTCTTTTCGTCCTCTTCTTCTTCGCCGAAGGTTTCAATGGCTGCGAATTCTTCGCAGGTCAGCACCTTGGCGTCGGTAATCTTATCCAAGGTTTCTTTCTTAAGTTCGGCGGCTTCCTGGCCTTCCAATTCTCCGGAGGTTCCCAGCGGATCTACGAGAGAGCCGAACACTTCGGCGAGGTTGGCGGGAATGGAACCGAGGGCCTCCAGCAGGGCGCCCTTCATGTCGGGAGCACCACCTTCTTCCTCTTCTTCGGCGGGGCATTCGTCAATGCCCGCGATAAGGGGCTTTTCTTCTTCTGCAGGTTCCGCGACGGTTTCTTCTGCGGGAGCCTCGGCAGGAGCGGCTTCTGCGGGTGCGGCTTCGCTCGTGCCAGATTCCGGCTCGGTGGCCGGAATGACGTTCGATGCGAGTGCAGCGGAATCCGCGGCGGCAGCAATGGAGGAATCAGGACTGAAGATTGCTTCGGCGCTGTCGCTTCTCGCAATGACATTTTCAGATTCTTCGCTTGCTTCGGGGCGTTGCGGGGTGTCCCCGCTAGAAGGGGCAGCGGATGCCGCGTCAGTGGCAGGAGCGAGGGGAAGGCTTTCCCCTTCCAACTTTGCGACCTTGTCATTTTCATTCGATTCCGAATTCTGAATTCCGGATTCCGAATTATTTTCCCCCACCATGGAATACAGCGAGTTCATGGTACCGATAACGGCTTCCTTGGCCAAGAGTCCTGTGAACAGAGAAACGGACGCGGGCCAGTTTTCCTTCTCGACGCCGAATGGTTCGAACACCGGAGTAATGGCCTTACCGATTACAGAAAGCAAGCTGTTTTCGGAGTCGCCGTTACCGGCGGTAAATTCATTAGCGGTAGAAATCTTGGATTCGTCAACTACGAAACCTTCAGGGAGAGCAACATTTTCAGCTTCGCCTTCTTCGTTTTCCTTAACCATCTGGTAGCCTTCTTCGGACTTGACGATTTCGGTTTCGGTTCCGTTCACATCGACATACATCTTTTCAACGATGCCGAAGCTGTTCAGGAACCCGAGCACGGCAACGGCAATGGTAATCACCTTACCGGCGCGCCAGATGTAGTCGCGCAGGCGCTGCCAGCAGTGGATCATCAGGGACTTGAACTTGGGCAGGTGATAGGGCGGAAGTTCCATCACAAAGTTGGAGGCTTGACCTTGGAACAGGGACTTCTTCAAGAACAGACCGTAGGCAATGGCGAACAGCACACCGGCGAGGTAGAGCAGGAACACCACCGTGCCCGCCATCTTGCCGAAGAATGCCGCCGCAAACAGCGCATACACCGGAAGGCGAGCGCCGCAGCTCATGAACGGCACCAAGAAAATGGTGAGGAAGCGTTCACGCTTGGATTCCAGCACGCGAGAGCCCATAATGCCCGGCACGCCACAACCAAAGCCCACCATCATCGGCACAAAAGCACGGCCCGGAAGCCCGAGGAAACGCATAAAGCGGTCGGCGACGAAAGCCGCGCGGGCCATGTAACCCGAGTCTTCCAAGAAAGAAAGGCACAGGAACATGAAGAAGATGACCGGGATAAAGGTTGAAACCGTCTGGATACCGGCACCGATACCGTCGGCGAGAATGGCAGACACAAAGCCCGGTGCATGGAAAACGTCCGTGAGCACGTAGCCAAGGCCGTCCACGAAAATCGCACCAAACAATACGTCAAAGAAATCAATGAATGCAGAACCGATGGTGACTGCAATCCAGAACACCAGATACATGATGACCAGGAATATGGGGAGAGCTGCCCAGCGGTTCAAGAGAACGGCATCGATCTTGTCGGAGAGTGTCTTCTTGGTGCGGCTGGATTCGATAACGGCCTTGGCCACTTCGTGAGACTTGGAGTAACGGCTTTCGGCCATGGCAAATTCGGGTTCTTCGCCCAGGAGCCTTGTCACTTCGGCCTTGTCGATGGTAACGCCCGCTTCGGCGAACTTGTCGGCGTAGCTCTTTTCGTTGCCCAGGTACATCAGGGCGACCCAACGGTCGTCGGCATTCAGGAGCTTTGCCACGGGAGCCACCTTCGGTTCCAACAGCTTTACGGCTTCTTCGACCTTGTCGGCATAGACCATGGGTTTCGGGAGAGGCATGGGGGCGGCAAGCACGTGTGCCATTTCGCCCACGAAATTCATGACGCTCTTGTCGCTTACGGCAGAAAGCGGGATGCAGGGAATCCCGTAGGTTTCGGAAAGGGCCTGCAAATCCAGCACGATGCCGCGATGTTCGGCAATGTCCATCATGTTCACCGCAATCACCATGGGCAGGTGCATGTCGGCAAGCTGGCTCGTGAGGAACAGGTTGCGTTCGATGTTGGTGGCATCGACAATATTGATAATCAGGTCGGCTTCGCGGCTGAGCAAGTAATCGACAGCGGCGCGTTCGTCTTCGGCGTTGGCGAAAATGGCGTAGGTACCCGGCAGGTCCACCACGCGGATGTGGCGTCCGCCCAGTTCAAAATAGCCTTCTTTCTTTTCGACAGTGACGCCGGGCCAGTTGCCCACGTGTTGGCGAGAGCCCGTGAGGGCGTTAAAGAGTGCTGTCTTACCGCAGTTCGGGTTACCCGCAATGGCAATCGTGAAATGCTTGGCAGTCATTATACCCTCCTCAGCTTGAGAACGTTGGCTTCTTGCTTGCGGAGCGAGAGCCTGTAAGAAAGGACGCTCACTTCGATGGGGTCACCAAGGGGAGCTACCTGCAAAACCTCGAGGGTTACGCCGCGAACCAGTCCCATGGAGAGTAGTTTTGACTTGTAACGGGAATCGCCTTCGTTGTAGCCGACGATTTCTACCTTGTCGCCGCGTTTCAAGTCCGAAAACTGCGGCTCAGTGTTCCATTTCTTTGCTTGCGACTTGCCGCCGCAACCACAATTACAGCTCATATTTTATCCTCGTATAAAAGGCCGGATACCGCATGAGCCGCGATTTCCAGCCTACTTTTTGTTTTTGACGCTCTTTGCCTTTTTGGGCGAGGGCACAGCCTCCGCCGGTTTCATAAAGTCTTCGATTTTTCCAAGAGTCTCTGCCGAAAGGATATGCTCCATGCAGCAGGCGTCTTTGTCGGCTATAGCTTCCGACACGCCCAGCTTGATAAGGAATCCCTTCAAAAGGATATGACGGTTGAGAATCATGGCGGCAACGCGCTGACCTTCTTCGGTAAGTTCTATGCCGCTGTAGGGTTCCTGCGTTACGAGCCCAAGCTTCTTGAGTTCGATCATCGCCTTTGCCACCGACGGCATTTTGACCGTAAGGGCTGCGGCAATGTCCTTTACGCGGGCAATCCCGTTTGCAAGGCGCAACATGTGCACCATTTCCAGATAGTCTTCGAGACTCTGACTTAGTTTTGTATGATCCATTCGAGGCCTCCGATTCGGATTATACGTGATATGTTTTGTCTAATCGTCATTAGACGAGGCTAATATAGTTTTGTTTGACTAATTAGTCAAGGCTAAAATTATTAAAAAAGGCATACTTTTTTAGTTAAGTCTAACTTTTTGTACAAAAATTTACGAAAAACGGCGAAAATTGCCCTTGTTTTTGGAATTAGATTTAACTAACTTTTTGTTAGATAAGCCTAATTTAGGATTTTAGCCATAGTTTCTAGGTTGGGCAAATCTGGTTGAAGCAAAAATCCATTCCCTCTTGTGTCTCTTTGGGAACAACCTCGCCCCTGCTCAAGTAGCTCTGAGCGGGGGCGTTTTTGTTTGGGAAAGTTCTACGACATTTGGCGAGCAAGTTACGGCGATTAGAAAAGGAACCGCACCTAGAACATTACTCTGTAAGGGATCTGCCTGTCGAAGCGACGTCCCTTCAGGTCGCGGTATTCCTTATGCGTAGCCCCGCGCATGTCGGCAGGGCGTGCACGACGGATATCCCGTATCACGGTTGTCGAATGTATCACGGTTGTCGAATCCGTCGCCGTAGAATCACCCGCGACAATGGACGTCGTGTCGGTCGCGGAGGTATCGCGCGCAGTCGTGTCCTGCGGCTGCACAGTCGTTGTATCCGTGCCCACGCCGGCAGATTTTTCCACAAGCACCTCGACGCGGCCCGTATATTCGGTATTGTCGTTGCCCTTCACGGTGTACTTGAACGAGGCAAGCCCGCTGAAATTCGCCTTGGGCGCAAAGCGCGCCGTATAGCCGTCACCCGCAAGTTCCACGGTTCCATTCTCCGCAGCAGACACGCTGTA
>CAMHOW010000094.1 GCA_946186895.1 uncultured Fibrobacter sp.
TGGCTGTAATCGATAATTCCATCCTTGTAGCGGATGTTCTGCAACGTCTTGAAAAGAGAATCTTCGCTGGTGGCAAGAGCCATAGCCAAAGCATGCTCAATGTAAGTCACGCAATCCACAGAATCCATATAGACAATGGGCTTAGTCTCAATGGAATCCAGGTAGCTCTCACCCATAGGCCCAAGCAGGTAAGGGATTCCCTGCATCTTGCGGGAGAAATATTCCAGGCGTGCGTCCAGCCCACGGATATTCTCGGCACCAAGCCACATCTCCTTCATCTTCAAGAGAGAGGCATAATCGTCGTTGGTAGCGTAAACAAGGCGCATCCACAGGGTATCCAGCACATCTTTCAGAGTGGCATCCTTATTCTTGCCCGTCTCGTTCAGATACATGGCCACCGTCAAGGTGTCGCCATCCATCGGGAACACATAACCTACCAGACCGTGGGCCTCACCGATAAAGCCTGTTTTGAAGCGGGTGAGCCAGGGGTACTTCAGCTCTACCATGCGCTTGCTGCCCGTACCGATTTTCGGGCCCGCGAAACTGTTGATGTAAAAATCCTTTCTCGGGTGCCGGGCCATCTTGGCCAGAAGCTCCGTCTCAACAGAAGGCTTCAGCTTGTTCTTGGGCGAAAGGCCGCTACCGTCCCACACCTCGTAATCTTCGAAGCTCAGGCCTATTTCCGAAAGGAACTTTTCCTCCAGTTTTTTGCCATTCTCCACATTGCCCTTGCCGAGAATCTTGCCGCCCATGTTGCGGAAAAGGCTTTCGGCGTGGTAGTTCTGGCTACGCTGATTGATTTCGTCCAGAATGCTCAGGAAAGGCGCCGCCGAAAAGATGAACCGCTTTATTTCGATGCCCTGAGGAACAAGAGGGTCTTCTACGAAGGTCATGCCGTTCTCCTTGAGCATGTACAGGAACGCCGCCCTAAAGTACCCCACAGGATTTCGTATCGGGAGCACCAGGCTTGCCGAATCTACATCTTGCCCGATGGTTCCGCCCAAGGTAATGACAGACTTTACCGGGTCCAACGCCCAGGTCCATTTTCTCTTCTTTCCGGGCACAGTCTTCAGGTCGTTCTTCACCGTCACGTAACCAACGTCAGGCAAAATCGAAACGATGGCCGAATCACCCTCTTTTTCGCCAGGCTTGAAACGGATCATGGTACAGTTGTCATTAAAGTCCAGCGGAGCAATTTCAGCGCCATACCAAGCGTCGTAGAAATTCTTGCGCCAGTGTTCCGCCTTCCAAGGGCCGTCATAAAAGCCCGTATCCAGATCGATAGTCCCGCGGATGGTGTCCACACCAAGTGCATGGATAGAATCCACCATGGCGTCGATCATGTGGAACGGATCCGCATAGTAACGTCCCGAAAAGTTCGGGTCTCCTTCCCCACGGATCTGGACCGAGCCCAAGAACTTTTTCTGTTGGACACTCCCCATCAGGGAAATCTTCGTTTCCGGCGCATAATCCAACGGCAAGAAATGGAGCGCCGTTGCCGTAGTCAATGTCTTGAGGGTGCTTGCCGGAGTGAACTTCTCGTCGCCACGAATGTTCGCCAGTTCTTTGCCGCTCTGCACAGACCGTATAGAAATCCCTAAGCGAGAGCCCGGCACCACAGAATCCACGAAGGCCTGGTAAGGCGCCAAGTCCAAATGGGCAAACAAGGGCGAAACCGCAAAGGTACAGAAAAGAAGGCTACGGAAAAACTTCATTACGTTATCTCTTCCGAATAAGCACAGATAGTGCCATGCCACCTACAGCGGCCACCGCCGCAATGGCAACCACCAGGAGAAACACCCAAATTGAGCCGCCCTGTTCTTCGGCAGAAGCCGACATAGACTCGGGAACCACTTCTTCTACAGGGGCAAGCAGCAGTTTCTTGATACGGGAAACTGCGCTAGCCTTGGAAAGATTTTCGACATGGCCAAGAGACTGGTTGATTTTCTGATGGGTATTCCAGAACAGTTCCACCACCTGGTCCTCGACAGCCGAAAGCGAAGAAGCACTCCTAAGTACGTCGCCCAAGGCATTAGAAAATTCAATCAAGATTCCCTCGATGGCCACCCACTCGGGAATGTTCGGGAAAGACTTCCCGTTTTTCATGGTCTCGATAATCTTGGAATAGCGGGCGTCCTTGTCCCAAATATTCACGATGCTCTCGTCGGCAGGCAAGAACCCTACCTGCCGTGTGTAAGCGTCCATGTTGTCGGCCCGAAGCAAGTAGCAGAGCAGTTTTTCGGCAGAGGCCTTGTGCTGCTTGGGCATCACCAGGTGGCTTCCGCCTACGAAAGAAACAATTCCCTTGTCACCTTCCAGAGGCTCCACAATGGCAACTCCGGCTTCGGCGATGGGAGCTTCCTTCAGGCCACCGTCTTTGCTTTCCATTTCTAGCTGGCGGATAATTTCAGAAGTGCCGTACAGCACCAGCTGGCCACCCCTAATAAAGCGTTCCGTGTTCTGCACAGAATTCTCATCCAGGCCGTAGGGCGACAAGGCTCTGTCGCCAAAAATCCTGAGGTAATAGGCTAGTCCTGCCAGAGTGGCTGAATCCAGCAGGGCGCTACGATAACCAGCGGAATCCTTTACCAGAAAATCTCCACCAAAGCTCCAGATGAAGGGCGCCATATGCTGCGGACCGGTCCAGTCACCCTTTCCAGGCAGGGCGAAGGGCGCTACGGTCGAATCCTTTTTGGCAAAAGCCCTGAGCACGCCCAAGAATTTCGGATAAGAATCCACTTCTTCTTTTTTGAGGGAAAGTTCTTTCCAGAGTTTTTCGTTGGCGTACAAGGCCCTTACGTCCACAAACCAAGGGAAGGAATAAACCAGAGTATCGTGAGCCACGCGGGCCGCCTTGAAGCTCTCTTCAAAGAACCGAGATGCACCAACCTGTTCTAGGTATGGATCAAGGGGCTCAAGGTTTTTAGACGAGGCAAAGTAGGGCACCCAAGTGGAGCCCAACTGCAAAACGTCCGGGCCGGCCGCACTTCCCGAGGCCGCACCTTCCGAGGCAGCACCTTCCAAGGCGCTTGAAATTTCAGCGAAGGCCTCGCCCCAGTTCAAAAAGTGGATGTTCACCGGAATCTTCGTCTCGCGCTGGAACTTCTTCACGATGCGAACAATGGCCTTCTGTGAACCGAGGCCGTTGTCCATAACCCAAAGTGAAAGGGTATCACCGCCAGGCACGCCGGAATCCGCGGCCCACGCAACACCAGCCAGGGCCAGCATCAACGCCACGAAGATATTTCTCAACAACCTGCTCATTTGGCGAAACGCTTAAAGTCCTCGAAGAAGCTCGGGTAGGTCTTGTTCACGCAAGCCGGGTCCAGAATCTTGATAGGCACGCCGCCCAGGGACACCAGGCTAAAGCACATGGCCATACGATGGTCGTTGTAAGTCTCGATAGAAGCTCCCTGGAGTGCCTGTGGCGGCGTCACCGTGATGGAATCCATCGACTCACGGACTTCGGCGCCCACCTTGCGGAGTTCCGCCGCCATGGCAGCGATGCGGTCCGTCTCCTTTACACGCCAGCTGGCGATTCCTGTAATGGTCATAGGGCCGTCGGCAAAAAGCGAGAGCACCGCAAGCGTCATGGCGGCATCCGGAATTTCTACAGCGTTAAATTCCCCGAGGCTCTTCAGCTTGCCCTTGGGGCCCTTGCATTCTACCCAGTCAGGGCCTAGCGTTATCTGAACGCCCATGCGTTCTAACACATGCACAAAGGCCAGGTCGCCCTGGATACTTTCGGAACCCATGCCCAGAACCTTGACGCAGCCTCCCGAGATGGCGGCGGCGGCCAAGGGGTAACTGGCCGAACTGGCGTCGCCTTCAACAGAGTACTCTCCCGGACTCTGGTAAACACCCTTGGGCACATAGAAATCGGTAAGCCCTTCGTGCTTGACCTCTATCCCGAAACGCTTCATCACGTCTAGGGTCAACAGCACGTAGGGCACCGAGATAAGTTCGCCCTCTACGTGTATATGTAAAGCTGCGTTACAATAAGGGGCACAAATCAAAAGAGCTGTCAGGTACTGGCTTGAAATGTTCCCGCGCACATTGACCGTTCCGCCCTTAAGGCCGCTGGCCTTGATATGCACCGGCGGGTAACCTTCTGTTTCCATGTACGATATGTCTGCACCCAAACTCTGGAGGGCTTCCACCAAATCCAAGATGGGGCGTTCGCGCATGCGTTCCTCGCCCATCAGGGAAAACTCCCCGTGACCAAGCGTCAGGGCCGCCGTCAGGGAGCGCATGGCCGTGCCGGCGTTGCCAAGGAAAAGCTTTGCAGAGGCTCCGTCTGGGGTAGTGGGGGCATCGATAGGGCCCGCATTGCCGGAGACTACCGCTTCCGAAAAATCATCCGAAAAGTCAATCTTCACGCCTAGCTTCTGGAGGGCCTCGCCCATGTAGCGGGTGTCGTCACTCTTGAGCAGGTTGTGCAGCCGGGTCTCGCCAGCCGCCAGGGCCGAAATCAAGAAGGCTCGGTTCGTGATGCTCTTGGAGCCCGGCAGCCGAATAGTCCCTTCGAAGGACTTGAAAGCGGGCAACTGTTCAAAACTGGGTCGGAACTGAAATTCATCCATACGCAAAAATTATACATTTTTATAGAGCAAGCGTTTGCCACGAGGAACCTATGGAACCTGAAATCACCACCAAGGAATTCGAAGTCCGCTTTTCGGATTGCGACCTGCACAGCCGACTGAAACTGTCTAACCTTTTCCTGTTCATGGAAGAGACCGCCATCGCCGACGCCGAGCTGAACGGATTTGGGCTCTGGAAGATGATGAAGGCGGGCTACACCACGGTCATCACCCGCATTAAGCTTCGCATTCTCCACGTTCCCGTGTGGGGCGAAAAGATCAGCATTTCCACCTGGGCCAAGGAATTCTACAAAGACAAGGTGTGCCTCAAGGACTACTCCATTTTGGATGCCCGCGGAAACGCCATCGCCCAGGCCACATCGTCGTGGCTGCTGGTGAACATGCAAACGGGCAAGTCCGAGAATCCGGCCAACAGCCCCTACCCCATCCCGCTTTTCCCGGGCAAGAGCGCCCTGCCCGAGATGATGGACATTCTGGATCCCAGCATTGACCCTGCGGTGGTGCAGCAAGAGACCGCCCACTACAGCGACCTGGACATGAACCAGCATGTAAACCACTGTCGCTACGTAGACTGGGTTACCGATGTGCTCAGCAAAGAAGAAATCAGAGACCGCGGCATCCGTTCCATACAAATGAACTACATCCAGCAGATTCCGCTGGGCGAGAAGGTGAACCTGGTGCGGTTCAAGAACACCAACCACCACGCCTACATTTTCGGCATGAACGCAGCCGACATGACCAAGTGCCATTTCCAGGCCCGCATCGGCTTCAGGGACTAGGGAGCGGAAAGCCGTGACGGAGCCGCTCTTTTCTTCGGGAAAACAATCCTATAGGTGAAGTCTGCAGACAGTGCCCAGTAGGATCCGTCAAAATCGCCGGCCACATGAATCCCGCCGAACCGTACGGAATAATTCGGCGTGATATTGTAACCCAGCGAAAAACGCTGCGTCGTCACCAGCGGCAACTCGTCATCAATTTTTACCCCTTCGACCTCGGGCTCCTCCGTTATTTTAGGCGTGTAGAAACTACCGGAATACTCCAAGACAAATTTTCCGACAAACACGGAGGCAAACAGGCCTAGCCCGTAATAGTGAGTTCTCAGATATTCTTCGTAATCGTAATTCTGTTCATTCGTGACAACAGAATCCACCTTGCAGAAATCATTATCCCATAGGCATGCAATACTTGTACCTTCTGTTTTCGAGTAATAGGTAGTCGTCTCATGCATGGTTCCCTTGATACGGTAGGTCCGGTCCCAGAACTGGTCAAAAATAAAACCGCCCACCTCGAAGTTTTTCTGGTTCACACCAAAAATTAATCCCAAAAAGGGATATAAATCAGCCCCAGTCGTAATCTTAAAAAACGCACCCTCCCCCTTGAACAGGGCACTGAAAGCGCCTTCAACAGGCGTATTCCCGAGATTGTAGACAAGACGGTAATTTTCTTGCTTTTTGCCTTTCGACGGCTCTGCATTCAGTTCACCGCGGTAAGATACATGGCCTTCCAGAAGAATGGTTTTATTATCAACAGGCATGCCAGCACCGCGAAACTCCGGAGACGGGGAAACCCTTGTCTTTACGGTATCCAATTCCACGTACCGGTGCCTTTCCTCACTTGAAGCGCAAGAAACCAGCAGCAGGGCTAACGCCAAACACAAAAAACGCAACATGGGGCAATAATAACTTTTTTCGGTCGTCACTTATTAGGCTGCTTATCCAAAAACGTGCCTACGCCTTGCTCCAAAACAAAGCCAACGCTCCCGTCTCGGTCCGTCCGGAAAAACCGAAGGGTGTCTCCAAGCACATACCTTAGCTTCTGCACGACAGACTCCGCCGGGTGGCCGTAAGGGTTTCCATCGCCCACGCTTGCCACCGCATACTCCGGCATGACCTGCGCAAGGAAGGCAAGAGCGCTGCTGCCCGCCGACCCGTGATGGGGAACCTGCAACAGTCCCGCGGAGAGTGTTGGCGACAGTTCCAGAAGTTCCCGCTCGCCCAGGCTGTCCAGGTCCCCCGTCAAGAGGGCCGAGCCCGCTCCCCACGAGATGTTCAAGACTAGGCTCCCATGGTTTCCGTCCACCGTTTCATAGTCCGGCGGCCACATCACCCGGATGTCGGGCATTTCCGCTGACAACGAGCCGCCCGCCGGCCCGAGTTGCACAACATCGCCCCGTACCAGCGTATCCACCGGAATGCCCCGCTTGTGGGCCACGTACAGCACACTGTCCCGCCAGATTCCTCCAGCGGTGTCCGGCCCTACAAAAAGGCGTTTTATGCGAACCGGCGACTTCCCGGAATCCGCACCGTTCGTACCATCATTCAAACGTCCGCCAGCATCCGCAATCTCCACAAACCCGCCTACATGGTCCCGGTGGTTGTGGCTCAGCACCACCCACTCCAGCTCTTCAACACCACGGGCCCGAAGGCTGTCCCCCACTCCCGCCGAATCGGGGCCGCTGTCGTAAAGACCGTACCGACCGTCGTACTCCAGCAGTACCGCAAGGCCCTGCCCCACATCCAGCACCGTCACACGCAGGGGTGCCTCCTCTTCCCCCTCGTCGGAAACCCAGGTACACCCCCACAAGAACACACACCACAGCGCAAGCGCCAACAAAAAACGAGCCATAAAGCCTCCTAAGAAAAAGACCCCTTTACCTTTATAGACGCTTTTTTTGCCCCAAAAAAGCCTAGCAAACAATTTTTTGCTATCTTTCCACCACAATGGCGAACAAGCCACTGGAGAGACTATGCAGTTACCCAAGTACAAAAAGAAAAAGCGCATTAAGCTGAAGATTTGCCAGGAACCTGGCTGCGGCCGCGAATTCTGGGGCCACCCCATTGCCAAGTACTGCGAATTGCACCGTGACATCAAGCAGCGCCAGAAGCAGAAAAAGAGCCTGGACAGCATCGAGTCCAAGAACATCATCTTCCGCCACAACTACACGGAAGCCATGGACCTCACCTTCAAGTGCTGCCTGGAAGGCTGCGACGAAAAGTTCACCATCAAGGTATTCCCCAAGCAGACGGTCTACCCCCGCTTCTGCATGGAGCACAGGAACGACTTCAAGCGCGAAAACTTCCTGCGCATCATGGCAAAAAAGGGCAACGATTAACCGCAAGTGCCCCTAAAACGGCCCTTTCCTCTTAAAAATGGAAACCACCCCTTGAAATTTGGGGTGGCTTTTTTATATTTGGGCTCACACTCATGGTGGGTGTAGCTCAATTGGTTAGAGTCCCAGATTGTGATTCTGGATGTTG
>CAMHOW010000095.1 GCA_946186895.1 uncultured Fibrobacter sp.
CAGGCGATTTCTTTGAGTTTGTCAATCATTGCGTAAGAGAACTTGACGTCGTCATCGTTGGAGCAGCAGGGGCCGACGTTCCAGCCGTTACCCATTCCACCCGGTTTGCTGGTGCCGTCCGGGTAAAGCGTGATTACGCCTTCGGGGTCAGTCTTGGCCTTGTACGGAGAACTTCCGAATTCGCCATTGCCGGAACCGCCAATCGGGTGGTAGTCAATAACGAGCGGTACGGGCTTGTCGCCCTTGTAGGCACTCGGAATGTGCATAATAAAGGTGCGCTGCTTGCCATCGACGGTCACGGACATGTTTTGCTTATCTCCGACCTTTGCTGTCTTGCCGGAGCAGTCGACAACTTCTTCGACGCTGCTAGAACTTTTTACGCTACTGCTGGAACTCTTGGCACTGCTGCTAGAGCTTTTTTCGCTACTACTGGAGATTTTGGCGCTACTACTAGATTTTCTGTCTCTACGAAGGGAGCTTTCTTCACTGCTACTGGAACTTTCCTCAACATCACCCTCATCATCATCGTCCAGTTCTTCAGCAGCAGAACTGCTAGCGATCTTCTTAGATGTGCTAGAGGGCTTGACCAGCTGGTCCTCAAGTTCTTCCAACAAGGCCTTGAATTCTTCTTCATTCAAACCTTCCTTGAGCTGTTCAATGGAAGCGCTATCCGTCACCTCTATCCACTTATTCTCAAAGCAAGCGTAGTAGGCCGTACTTACCCTTGCAATTTCCATAGAGCAGGTATCAGGCAGGGCAGCCTCTCTCTTAAAGCTGGGGACTTCGTAAAGTGAATCGCTAGAGCCATCATCACAGGCCAAAAAACAAGCAGTAACTGCCAGGGACAACCCCAATGTCCATAGAACCTGTTTCATTTCCACCCCCTTAATATGATTAAGGTTTGCTTGGCTCCCGACCCAAACTCCGTAACAAAAATAATCTTTTTTTCTAAAAGTTTACAATACTTAAACAAAAAAACCGCAGTTTTTCACTGCGGCTCTTTTTTTTCACTAAAAAACGACCTTATTTCTTGCTTCTATGGCTGTTCTTGATCCATTCGGTCTTGTGGACTTCGGGGATATCGTCCAGCAGGCGGAGCGTATGCGGCTCAGTGGTGTTGTCCAGCACTTCTGCCGGAGTACCCTGGTTCACAATCTTACCGTCGTGCATAATGAAGATACGGTCCGAAACGTAGTTTGCAAGGCCGATATCGTGAGTCACGAACACCACGGTCATCTTCAGCTCGTCTTTCAACTTGCGCAGGTAATCCAGAATGTTGGCGCGCACGCAGGCGTCCACCATGGAGGTAGCTTCGTCAGCGATCAGCACCTTGGGGCGCAGGGCGAAGATACGGGCCAAAAGCATACGCTGCATCTGACCACCAGAAAGCTCGAACGGATACTTGCCTTCGATATCGGAGGGCTTCACGTTCACAGCCATCAGGCCTTCGTCCACGCGGCGGCGGACTTCTTCCTTGCTGGGCTTGTTCTTGAGCACGTTCAGGGCATCTTCCAGCTGGCTACGGATAGTAAAGAACTGGTTGAAGCATCCAAACGGGTCCTGGAACACGAACTGAACTTCGTTCCAGTGGTCCTTCAGGTTCTTGATCTTGTGATCCCTGTAAAGGAACTGGCCGCGGGTGGGTTCGTAGAGGCCGAGCATGATCTTTGCGAGCACAGACTTGCCGCAACCGGAGCCGCCCACGATAGAGATGAATTCTTCGTCATAGATGTCGAAGGAAACATCCTTCACGGCGGTTTTCAAAGTCTTGCCGGCGCCAAAGTCCTTGCTAATGCGCTTGGCAGAAAATACAACAGGCTTATCACTCAGCATAATCGCACCTCACATCACGACCACCGACAACGCGGAGGTTCTGGGTATTCTTCTTGCAGTCGGGGCATGCCTTTTTGCAACGGTCGGCAAAGCGGCAACCCGTAATCTTGTTACGCAGGCTCGGAGGTGCACCTTCGATAGCCACCGGATGGCGGTTACGCTGGCTGGCCTCGGTACTGAGCATAGCGCCCATAAGAGCCTGGGTGTAGGGGTGACGGGGGTCCTTCACCACCTGTTCTGCAGTGCCCTTTTCCACGAATTCACCGGCGTACATGATGGCGATATTGTCGGCCACGTGGTACAGCAGCGGAAGTTCGTGGGTAATGAAAATCATGGTGCTGAAGATGCCCTTGTCCAGAAGATCAAAGATCAACTTGATCACTTCTTTCTGGGTAGAAACGTCCAGAGCGGAAGTGGGTTCGTCGGCAATCACCATCTGGGGGTTCAAAAGTGTAGAGATACCGATCACGGAACGCTGGCGTTCACCGGCGGTAAGCTGAATCGGATAAGAATCCAGCACGCGCTTGGTGTCCATGCCAAACAGGTCGAAGCGTTCGCAAAGGCGGTCGTAGACTTCCTTCTTGTCCAGGTGCTTACCGGGCTGCTGGTGGGCGCCAATCACGTCGGCGGCGATATCCTTGATCTTGCGGACCGGGTTCAGTGCGTTAAAGGCGCCCTGAGGAATCATGGAAACCTTCTGGGCCAGCACGTTCTTACGCACATCCTCGATGGAGCGGTTCATCAGGGATTCCATCTTGTCGCCGCTCTTTACGCGCACGTCACCGTCGCCTTCCGGATAGAGAGGCGGGATGCACATGCCCATAAGGCCGGACACCAGGGTGGACTTACCGCAGCCGGATTCACCGGCGATACCGAGGATTTCGCCCTGCTTCATGGAGAAGCTGACGTTGGTCACCGCATGGGTCTTGTCGCCAAAGCGGCCCAAGTAGTAGAGGCTCAGGTTATCGACTTCAAATACATTTTCAGACATTTTTTGAACCTCCTACTTGCGAAGACGCGGGTTAAAGACGCCTTCCATGGAAGTATTAATCAGGAACAACGCAAACACCGTCAAGGTAATGATGATGGTGGCAGGCAAGAAGGCAATCCAAATACTATCGGAAAGGGCTCCGTTGTCCTTCGCCTGGTTCAGGATAATGCCCAGAGAAGTGGAATCCAGAGGACCAAGGCCGATCATGGAGATGGAGGCTTCGGAAAGGATACCGGAGGACACCTGCATAATGAACACCATGAACACGTAAGAGAGCAAGTACGGAAGCACATGCTTAATCACGATGGTCAAAGTGCTTGCGCCGTTAATCTTGGCAAGGGAGATATGGTCACGGCTACGCAGCGAAGAAGCCTGGGCACGCACCGCACGGGCAGACCAGCTCCAAGCCGTAAGGCCGATGATAAGACCAATCAGCGTCAGAGAACGACCGTCCTTAACAGCAGAGCTGATAAGCACGAGAATCACGAACTGCGGAATCACGATGAAGATGTTGGTGAGCATGTTCAGCACTTCGTCAATCCATCCACCGCGGAAACCGCCAAACAGACCGATAAGCACACCGATGGTCGTTGCGATAACGCCCGCCACCAGGCCCACGTACAGGGAGCTGCGGAGCCCTTCGATCAGGAGCGACACGTAGTCACGGCCAAGATGGTCAGTGCCCAGCAGGTGTTCGCTGCTAGAGCCCGCATAGGGGCCGGCAACGATATCACGAGCATTGATGTCCACATGGTAGAACAGGGGGCCAAACAATGCTATCAACAGCGTGATAATGAAGATCGAGATACCGATGACGAACATCGGAGACTTGAGAAGATTTCTTAGAAGTTTACCCATGATTACTTACCTCCCATCTGGAGACCGGCCTTGACTCGGGGGTCAAAGACCGCAATCAAAACGTCAACGGCAAAGTTAGCCACGAGCACGCAGGTCGAGATCATCAAGGTACAACCCTGAATCGTTGCGTAGTCGTTCTGCTGGATAGCGGTAAGCATAGCCATACCGAGACCCGGGTAAGAGAAGATCATTTCCGTAATGAGTGCACCACCCACCATGGTTCCCAGAGACTGGGCAAGACCGGTGAGCTGCGGGAGCATGGCGTTACGGAACACGTAGCTAATAATCTTGCCTTCGCGAAGTCCAAGCCACTTGGCGTACTTCATGTAGTCGGTACCCAGTTCGTAGATGGACATAGAGCGCATACCCGTTGCCTGACCCGAAAGAAGAATCGGGAACACCGAGAAGAAGGGCAGAATGTAGTACCAGCCCACGCTCTTGATGCAGCCCCACGAGAACGTGAGTTCCGTGATGTCGGGGCTGTAGGCGCCCATGGCCGGGAACCAGCCGAGGGTGATAGAGAACAGGGCCACCAGCAGCATACCGAACACGAAGAACGGAATACCGTTCAGGAACATGGCACAGGGGAAGAACACCTTGTCAAAGATGCCGCGCTTGTAGGCAGCGAAGGCACCCAGCAGGTTACCGATAATCCAGCCGAGGATAATGGTCGGAGCCTGAATGAGGAGGGTCCAAGGAACGGATTCCTTAATGATATCCATCACCGGCTTCGGGTACTGGCTATAGGAGATACCCAGGTCACCCTTGAACACATTCTTGATATACACAAGGAACTGAGAGAAGCCAGAAGCAAGACGGGGATCGTCCTTCTTGACCACTTCGTCCACCATGACGGTGTCCTGGCGTTCGGCCTGATACTGTTCCATGACCGGAACCTGTTCCACCTTGGCCACTTTCTTCTTGGTCTTGGGGTCCTTTTCCATCACGGGCTTGCCCTTGGCGTCGAGCACCGGCTTTTCTTCGAACACCGGATTACCTTCGGCGTCGACTGCCTGGCGTTCAAGCATCTTCGGAGTGCCGTCTTCATTGACTTCCTTGACGGTCTTCAAGACAGGGGCACCGTTCTCATCGAGCTTGGCGACCTTGATGGTCTTCATCTGGCCGTTGGCATCGACTTCGGGGTCGTAGATCACGTTGCCCTGGTCGTCCAGTTCGGCCATACCGAAAGCCTTGAGCAGGCCTTCTTTCTTGAGCTTGGCTTCTTCGGGAGAAAGGCCCTGGGCGGCCTTACCCATAATGATGTCCACGGGGTTGTTCTCACCCATACGGGGCAACGTAAAGTTAATCGCCACAGCGACAACAAACGTCAAGAGATACCAGAATCCCTTCTGCAGGACATAGCGCAACATAGGATATTGTTTAAGCATTTGTCGTCCTTTTATTTAGCAAGCTTGAGGTTCCAAAGAATCTTGGTGCCGGAAGCAATCCACGGGAGCTGCGGCGGAGCGTAGGGATTCTCGGCAGTGGGCCAGTTCGTCCATACGCGGTCGCTAAATTCGTAGAACTGTTCGGGCAGGTAAACCAGCGGAATAGAGGGCTGGTCTTCCATAAAGATCTTGTTGAGTTCGCGATAGGCCTTCGCAATTTCTTCGGGATCGGTCATCAGCGGAATAGCAGACATCAGCTGATCCACTTCCGGACGGTATTCCGGCGTGCCCGGCTGGTTGTAACGGCCGATGTTGGTACCGGCCCAGGCGCCCAGCGGCTGCCAGTCACGGCTAGACATGACTTCGTTGAAGCGGCTCCAAGGCAGAGACGGAGAAACGTCTGCGGAGGGTTTGTCCATGAGAAGGTCGAAGTTACCGGTACCCTTAGCAGGCCAGTACTGACCGCCGTCCACAAAGCCTTCACGCACGTCGATACCGGCCTTACGCATGCCTTCCACGGCGATGGTCACCATGGCTTCCCAGTCGGTCCAACCGGCAGGGCTTGTGATAAAGAGCGTGGGGAGTTTTTCGCCCTTGGCGTTTTCCATGTGGTCAAGGGTTCCATCGCTCTTCCAGACAGACTTGTAGCCAGCCTCGGAGAGCATCTGCTTCACCGTATTCAGGCGTTCGTTCTCATCGGTAATGCCAAGGTTCACACCGTACTTCTGGGTGTCTTCGTCGTTGATGTACTTGCCTTCAAGACCAGTGGGCATAATAAGGCCCGGCTTGAGGGTAGAGGTGTAGTTGGAAACGGCGAACTGGCGGATAGCCGTGTAGTCGATAGCCGTTGCAAGAGCCCTACGGAAACGCTTGTCGTTGAGCGGTTCCTTCATGGTGTTGATCATGAGCATGGGCATGGCGCCCGGAGCAAAGTAGGGAGGTTCGTTGAACCAGGTATGCACGCCACGCTTGCGCCAGATGCGGGTCACGAAGCTCATAGAAGCGTCGAGGTTGCCCGTGGTGAGAGCGATGGTGTTGGCGTCGTTGCTCTTGTAGATCGGGTGGACAACGTACTTAGGAGCGGGGAGCTTGCCCTCGTGCAGGGCCGCATTGCCCCAGTAGTCGTCACGACGCTGAAGGATAATCTTGTTCGGGTCGGCCGACATGATGTTGTAGGGGCCAGAAACTACCGGATTCTTGTCCATGGTGAGTTTCTTGACCTCGTCGAGACCCTTTTCCGCGATAAGCGGTTCGAACACGTGGGCCGGGGCTATACGGATGGCCTGGAGCAGGTCTCGCACAGAAAGCGGGTTGTTCCTCTGGGCCTTGTTCACGATGAACGAAAGCCGTTCCTGAACTGCCGGTTCGGTCGCAATCGTGTCTACGTTGATTGCAGAAATCTGTTCGGAGGTATTGATAGAACCCTTGGTGAAAATGAACTTCACGTCATTAGAGTTCACCTGCTTACCGTCGCTCCACTTGGCAGCCGGGTTCAGATCCACCACGATGCTGTCGTTATTGGAGAGTTCCTCGACCAGGTTACCCAGCAGGGGTTCGATCTGGCCATTCAAGGTATTATAGGTGAGAAGGGGTTCGTAGACCAAGTTGAAGCGTCCGCCAACGGGCCAGGCAGCCATCCAGCTTTCGGCAAGGGGGTTGAACGTCGCGGGAGCGCCCCACTGCTGGCCGGACAGGTAGAGAGTCTCTTGACGGGGCAAAGCACCATCGACCTGGTCACTTCCACACCCGGTAAAGACAACACCACTTGCCGAGAGGGCCAAAAGCACCTTGGCAGTAGATTTCATAGCAATCATTATATCCTCATTTTATGTAGCCAAAAAACGGCATCGATGAAAATCGTTTTTTAATCTAGTTTTTTTATTGGCAGAAATTCCCACGCAAGCAAATTTTTCTGTTTACAACAGGTTCATACATAGTCACTTACTAATTATTGTTTCTGAATCTTTACAAACTTGCCCGTACCCCACACCTTTCGTGCCGCGCTTGGCCACAGGCGGCATGGGCCAACCTTTAATTTCTATCTTGTGCCCAAAACGGAGTTTATATGGCAGCACTCATCTTAGACGGCAAGGCTCTCGCCAAGACCACAGAAGAAGAACTCAGCGCCCGCGTGGCAAAGCTCAAAGAGAAAACGGGCAAGACCCCGATCCTGGCCACCATCCTGGTGGGCGACGACCCGGCCAGCGCCACCTACGTGAAGATGAAGGGCAACGCCTGTGGGCGCGTGGGCATGGAAAGTATCCGCGTGGTGCTCCCCAAGAACACCACCACCGAGGAGCTGCTGAACAAGATCCAGGAATTGAACGAAAACCGCGACGTGCACGGCATTCTTTTGCAGCACCCGGTGCCCCGCCATATTGATGAACGTGCCGCCTTCGAAGCCATTGACGCCCGCAAAGACGTAGACGGAGTGACCTGTCTGGGCTTTGGTCGTATGGCCATGGGCGAACCCGCCTATGGCTGCGCCACACCCGCTGGCATCATGCGCCTTTTGAAGGCCTATAACATCCCCCTCAAGGGCAAGCACGCCGTTGTAGTGGGCCGTAGCGCTATTCTTGGCAAGCCCATGGCGATGATGCTCTTGAACGCCGACTGCACCGTGACCATCTGCCACAGCAAGACTGAAAACCTCCCCGAATTCGTGAAGCAGGCCGACATTTTGGTGGGTGCCGTGGGCAAGCCGGAATTCATCAAGAAGGAATGGATCAAGCAGGGCG
>CAMHOW010000096.1 GCA_946186895.1 uncultured Fibrobacter sp.
TCAAGTACGCCTGCGCCCTGAACGCCGGTGCCGCCCTCTACATCAGCAAGAAGGCTGCCAGCCTCAAGGAAGGCTTCGACAAGGCCATGAAGGCTATGGAAGACGGCTCCGTGCTGAAGAAAATCGAAGAGGTCAAGGTCGCGACGAACTCGTAAAGTTCACCTAATCGTCATGGCGGGCTTGACCCGCCATCTGGCGACGGTTATAACCAAAACCTATAACTCATGCTATATAAAAAGTATTGGACACCCGGAAACGGGTGTTCTATATTTTGCGCACAAATTAGCCAGGAGAGGAAGAAATTTATGGAAAAACGCACAGGTCTATTCACCAATGCCATCATCTGGTTCGGCGTGGCCGTTTCCGTTTCCGAAATAGAGGCGGGCATCGAGATCGGTGCCGAAGCCGCTCCAGGTTCCTTATGGCTGCCTCTGGTTCTTGGGCATGTCATCGGCGGACTTTTCCTGTTCTTCGTGGGGCTTATCGGCGCTCGTATCCGCCTGAATGCCATGGAAACAACAGCCTCTGTCTACGGGACATACGGCTCCAAGTTCTTTGCGTCGCTGAACCTTTTCCAGCTGGTGGCCTGGATTGCCGTGCTGAACGCCCAGGGCGCTACCGTGCTCGCGGGCCTGGACCTTCCGATTTCGTTCCCGTTGACCTGCGTGCTGCTGGCGGTGCTTATCGCGCTCTGGGTTTTCGTGGGTCTGCGTCGCTTCGCGAAGGTCACTACCATCGTGATGGCGGTGCTCGTCGTCTTGCTTGCCGCCTTGACGGTTAAGTTGTTCGGAACAGGCTCGATTTCTGCTGGGGCATCCTCTTCGGGTGCGAATTCCGCAACTGCCCACGCCCTCGGCTTCTGGAGCATCTTTGAAATCTCCATGGCCCTGCCTCTTTCTTGGCTTCCGGTAATTTCGGACTACACCAAAGATGTAGAAAAGCCTGTACGCGCCACGGCCGTTTCCGCCATCGCCTACACCGTCGCCAGTTTCTGGATGTACTTTATCGGGCTTGAAATTGCAAGCGCTGGTGTCGGAAACGATATCGCCCAGGCCATCCTCCTGGCGGGCCTTGGAATCCCCGGAATCGTCATCGTGGTGCTTTCGACGGTCACCACCAACTTCCTTGCCGCCAATTCCGCAGGCGAATCGGCGAAGGCCATCGTTCACAGGCTCAACCCTAAAATTACAGGTGTCGTCGTGAGTGCCATTAGCGCCGTCCTCGCCATTTCGGGAATCATGGAGCATTACATCAGTTTCCTTTATCTTATCGCCTCTGTTTTTGCACCCATGGCCGCTGTTCTGCTGGTTTCATTTTTCCTGGACAAACAAGGCAGAACAGGCAAGGCCTTCTGGATTTGGAATCTGTTTGCATGGCTGGTAGGCTTTATCGTATACCAGGTCACGGTCCATTTAGACGATCTGTTCCTTGGACCTACACTCATCTCCGTTATCGTATCCGCCGCAATTTCCTATATTTGGGTTTTGAAAAATAGGCTCAAACCGGCGTAATCATGCAACAAAAGAAAATCGCATTAATCAATGACATCACGGGCTTCGGGCGCTGTTCTGTCGCCGTCATGGCACCTGTGGTTTCGGCCATGAAGATTCAGGCCGTAGCCGTGCCAACCGCGATTCTTTCTACCCATACGCAATTTCCGGAATATTACTTCGACGATTACACGCCCCACATGCGTGACTATATTGACACCTACAAGAAACTGGACATGTCCTTTGACGGCATCGCCACGGGATTCCTGGGTTCCGAAGAACAAGTGGATATCGTCGTCGACTTTATCAAGACTTTCAAGAAAAAGGGCGTTTTCACCCTGGTAGACCCGGTGATGGGCGACTACGGAAAACTTTACAAGACCTACACGCCAGCCCTCTGTAACAAGATGAAAGACCTGGTCCACTACGCCGACATCTTGACTCCGAACCTAACCGAACTCTGCTCCCTGATGGACAGGGATTATCGGGATGGCGACTTCTCGGAAGCGGAACTAGAAGCCATGTGCCAGCAGCTGAGTTTCCAGGGACCCAAGCACATCGTGGTTACGGGCATTCACCATAGCGAAAAGCAGATTATGAATTTCGTCTATAGCCGCGGTGAAACCCCAAAGACCATCATGGTAGACCGCATCGGTGGTGACCGTAGCGGCACCGGTGACGTGATAAGCGCAGTCATTGCAGGCATGTACCTGAACGGACATGGATTCTACGATTCTGTAAAACGGGCCACCGAATTTGCATCCAAGTGCATTACCTATTGCGAAAAGAATAAGGTTCCCACCCACTGGGGGCTCAGCGTCGAGATGTATCTCCGCGACCTGATGGAGGACTAAAGATGATTTTATACACCGTCACCGGAAAAACGGGACAGGCCGGATACTTGAACCTCGCCGACAGTGGCGATCTGACCGGCAAGAGCGTCTACGTGAACATCACCAACCGTTGCCCTTGCAACTGCGTTTTTTGCCTGCGCCAAACTAAGAAGATGATGGAAGGAAATTCCCTCTGGCTCAAGGGCGGCGAGCCCAGCGTAGAAGCGGTGATGGAAGAATTCGCACCCTTTGATCTTTCTGCTATCAAGGAGCTGACCTTTTGCGGATTCGGCGAGCCGCTGGAACGTTTGGCCGACGTATGCAACATCATTGACCAGCTGAAGGCAAAATACCCGAACCTGAAGGTCCGCGTAAACACCAACGGCCTTGCAAATCTAGTTCACGGCAGGGATATCACTCCGGAACTGAAGGGGCGTTTTGACACCGTGTCTATTTCATTGAACGCCCCGGACGCCGAAGAATACCTGGCCCTCACCCGCTCGAAATTCGGCATTCAGTCTTACGACGCCTTGAAGGAATTTGCCGTAAAGGCAAAGCAGTACGTACCCAACGTGGTGCTGACCGTTGTAGAGAAGGTCATGTCCGAAGAAAAAATCGAAATCTGCCGCAAGACCTGCGAAGAGCTGGGCGTTACGCTCCGAGTGAGGCCTTTTGAAGACTAGCGAAGACATTTTATCAAAAATCGTCCGGATGCGCCGCGAGGATATCGAACGGCTAGGTCTGAATTTCGGCATTGAAATCCCTGAAAAGCGTCGCGTTGGCCACACGGAATTTCTCGGCAATGCGGGTGCGATTCTTGAGGTCAAGCGCGCATCGCCATCGAAGGGCGATATCGCTCCGGACTTGGACCCGGTTGGGCTCGCGACAACATACGCCGAGGCCCACGCCCAGGCGGTTTCGGTGCTGACCGAAGGCAATTTCTTTAAAGGCTCGCTCCGCGACTTGATTGCGGTAGCCGACCTGATGGAAAAGCGCCGGCAGCAAGGCTTGCATGCATGCGCCGTGCTCCGCAAGGATTTCTTGCTGTACGAAGACGAAATCGACATCGCGTACCGTTGCGGCGCCGATGCCGTGCTGCTGATTGCACGCATCCTGGATGACGATCAACTCGTGAAAATGGCGAAACGAGCGCAGTCTTTCGATATGCAGGCCTTTGTGGAAGTCCGCGAAAAGGACGATTTCCGCAAACTTTCGGTTGTCACGAGCGCACTCGGGGCAGACGCCGCGAAAACCATTGTCGCAGGCGTGAATTCTCGCGATCTTGCGACGTTCCACACCGACCCGCTGATTCCCGCGTCGGTGCGTAGCAAGCTTCCTGCGAAGGCTGTCTTTGAGTCCGGCATTTTGAGTGCTGGCGACGCTGCCTATGCCCGCAGTCTCGGATTTACGGGAATCCTCGTAGGCGAAGCTGTGGCCAAGAATCCGCCACTTGCTAAAGAAGTTGTGGCCGCGTTCGAAAGCGGGCGCGAAAATGCCCGCGGTAAGTTCTGGAAGAAATTTGCCGAACGCAGGGATGCCAAAAGGTTTTCCGCAAAGTTCCCTGAGCTTGCCGAAGGGAGCGTGCGGCCTCATCCGCTCATTAAAATCTGCGGCATCACCCGTGTCGAAGACGGCCTATTAGCTGCCGAACTGGGCGCCGACATGCTGGGATTCGTGTTCAGCAACACCAAACGCTTGACTACCGACGAATTCGTGCGCAGTTTCGCCGCGAAAACTCGCTCTAATTTGTCATTCCCGCGCAGGCGGGAATCTCCGCTCCTCGTCGGCGTCATCACCGATCCGGAATCAGAAGAAGGCAAGACAGCCATCAAGCTCGCCCGTGAAGGTGTTCTCGATGCCGTCCAGTTCCACGGAATTGAACCATCAGCTGCCGACACCGGCCTCGCCCACTACTGCGCTGCCCGCGTAGGCACTCCCGAAGATTTCCAGACCGTCGCCAACCTCCGCACCCACGGCGAACCCCGCATTCTCCTAGACGCGAAAGTGGATGGCATTCCCGGCGGCACAGGAAAGACCATTCCCGAATCGCTTCTCCGCGAAAAAGCGGGCGACATTCCCCTCTGGCTTGCAGGCGGCATCACCCCCGAAAATGTCGGCACGATTTGCGAGAAATTCCACCCTGAGCTGATCGACGTATCCAGCGGTGTCGAAGACGCTCCGGGCGTAAAGAACGGCGATAAAATGCGGGAGTTGTTCGCAGCGATTACTTATAATTGACCGTCACGGTCCACTCCAATTCGCAATCTGTAGCATAACCGTCATTCTGCTTTACGGGTGTATTGACCTTGTTCCCCGCATCACTTATGATATAACAGTAGCCAGATGACTTGAAAACATCTGACTGAATACCGTTGTGTTCATATACCTGGGGGCATATTTGCACTGAATTGGCTCCACCGGAGAAATTCTTTGTGAAATACTGATGCCCAGTCCACTTGCCTATATCGTCATCAAGCTTAAACACATCCGTTTTTAGAGAATCTTTCAACTCATCATCAGAATACGTCTTGATAACAAATGAAATCCACGGGTCACCGTCACTATAATCTCCCTTATGCTTATTTTGATTCTCCCAATTATCAGAAACCTGTTTAAACAATGTTAAATCAATTTCCACGAAGAATTCCTTATACAGGAAAGCCTCTTCTTCGTTTCCATAAGCGGACTCCGTAGCAGAACTATAACGTGTTGTCTGGTCAATGACAGAGCTGCTAGATTTTGCGTCAGAATCCCTTGAATCACGACCATTGTCAGCCGACTCATTCATCCAATCATAACAACCTTCCGTATCAGAACCAAGGTCCGCAGCAACCCGGGCACTATATCCCGAACACATATTCGAACACACATAATAAGCATCTTCACTTTCAACAAAAATTCTCTCACCATTATTGGCAGAGCCGCATGTCCCAAGTTCATAAAGAGAGCTTACATTATCCCGTTTATCTTCTTGGTCACCCGCACTACTACCATCATCACTGCAAGCAGCAAATAACAGAGGAATGCTCAATATAGCGGTATACTTGATTATCCTTTTCATGTTTTTCCTCCTATGGAATATCGTTGGGTACGATTCCGTACTTGCGGACGGCTTCGATGTCGATGAGTTCTGCTTCACCGGATTCAAAGTTGCCTGCGTCAACCAGTTCATTGAACTTTTCAATGGCTGAACTATTGGCGTAGGCATAGCTTGAAGTCCCGCCAAGAAGGGTCGTTTCAACAAAATCCAGTGTATTGCCATTTTTCTCGGTACGCCAGCCCACAAAGGCATGGTCCGGGGTTATGACAATGAATACCTGCATTCCTAGAGTTTCCAAGATGGAAGCGAACAAAACAGCAGTTTCAATGCACACGCCCTGCTTTAAGCGAAGCGTTTCTATGGGGTAGTTTATCTTTTGTCCAGGCGTTCCAGAGCCATTGCTCATCACGTACTTGATTTGTCGGGCCTGCAAAACCTCAAAAACGGCCTTGACCACGCGGGAAGAACTTTCCGCCATGGTTTCGTCGTCGCTGTATTTCTGGTAAACTTTTACGGAGCCTTCCGGAAGTTTCTTCTTCAGGTCGTTCAGGATGTTCGGAATGGAATCCATGTTGGGAGTGACCCAAACTCCATACCACCAATTTCTGTTTTTCACACCTTGTAGTTCACTGCCATTGACCTGCACGGGGTAGAGCGTGGTCGGCTCGGATGCGGAATAGAACAGGATTTCATGGTCGTTTTCCAGTGCGTAGGCTCGAACCTGGATATTGACATTTTCAGGAGCGGTAAGTTTGACAGCTTTAGTCATGTCAAAGGTTAAAGGTGGAGCGAATACATTCGTTGTGTCGGGATTCACAATGCCAGAAACACTTCCCGTATCCGTCCAGTCGGTGATCCAGGCCTTGACCATGATTTTTTTCCAGCTGCAAGGCTCAGTGTCAAAAATGGATATGACTGAAGGACATTCGTTGCGAACTACTACGGATACAGGCACCGGATAGATATCGCCACTACTATTCACATAATCCTTGTACATCAGCGGGTACTGATTTGCAAAGGCAAGATTAATCTCTTCTTTGACGGTCCATTTGTAGGCATCAAGCTGCTTTATGACGCTTTGGCTGTAAATGTCATAATAGACAGAATCGTAAAGAGCAGCATAGAGCGAATCGTAATCCGCCTGCTTGAGGCTATCAACCAGCGCCTGCCTTGTAGAATCCATCCATGCCGTGCCGAAGGCGTTGTCAAAGAGGATTTTATAGACGGTATCCACATACGGTTTCGCGTAAAGGGAGTCCCAAAGGGTTTCGGTCACCTCGGCCCTGATGGCCGTTGCGAGAGAATCCACGTCTACCGGATCTGCATCACGGCCATCGGCCCCGTTCTCTCCTGAACAGGACGCGAGCAATAGCCCCAGGGACAAAATACCTCCCACGACAAGCCCAAAACCATTCCATCTCATAAAGCCTCCGTTTATTGAAAATTCAACAGCGGAGTCCGTCTTGTTCAAGGCACTTTCGCCACAACAAAAAAAGGTGTGGAACCGCAAGTGCCCTAAACAGCTGAGGTAACGACCAAGTAACCCAATCGTCTAACAGGCACAAACGACCCACACCACAGGGTGCGAGCAATCGGCCTTATTCCTAGACGATGAAATATTGGTCGTTTTCCAGCTGTCTGAATAAGAGCGAACTCTAAACTATGTCGTCATAAATATAAGCAAAAAACGGCTAAAAGGAGTCATTTTTTCGACAAATGGGACTTAACAGACCCAAAATTGCGGTTTTTGGCAAAAAATTTTTACAAAAACGGCATCATAACCTATTGACAGACAACGAATTAGTATATATATTGAAGTCATTAAGATGAAACTGGCAATCCGCTTTGACGCTAGCGCCGCTATCGACGAGGTTCTCAAAGAAGGGATTTAGGAATTGCCATTTTCATCCAGTGTTTAAAAAGGCGCTCGGTGTTCCCGACGCCTTATTTTTTGTGTTATTTTGTGAGGAATCCCTTGCCAATGGAGTCGTGACTTCCTAAATTTTGGCACATGAAGATGAATGCAGTAATCCGTTTCAACCGCTGGTGGTGGGGCTCTACTAAATAGAGTCCGTTTTGCTGATTTCATCAAGTGTTT
>CAMHOW010000097.1 GCA_946186895.1 uncultured Fibrobacter sp.
TCTATAACTTAATTGGGCTCTAAGGATGTTTAAGAGTTCTCTTTTTTCAGAATAAGATATGCTTTTCTCGTTCTCATTGGCTGTTGTCTTAACCATTAAAAATAAGTGCCGATAATAATTGTGCAATTCTTCGAAATGCCCATAAAATGGAATATGTGATATGAAATATTTTCTGTTTTGAAATAATGTGTTTATTACATATGCTAGTTTTGTCGAGTCGGAATTTGTAGGGAGAATTTTTTTGATATTCGATGTGAAATACTCTAGGTTGTCTTCGGCAAACTGCTGTATAATTTTGGCTCGCAAATCGTAATTGAAAAATATGTTTTCTCCACCATAATAGAAGATTTTGTATGCTATAGATATCTTTTCTTTTTTCTTCTGTTTAGGAATAAGAATGTCTATTATACTGTAGATGATGTTGAATTCTGTTAAATAGTAATTGAATTTTGCACATCCCTTTCTTGTTGTTAATTCTTCGATAGGCATAAGAAGATCGTTTTTCTTTGGACTATAAATGGTTTGAACCCATTCTAGTTCTTTGACGTTATCTCGGTGTATTTTTAGCATTTCATAGAATCGTGTAATGATCTGTTGTTTCCGATTCTCGCTTAGCATTGCTTGGTTCGCCTGATATTGTACCCAGAATGCTGCAAAAGTTACCAGTACGGCGGCAATCGCGATAAAAGGATTCATTATGCCAAAGGTATCGCCGATGGCTCCGGTCTCGCTATTGAAAGCAATGGGGCCGGAGTGCGTAACAAAAATCCATGGAGCTACAAGCGCAAATAGCACCATTATGCCACAACAGAGAAGCATAAATGATACAAGTTTGTGTTGCTTGACCCAACGGAACAGCTTTTTCATAATATCTTATATAGTATTGTATAACGCATTGTCGGTCGAGAGCGCGACGAGTTTCTTGACTCCCTTGTCTAGGCAGGCATCGATAAGGTTCATTGCTCCATGAACGTTGGTCTTGATGCACTCGAACGGGTTGTATTCCGCCGTCGGGACAATCTTTGTTGCTGCCGCATGGACTACGTAGTCCACACCGTCAAGAGCGCGGTATAGGCGGTCCTTGTCGCGGACATCGCCGATAAAGAACCGCACGCGATTGTCGCCCTGGAACTTCTTCGCCATGTTCCATTGCTTCATCTCGTCGCGGGAGTAGATGATAATCTTCTTGGGGGCAAGGAATGTCTTGTTAGTTAACATGCTGTCTTCCAAAGATGGACCATAAAAGGATTTTTACATTTAGCAATATATATTATTAATCAAAGGAATTCCACTTTTTTTCCCCTTTATGTGCGTTTCTAAAATAGATTGCAGCATCAAACCCGACGAAACGTGGATAATCAAGGCCATTGCCATTATGGCGATGCTTTTTCACCATTTGTTTCTCGGTGGCCCGGAATATGGCAAGTTGCGTACGTCTTGGCCCGGGCAGGCATTTTTTGACTTCAGACGTCCACTGGAAGTCGCCTATGGAGAAAACGCCAACGTGGTACGGTCATTCATAAGCGACATGCTAGAGCAACAAAGCTATAGTTCATACAACATAACGTGGTGGTTCAACGAGTTAATTCTTGGGCGCTGGCTGTTCTTGGGGTTTCCGTTGTAATTGCGGTGCCATTGCTCTACTGGCGGGCCATCCGTACTATTGCCTACTTGAATTCCTATCGTATAGACGCCTTCGCTACGGTGTTTATTGTACTAGCCGTAGTGAGCCTTTGCCGTGTAACGGGGCGGCGGTTCACAGCCATGCAATACGTAGGCAAGCATTCCATGAACATGTACCTCACCCACACCTTTATCTTCGGGTATTTTTTTCACGACTTTATATATGGGTTCAAGTTCCCGATCCTGATTTTCCTGGCGCTGTTCGCGACCAGCCTGCTGCTATCCATCTGCATCGAGTTTGCAAAGCGGCATATCGGCTTCTACAGGTTGCAGGGCAAGGTCGTAGGGATTATCAACAGGGTTGGGAGATTGGGTTAGAAGAAAAAATGCGAAAAAAGACTTGACAAGGCTTTCCTTTTAGTGTATATTTGTGCAGTATACATCGCAGTTTCACGCTTGTCTGCGGAAAGGAATTATATGCTTGTACCCCTGTTTGCCCTGAGCTGGCCGCATTATCCATATCACCTAAAAATGCTGTTTTGGAGGTTTTTATGCCCGTTGGGGTTGTCTTTTTGTCGCCCAAATTGTATATTATTACACATAATGTGTAAATAGGGGGCGTATGGAAGCGCAAAACGACGAAATCGTAGCCTTTTCCACACCTCCGAAGGACCCTGTCGAAATATGGTTGCAACTGCTGGATTACTGCAAAAAGAAGCGCGCACGGATTCAGTTATACGCCAAGGCCCCAACCGAAGAGGTGAGCTACCGACTGAACATCATCAATCCCCGCGAGGATATTTGTCGATGGCTTTTGCAAATCAAGGAAACTCCCGAATGCCTAGAGGTAAAACCCCTACGCAGACCTGAAGTCGGCGTTGTCGGAACTCCGGTATACGCCTACAGCATCCCCTACGATGATCAACACTACTACCTAGCTTTATGCGAAAAGACCAGCAAAAAAAATGAAAAGATTATCACAATAATGTTCATTAAATCATTAAAGATGGATAACCGTTTCCCGACACTATAGAGGTTCTTATGACTACAAAATGCCCTGTTTGCGATTCTGAAAATATTGAGATTAAGAAGGACTACAGAAAACTGTCTGTCCCTTTCGCGGAATCAGTTCTGCAAGAAATCTCCGTATGCCATTGCAAAGACTGCCTGTCGGACATTCTGCTGGATTCCGAACCGAAGAAAGTTGTGCAAAGCAGAATGCTTGAGCGAGCAAAGGAGAGCGTCCCCGCTTTGCTGAAAAAGGTAAACGAAAACGGATATTCCGATAGCCGTCTGGAACGGGCTCTGAATTTGGCTCCGCATACCATCAACCGCTGGAAGCAAGGTGTCCAGCTGTCGGCTGCAGCAATCGCACTGTCCCGATTTATGTCAATCTTGCCGGAACTGACCCTTGCAGCAGAAGCCGGCTTTAACGAGGCTTACGCCCGCAAAGCCATTGTCAAAAAGACCTTGGACAAGATTGCGGCAATGAGTTCTGCGGCAAAGTCTTTTTATGTGAATACGGATTCCTTCTCCGCATTCGGAGTGGTCGCAATGAATAATTCCGAAAATGCAAACAATTCCGGATTGAGCGTTCAGACCCAACCTGCCTTACTGGAGGTATAAAATGCAAGTAAAATCCTTTGTAGTGTGCGAACAGATTCGTCAAGAAAATACAGGCAAATTCATGCTGATTGGTGTTTTTGGCACAAATACCATCGTCAATAATCTGCCTGCAGATAAGCGCTGGGTTAATCCTATATTCCTTAGTATTTTTTCTGCTATAGAAGTTGATCGCGAAACTGATGCCGGAATGTACATTATCAAAGACGAAGTAGATAACGGCATATCTCTTGTTCCTGAAATGGCGCTTGAAATAAAGAAAGATGGTGCGTCTTACATCCAGCTTCCCATATCCACTGCTCTATCGTTAAAAGGATCCTCAAACATCCGCTTGAACATCTACAAAAAGGATTCCATGGAATTCGTGACAGAACTAGGGCATTTTTCCGTAGTTGAGCCGCAATAACAAGAATGCCGAAAGGCCCTGACGGAACAGTGCGTCAAAAGCCCCTATACAATTCAGAAGTCTAATAATCCTGCACGCAGCGGATAGAGAGTGCATCTCGTTTATTCGCCCCAAAAGCATATGTCTGCTGATTTGAAGCAACCCATACATTGTGCACTTCATATTCATTTTCTTCAGTGGAAGTCCAGAACTCTGCGAAATTTCCCCACCCTCCAAAAACAAGATTTCCATAATGGTAAGGGCCATGCCCCGCTTCGTAACTTCCTGCGCCTCCAGGCAATGCAGAAAAGCCAAAATCGTCAGTACCATTCTTAAAAACCCAACCATTACTTGTTTTGAGAATGTAGCCCGCATCGTCATCTCCGCCCGCAATAAAAAGAAGGGCATCCCATTCATCCCGGTCAGGCAGGTGCCAGCCCTTGGGGCAAGCTCCCTGTACAGGCCAGGTCGGCGAACATAAAGAGCCATAGCCGCAGCCGGTACTAGCTGAATCCATAGCAGCCGCCCATGTATAAAGGCGGCCAGCCACATTACAACCACTCGCCTCATTGCCAGAGCACCAACTATGCCGCAACTCAACAGGAGTATCCTCACCATCGGTATCAAAGTTCAGATTTTCAGCCATCCACCACAGCTCACCAATCTTGACAATCCTGTAAATCTGGCCATCCCGCTCATCGGTCATAGACTCATACTCGACTTTAGGATTGAAATACTTTTCCTTCGGATATGTCCATTTATACCCTGAATCGCTAGAGGACTCCGCAGACGAACTTGATTCGATGGGCAATGGTCGATTAGGAGAATCCTTGACACAACGAACGGAAAAACCGTTTTCTTTTGTGTTACACTCCCGTTCTACACTATTCTGCGATTTGCTAAGGGTCATATAGCACGCCTGCAAACTATCCGGTGTTCCCATGGTAGAACTCCAGAAGAACGCAACTTCGCCATCTCGATAGAAAAAATTGTTGTAATAGCCGCCAGTGGGCAAGGCGGAAAAACCAAAGGCATCATCACCGTTTCCATCAACACTACCGTCGTCGCCACTACCCTTCCAACCTGCCTTAGACTTGAGCTTTTTTCCTGCCGTAGACTTGCCACCAACAGCAACGAACAGTTCCTCCAGGTCTTCTTGACTGGGCAAGTGCCAGCCCTTGGGGCAAATTCCCTGTACAGGCTGGGTCGGCGAGCATTTTGAGCCATAGCCGCAACCGGTATTAACGGAATCCATAGCAGCCCCCCACGTGTAAAGCCTCCCCGTTACCTCGCAATTGTCCCCTATGAAGTTTTCGCACCACGATTTGTGGGCAAGATCTACAAAGTTCAAGCCCTGCGCCATCCAGGTCTGTTCGCCGATTTGAACGGTCCTATACACCCGCTGATCCCTTTCGTCAAGGAGTTCACCATATTTCCCAGCCTTCAAAAGCTCCTGATTCAGGTATTCCGTCGTAACGCACTTGTATTTTTGACAGTCGTATGCTCCTTTTTCCAAGCTTGCCGAACTTGAAATTTTTGAAGCCGAAGAACCAGAAACAGCAGAAGACGAACTGCTCTCGGAGCCCGAATCCTCGGAACTTGCCGACGACGAATCATCGCAGGCAAAAATGGCAAGAACCAGCACCAGGGCGAGGATAGAGAGAGATTTATTTTTCATTAATCCGCATCCTTAAAGCAACGAACTGAAAAAGCAACTTCTATAAATTCTGAATAAAATGAAAATGCATCGTTACTGGCAGAGACCAGGCCTTCGTAATCCGCCTGAACGGTGCTAGATTGGGTAGCAGTCCAATAGCTCGCGCGAGAGCCTATACTTTCAAAACCATAACCATTACGGCGGCCAGTAGGCAAAGCAGCGAAACCATAAGCATCAGAACCATTTCCTTTATTGCTCCACCCAAGCTGAGACTTGAGCGCTTTACCAGCATTAGCGTAATTACCAGTCATCTCTAACTTGCCGCCCACCGCTTCGAACAAGGTTTCCCAATCCCCATCACGAGGTAAATACCAACCATCGGGGCAAATACCCTGGATACGACCTAAATAGCCACAATTGTGATATCGGCCGCAATCCCGCGGATTATCGGCATCAGTCGCCAATTTCACCGAATCAATCGCAGCAGTCCATGTGTAAAGCCTACCTGCCACCTCACAGTTTTCTTCCAAATCATTGTAACACCAACTCCCGCCCTTGAGGCTGGGTGTCGCTACGCTATCGGCGTAATTGAGGTTCTCCGCCATCCACCATTGTTCCCCGATTTTAACAATCTTGTAAGTTTTGCCGTCACGGTCATCGGTAATGGTTTCATAATTGATTTCAGAATTCAAGTACGCTTCTTTCGGCAAATCCCAACTCGGGCCCACAGAAGAACTGGACCTTATGGAACTACTTGACACGTTCTCACTGGAGGAACTGGATATGGGATCGTCAGGGTTCTGGAGACAACGGACAGAAAAACCGACATAACTGTAGTCGCTATTTTGAAGTGCCGATTTATGGCCGTAATACAAATTCATATAGGCCGCCTCGTGGCTACTGAGCAAAGTGGCGCTCCAGATGTAAGAGCCTACGCCAACATCGTAGAAGTTGCCGTTGAGGTCCCTGAGGCCCGCAGGCAATGCAGAAAAGCCCAAACTATCGGTACCGTTACCGCCGCCAAACCAGCCAGTCTGGGACTTGAGAGCTGAGCCGGCAGTTTTCTTTCCGCCCACGGCGCTGATTAGTGTGTTCCACTCTAACTTATTCGGCAAATGCCAGCCCTTCGGGCAAATTCCCTGAACACTAGCCGGAAGCTTACAGTTCTTGCCGTAACCACAATCCTGCGGATTGTCGGCATCGGTTGCAAGTTTCACGGAATCGATAGCCGCAGCCCAAGTGTAAAGACGTCCCGTCACCGCACAGTTTTCAGCCTTGTTATCATAACACCAACTCTTGCCCTTAAGGCTAGGAACCGCAACGCTGTCGACGAAATTCAAATTTTCTGCCATCCAGGTCTGGGAACCTATTTTTACGGTTTTGTATTTTTTCCCATCACGCAAATCAGTCAAGGTGCCATAGGTGATTTTCGGGTTCAAACGAGACTCTCTCGGCACATCCCAGCTCCAAGCATCCTTAAGCTCGTTTTGCGAACTTGAAGAAGACCTCTGGGTATCAGATGATGAAACCTTATCTTCTACATCTTCGCCAACTTCTTCATCGTCCAGGGACACGGTATTTGAGCAAGCACCGACAAATAGCGCTGCCATTCCCAAAACTACTCGTAATGCTTTACGCATACAAAACACCTCCCCCGCACTATTGCAAAACTCGTTTTCCACAAGCCCTACACCTTAAGCGATGACAGTTTTAATATATATTAATATCTATAAAACGCCATACCGGAACAGGCGAAAACGGGAAAACGGGCAACAAAAAGCGAATTCTACTGGACATTTTTTGCAAAACAAGCAAAATTGTCCACTTCTATTAGACAATATTCAGTTTATGGAGCAATGGCGCTTTCTCGGCACGTTGACGGCACTTCAATCAAACTTTTTTTGAAAAACGCTTGACA
>CAMHOW010000098.1 GCA_946186895.1 uncultured Fibrobacter sp.
GGTTTTCCATCTTGAGGGCTTCGATGATAGCCACTTCCTGGTTGGCTTCAACCTTATCGCCAACCTTGACCTTCAGCTTGAACACGGAACCGGCCAGCGGGCACTTCACTTCGGTACCACCGGCAGCGGCGGGAGCAGCGGCAGGAGCGGCTGCGGGGGCTGCGGCAACCGGGGCGGCAGCAGGAGCTGCAGCGGCGGCGGAATCAAGAACTTCTACTTCGACGTCGTAGGTCTTGCCTTCGAAACTGATACGGACTGTTTTCTTCATTTTGATTTTTCCTGGCTTATAAGCCTGTTAAGTTTTAAAAGTTGACCTTACTTGACAATCGTCCAAGCAGGGGAGTTAATGTTTCTGTAGGCGGTCACGCGGCAGGGCTGACCGATGGCCTGGGTCGCAGCGGCAGTCACCAGGGCAAGGAACTGATCGTTGGTCATGCCGGGGTGTTCTTCCAGGGCGGCCACGGCGGCAATGCCGAGGAAGGCCTGGAGCTGCTTGTTGGTGAAGCCGGGGTGGACGCTCTTGGCATTCGGATCCCAGTCGCAGTGGGCAGGGCCGATAGCGGCAGGAGCAGCGGCGGCAGCAGCCGGGGCAGCCTTGACTGCAGGTGCCGGAGCCTTGCTCTTGTTGAGACCGAGCTTCGCCATAATGAAGTTCATGAGGTAGCAGAGCACCGTGAGGCCGATAATCACCACCATCACCACGATAAGGCCGGTAGCCTGGAATTCAACCAGGGAACCAATGCCGAAGGTGTCGGATTCGCCCTTGCAGCCCTGTTCGGTGGAATATTCGCCCTTGCAGTAGGTAGAACCCAGTTTCGCCTTGGCGATGGGGAGCACCTTGTGGCCGGCCGCATTCTCGATAGAATCACGGACGTCGCGGGCGAGCACTGCCTGTTCATAAGTCTTGTAGAGTACGGCATGGTTGCCGGCATGGGTTTCCACAATCTTGTAGACCATGGAGTCGTCCATGTGGGGCATGGAGAGCTGGGCCTGCACCTGGGCAGCATCGGAAGCCTGCATAAGCGCGATCTGTTCGTCGAACTTACCCTTCTGTACCGCCGGGCTGGCAACGAGCGCCGGTTGTTCAGCCGCCTCGACTGCAGCCGCAATCGCCGCATTCTGGGATGCGGAGTCCACGGCCTGGGCAGAAGAATCAGCTGTGATTTGTTCTGTTTCGTTCATTAGGATTTAGTCCATTTTTAGGTTGTTAATCAACGGGGCAAAATTTAGAAAATAACGCTCTTTCGCATAGACAAAAACAAAAAAACGGCCTTATTTCCCAGCCAGACCTGCCGCAGGGCCCTTGTAAAGTATGGCCAGCATAGTCAGGTCATCGCTCTGCTCAGCGCCGCACACAAAACCGGCTACCGCCTGGCTCATGGTGTCCAAAAGCTGCTTGGGCGCCTCAAAAGCTCCCGCCGCCTTGATGGCATCCACAATCCGCTGCTGGCCGAACAGTTCCTGTGCGGAGTTCATAGCCTCCGTAAGGCCGTCGGTATAGAGCATAACCATGTCACCGGGGGCGATTTCAGTCTCAAAATCCCGGTAAGTGGCGTTTTCCATAATGCCGATAGGGAAACCAGGCTTAAATTCCAGCTGACGCAAGGCTCCACCCGAAATCACGAAGGGCCTGTCGTGGCCACCGCTACTGTACTGCAAACGTCCAGTAGCAAGGTCCAGCACCCCCACAAAGATGGTAGAGAACATCCCGGTGCTGTTGCCCTGGCTGGCAATGACATTCATGTCTTGCAGAATACGGGCCGGGGAGTTCTCCTTAGATGCCACCGAGCGGAACACCGCCTGGGTCATAGACATCACCAGTGCCGCCGGAATTCCCTTTCCACACACATCGCCGATATTGAAGAAAAGCTTGCCGTCCCGCACAAAAAAGTCGTAAAAATCTCCGCCCACCTGCTTTGCAGGCACCTGGCTTCCGGCGACATCAACAAAATCCTTTACGTCCAGCGACCCGCCTGCCTCTCCAGCAAACTCATGAATCTGCGACGAATCCGGCAGCATGGCCGTCTGGATGCCGTTGGCAATGTCAAGCTCCTTGTTGATCAGGTCCTTCTCGGCGCTAACCTCACTCAGGCGACGCACACTGCGGATACTGCGGAACATAATGAACCCCAACAACAACAGCCCTAGCAGCTGGAGCCCAATAACAGGCAGCAGGGAATGATTCATGTTTTCGTACAGCTTGACCGTCATGGCAGAAAGCTCGCGCATGGGCACGTCGGCCCCAAGTATCGCCACAGCCTCGCCCTTCTCGTTTCGTACCGGATAGGCAAAGGTGGACATCAAAATCACATAATAACGGCTCATATAAGGTTCTGTCCAAAACCCGTTATGCTTGAGCCCTTCGCGATACCAAGAACGTTCCGTATAGTCAAACCCGATAATGGTATCCTGGATACCGCCGGTCTCTTCGTTCCTGAAGGTAAAATAGCCGTCCCGCTTGCCGTCATCCCCTACCTTGCAGGCAAAGTCAACACCCACAAGTTCCGGATGTTCCCTCACAATCTGCTGTAGCACCCTGTACAGGGAATCCCTATCTCCCAAGGCAAACAACCTCTCCACCTCTGGCACCGCATGATGAAGGGCATTCTCCGCAATCTTCTTTACCTCGGCCACACGGTTGATAGTACTCACATCCCGTTGGGCCATCTCCATGATCACCGACGCCACAGAGCTTCGCGTCGAATAATACTGTACGGCGGTGGTAACCTCCAAGATGAGCGCCGCCACAATAAGGACAGCGATACTACGGATTCTCGTGTGTCGGGAAGTATTCATGTAAGACAAACTAGAAACTTTCTAACAAACTATTCCAAAGTCAGGATATTGCTGAAGCCCGTAACCGTAAAAATGTCCTTAATATCGGCATTGGCGTTACGGACAATCATCTTTCCCTGCTTGTTCATAATCTTCTGGGCCATAAACAAAATGCGGAGCCCTGCCGAAGAAACGTAGGCCAGGTTCTGGAAGTCGAAAATGAGCGTCTTTACACCATCCAGCTTTCCGTTGACTTCCGCCTCCAGCTGCGGGGCGGTCAGGGTGTCGAGGCGTCCTTCGAGAGAAAGTGTCAAGTTGTCGTTTTCAACAGTCTTTGTGATCTGCATGAGAGAATCCTCTTTTCTAATCTAAAATTTTTACAGGTTCTTGGTAATGGCCAGTTCGTTCTTGTCGCCATTCCTGCGATAGCATACGCTGTCCATGGTCTTCTTCACGATGAATATCCCGAGGCCTCCGATTTCCCGCTCCTCAATGGGCAGCGTCACGTCGGGGTCGGCCTGCTTGATGGGGTCGTAGGGCTTGCCGTTGTCAATAAAGGTGAGCCTTGCCGAAAGGGTCGCCTTGCGGACTTCTACCACAAGGGTCACCTCCGTAGCTCCCGAGAACTTGACAATGTTGCTGTAAATTTCGTCAATGGCAATGTTAATCTGCATCTGCGACTTCATGGAGCCTTCCATAGGCGCCAGGATTCCTTCCACAAAGGCCGTCAGAATATCCTGGTTTTCAGGAATCACGTCCACAATCTTCTCGTAACGCTCCCAGGCGTCTTGCATCTGCATCTTCTTGGCGCCATCCATAGGCGTAAGGATATCCTGGACAAAAGACTTCAGGTCACCCTTGTCGTTTTCGGCAACGTTGATGGTCTTCTCGTAGCGTTCCCATACCGGTTCGTCAATCCCGTTGAACTTGACTGCCAGCATGGTAATGTCGTCGAACTGCGGAACGGCGCGCACAAAGTCGTCGATTTCCTGCTTGACCTGGGCACAGGTGTCGGCGGTATTCTGGTTGCCACCCTTCTTCAGTGCATCAAGAAGTCTGTCGTTACCGAACAGTTCATCCTTGTCATTGGTGGCTTCGGTAACGCCATCGGTATAGAGGAATAGGGTGTCGCCCTTCTTCAGGTCATACGTCTGCTGGGTATAGACGGTATCATCCATAGCCGCCATCACCAGTTCCGACCGGCTGGGGATAAACTCCACCGAGCCGTCGCTATGGCGCACAGCAGGCGGGTTGTGGCCGGCAGAGGCAAATTCGATATGCCCTGTACGCAGGTCGATAATGCCCGCCCAGACAGTCACAAACATCATCAGGTCGTTGCGCTTGGCCAAGGCATAGTTCGTCTTGTTGAAGGCTTCGACGATGGACTTCAAGTTCTTCGACATGGTGCGCAAAAGGATTCGGGACACCATCATGAACAGTGCCGCCGGCACGCCCTTTCCAGACACATCCCCGATTACAACGCACAAGTGGTCATTGTCAATCTTGAAGAAGTCATAGAAGTCGCCACCCACTTCCTTGGCAGGGAGCAGGAACGGAGCCAGTTCGTGGCGGTCATCCTCGGAGTTCTCGTCACGCTCTGCACCAGGCAGCATGGAGCGCTGGATATTGCGGGCCAGGTCAAGTTCCCGCTCAATACGCTTCATGTCCTTCTGCTTTTCCAGATGTTCCACCAGCGAAGAGCGCATGTTCGAGAATGCCAATGCAAATTCCGCGACCTCGTCACGGCCAGAAACCTTCGGAATATCCACATCGAAATTTCCACCGCCAAGTTTCTTTGCCGCAAAAACGAGCTCCTTGAGAGGCTTTGCCACTCTGAAGGAAATCAGCAGGATGATGACAAGGATAACGCCATAACCACCCAGGGCAAGTATCAAGAAAAGCTTGCGGGTGTCTCTCTGGTCTTGCAAAAACTTCTGGACGGGCCACACCACCATAAAGGTCCAATTGTTGGAGTTGATTTTGGTGTAGTAAACGGCCGATTCTTCTCCGCCGGCCACCGTTCCCATAAACAGCCCGCTTGGATCCCTATTTTTTCTGTCAAAGTCAACGGTGCTGTTGCCGCGGATTTCCTTGACCACTATTTCACGATTTCTTTTCCCTTGGGCAATGCTTTTAGGGTAAGCGACAGCCACATTATTTTCCGAAGTAATTAGGGCATAGCCCCCGTTGGAAACGGGAATCGTCGCGATTTCGTCTTTAAGGAACTCGATAGACATATCGACGGCCAGAACGCCCGCCAAAACGTCATCGCCATTTTTATCCTTCTGGAAAATAGGGACGGTATAGACGGCAATGGGTTCGGGAACGAACTCACCGATAAAAGGTTCTTGCCAACGGCTGGTCCTACCTTCCTTGGTGCTGGAATACCATTCCTTGTCCTGGTAATTGGCTCCCGTAACCAGGCGGATTTCGTTTTCGGTAAAGCGGGCAAGACGCATGAATTCGCCCTTGGGAGTTTCCGGTCCCATGCCTGGTTCATAGGCCAGCACCACAGCCACAATCTGGGGAATCAGGTTACGGGCGTTGGTAAGGGAATGCAACAGGAAGGTATCCAAATCCGCCTTGGCCATTCTCCTCTTGCCTAGGGTTTCTGCAATGTCATCACCCACAAGTTTCCCTGAATTGAACAGCTTGTCAATGTAGTTCACATTGGCCCGGCTGGTTTCCTCACCGTTTTCGATGGTAATCTTGTTCAGTATGTCCTGAGTCTTTTGGCCCATGATGGCAAAAATCAAGCCAAACACGACCGTAATAGCCGCCAAGATCATCATGGACTGCTTAAAGGCCAGCCCTCGGAAATTAAAACCCATAAAATACCTGCCTATTGTCTATAGGAAGAAATGTACTAATTAAAAGTCCAGCCAACCTGTTTCTAGCGCCGTCACGGGAACAATCCGCCGGACAGTCTGGCCGTCGCTGCCGACCACTACCGCCATCCCGGTCAAAAAGTTCATCCAACGTTGGGGAGTAAATTTCAAGCCGCAAAAGTGGACCAGACAGGGCACCACCCAGGCATCATGGCTCACGAACACATTAAAGCGTGCCCGACCCATTTCGAACATCATAGAAAGCATTTCCTCGGAACGGTCCGCCAGCGGGTAGAAGGGCGCATCGGCATCTTGTACCACGCCCCCATCGGCATCGCGAGAATTGGCGTCTAGCCACAGGCAGATTCCCTCGTAAAACCCAGCCTTCAGCACCTTCGTATAAGAGTCGTAATTCTGTACGTAAAATTCAGCCAAGCAATCCAGCTTTTCTACCTCGGGGCTCTCAACGCCGCAACCCTTGCCAATGCATTCCGCCGTCTCCACACAACGCCCTACCGGGCTTGAGAAAAAGCACACGTCAGCGGAGGGGGCGCCGCAAGAAGACTCCCCCTTTTCAACAGAAATGGCTCGCCCCAGAGCTAAAGCCTGTTCCCGCCCACGTTCCGTAAGCCCCACATGGGCGCCGTAATCCGGATCGTTTGGCGTGATATGTCCGCGCTCACCGTGTCGCACCAGCAGGTAGACACGCTCATCGTCTTTTAACGATGCAAAAAAATCCGAGGCCTTTAGAAAATCGCTATCCACAGCAGGTGCCCCAGCACAAAGCTCACGATACCCAGAACAAAGCCGCACAAAATGTCGGTCAGCCAGTGCACCCCAAAGTACACCCGCAAAAGCCCCCAAGTAAGCGGCAATATCAGCATGACCCAACCATACTGGGGCACGCTATAGAACACAGCAGAGGCCACAGCCAAGTTGTTCATGGTATGGCCAGAGGGAAAACTGTACTTGTCCAGCGGCGGGACTTCGGCCTTGATTTCGGGGTTCGCGGCAAAGGGACGGGGCCGCTTGGTATTCAGCTTTACCACCTCATAAATAATAAGGCTCACCGCCAGGGCCATCAGGGCCTGCCACAAAATGGGCAAAAAGGCCTCCCACCCCACCATCGCAAGCACAAACAGGGCAAACACCCCCCAGATATAGCCGTCCCCAAGCCTCACATAAAAGCGAAGCCGGTCGTTTACCTTGGGCGAAAAATGGCGGTTGGTCCAGTAGACCGACACCCGGTTGTCAAACTCTGCGATTTTCTTGAACATTACGATGAATTTAGAATTTTTATTAGCCTTTTGTCACCCCCTCTGCGGGGATTCCCCGCAACGCCCCTTTCTGAAATTCCTATAATTCAAGCGCAAATAAAAAAGGAAGCTACTATGCGCGTACTCGTACTTAACTGCGGCAGCTCTTCGGTGAAGTTCGCTGTCATCGACACCCAGACCAA
>CAMHOW010000099.1 GCA_946186895.1 uncultured Fibrobacter sp.
ATCGACACCCAGACCAAAGAATCCATCTCCAGCGGCCTCGTCGAAAATATCGGCGTGAACGGCCACGTAAAGGCCAAGGGCCCGGTCGGCAACATCGACTTCAATTTCGACTGCCCCACGCATGCCGAAGCCGTTGCCGAGGTACAGAAGTTCCTCGCCGAACAGAAGCTCACCGACACCATCGAAGCCATCGGCCACCGCGTGGTGCACGGCGGCAAGTACGTCAAGAGCGAGCGCGTCACGCAGGAAGTCATTGACTACATCCGCAGCATCACGCTGTTCGCCCCGCTCCACGAACCCGCACACGCCACCGGCATGGAATGCGCCACCAAGTTCTTCCCGGGCCTCCCGCAGGTCGCCGTGTTCGACACCGCCTTCCACCAGACCATGCCCCGCAAGGCATTCCTCTACGGCATCCCCTACAAGTTCTACGAAGAAGACAAGATCCGCCGCTACGGCGCCCACGGCACAAGCCACCGCTTCGTGACCGGCGAAGCCGCCAAGATCTTGGGCAAGAAGCCGGAAGACTGCTGCTTCATCACCGCTCACCTCGGTAACGGTTCCAGCTGCTCCGCCATTTTGAACGGCCAGTGCGTTGACACCACCATGGGCTTCACCCCGCTGGAAGGCCTCATCATGGGCACCCGCTCCGGAAGCATTGACCCGGCCATCCTCTTCTTCATCAGCAAAAAATACGGCTACGATATCGACCGCCTCGACAAGCTCGTGAACAAGGAATCGGGCCTGCTCGGCCTCTCCGGACTTTCTAACGACATGCGCACCCTGACGCAGGCCGCAAGCGAAGGCCATGTGGGCGCACAGATTGCCCTCGAAACGTTCGCCTACAGGCTCACCCGCGAAATCGGCGGCATCGCCATGGCACTCCCGCGCATCGACGCGCTCGTGTTCACCGGCGGTATTGGCGAGAACAGCAAGCTCGTCCGCAAGATGGCGATGGACAACCTCAAGATTCTCGGCTACCAGATCGACGAAGCCCGCAACGAGAAGAACGGCAAGGAATCCGGCCACATCATTTCGAAGGACGGCACCCCCACCGCCATGGTAGTCGCCACCAACGAAGAACTGCTAATTGCTTTGGATACCGAAGCTCTGGTCAAATAATTCTAAATTCGGAGTTCGGAATTCGGAATTGAATTTCAGATTTTCAACTCCGAATTCTGAAATCCGAACTAAAACGCATCTAATTCTTCAAATCTTTCATAGGCCCTTTCCAGGGCCTTTTCTCTTTCTGCAATTTCGCCCTGCAGCTCCACAATGCGGGCCGCGTTAGTGTACACTTCCGGCTTGGAAAGCTCCACCTGGCGTTCGGCGATTTCCGCCTCCAGCTGCTCGATTTTTTCGGGCAGGGCGGCGTATTCCCGCTCCTCGTTGTAGCTGCGCTTTTTCTTTTTTGGCGCCTCGGCAGGGGTAGTTCTCGCAGCGACGGAGCCCTGCTGGCTTCGAGCCTGTTCCCTTTCGGCAGCGGCACGGGCCGCACTGGCGGCTTCCTTTTCCCGCATTTTGCGGTTAGCCTCGTAGTCGCTATACCCGCCTACCGCCTCAAAGACATTCCCGTTTTCTTCGATAGCCAAAATTTCCGTAGCCACAGAATCCAAGAAGGCACGGTCGTGACTTACCGTCAGCACCGTTCCCTTGTAATCGGCAATCAGTTCAGCCAGCAAGTCCAGGGTTTCCATGTCCAAATCGTTGGTAGGTTCGTCCAGCACCAGCACATTACTCGGGTGGCTAAACAGGCAAGCCAACAGCAGTCGGTTCCGTTCTCCGCCCGAAAGGGCACTGATAGGCCCACGGGCCCTATCCGCCGAGAACAAGAAGTCTTGCAGATAGCTCAACACATGACGTTTCACACCGTTCAAGGTGATGTAAGCCTGACCATCACCAATGTTTTCTACCAGTGACTTGTCTTCGCGCAGGCGGGTCCGCATCTGGTCGAAATAGGCCACCTGCAGGTTCGTTCCCAGCCGCACGTTTCCGCTTTCCGGCGTAAGTTCTCCAAGAATCAAGCGCAGAAGCGTCGTCTTCCCCGAACCGTTAGGGCCCACGATGCCTATACGGTCCCCACGGAAAATTTCCGTGGTCAGGTGGCTTATCAGGGGCGAACCGTCGTAAGTATAATTCACATCCGTAAGCCTTGCCACCAGGCGGCCAGACTTTTCCGCCTCGGTAATCTGCATGTTCACGTTACCCACCCGGGTACGCCTAGCCGCACGCTCTTCGCGCATTTTGATAAGCGCACGTACGCGGCCCTCGTTACGAGTGCGACGGGCCTGAATTCCCTTGCGGATCCAGACTTCTTCTTCAGCCAGCTTTTTATCAAAGAGGGCGTTGGCCTTTTCCTCTTCGGCCAGGGCCTGATCCCTGAACTGTACGAACTTATCGTAAGGGAAATCCCAGCAGCGCACGCGGCCCCGGTCCAAGTCAAAAATACGGCTGGCCACACGCCTTACAAAGGCCCGGTCATGGCTTACAAAAAGCAAGGCACAGTTCAGGCGGGTGACGATTCCCTCCAGCCACTGTATGGCGGGAATGTCCAGATGGTTTGTAGGTTCGTCCAGCAGAAGCAGGTCCGGGTCTTCTGCGAGGGCCCGTGCGAATAGCACGCGACGCTTTTGCCCACCGGAAAGACTGTCAAACAGAGCGTCGGCATCAATGCCCGTCTTGCCGAGCACCGCCTCGGCGTGGGCATTGTGCAGGCCCTCGCCCGTGCGGTCCGTGACCGAGCCTAAAAGCGGTTCCATCACCACGTCCCGCACGGTTCCTTCCATGTGGGCGGGAATCTCCTGAATCATGCGTGCAATCCGCAGCCCGGACTTCTTGATAATCTCGCCAGACTGAACCTCCATCTCGGCCGTGAGCACCTTCAACAAGGTGCTCTTGCCGCAACCATTGCGGCCGACCAGACAAATCCGGTCGCCGGCCTCGATATCAAAGCACACGTTGTCCAGCAGGGGGGCGTTGGCCCCGATGCGCAAAAGCAGGTTCTTTGCAGAAAGAATGGGCATGCCTATCTCTTGATGCTCTTTTTCAGTTCCAGAATCCGACGCACGCTTTCGTCTATGCGGGATTCCTTGATTTCGCCCTTTTCTACAGCCTTCATTACGGCATCAAAAGCCTTTACAAAGTCAAGGGGGCAAAGCACAATATCGATTCCCGCCTGAATCGCCTTCACGGCGGATTCTTCTACGCCAAATTCCTGCACAATGGCGCCCATGTCCATGGCGTCGGCCACGATGATGCCCTTGAAACCCAGTTCACCCCGCAATTTCTCCTGCAAAATCACCGGCGAAAGGGTGGAGGGCAAGTTGTTCCCCGTCACCTTCGGGGCGGCGATGTGAGCCGTCATAATCATCTGGGCTCCGGCATCGATTCCCGCCTTGAAAGGAACCATCTCGCAGGTCTTCATTTCCTCCCAGGTCTTCTGGGTAGCCACGTAACCCGTGTGGGTATCCGCCTTCACGTCACCGTGACCAGGGAAATGCTTAAGGGTTCCCACCACCTTTGCAGAGTCAAGCCCCTGCAAATAGGCCTGCACCATGTCGGCCACCACTTCCGGGGTGTCCGAAAATGCACGGGGGCCAATCACGATGTTTTCCGGGTTGGTGTTCACGTCGGCCACCGGCGCAAAGTCAATGTCAAAGCCATACTCCCGAACATAGGAACCGATGGTAAAGGCCATCTTATAGACTTCGCTTGGGTCCCCGGCCTCGGCAACGGCAGCCATGCTTTCGTACTTGGGCACATCGAATGTTCCGTTGTTGGCAATGCGGGCCACCCGACCGCCTTCTTCGTCAATGGCAAGCAGGGGCAAGCCCTTCAGTTTCCGGATATCTTCGATAAAGGTGGCCAGCTGGGACTCGTCCTTTATATTGTGGGCAAAGAGAATCATGCCACCGATGGGGTAATCCTCGTTTACCGCAAGCATGGTCCGGTTCACCTCCTGCAAGCTGTAATCCGGGAGTTCCGTATAGCTTTTCCAGTGGATGCTCGTGTCCAGGGCCTCCGGCCGCACCAAAAACATCTGGCCCACCTTTTCCCGGAGGGACAGGTTCTCTATAGCAAAGGGGTCCTTACAACAATCTTCCGACACACTGGTAGAGGAATCCACATTGGAACATGAGACTAACAAGGATACAAATAGGCCGAAGGCGACCCAACGGGCGACAAAAAGTCTCTTCATATTGGCTCCAGTTGGATAATTTGAGCGTTTTTCAGAATTTTCGCAAAATTTATATTTTTTTTGCAACCATCCCCCACCCCCGCACATCCAAATAGCAGAATGAACGAAAGAGGTGTCCTGAACGGCTTGAAAAGCGGCAGCCGCGAAGCTCTTGCCATACTCTGGCAAGAACATAGCGGTCATGTGCTGAATCTCGCCTTCCGGATGCTCAAGGACCGGGACCAGGCCGAAGACATCCTAATGGATGTTTTTGTACAGGTTCCCTCCGCCGTTCAGAAATTCCGTGGAGATAGCGCCCTGGGCACTTGGCTCTATAGGCTCACCGTCAACGCCTGCCTCATGAAACTCCGGGCAGAGCGCCGGCATGCCGAGCTAGAGGAGCAAAACTGGGAAACTATCGTCAAAGAAGCTTTGGGAGCTAACGAAAAAGAACAGGAGTTTGACGTAGAGCTTTTAACCATGGGCCTTAATGAACTGCCCGCCGAAACCCGCAGCATGCTCTGGCTCAAAGACGCCGAGGGGTTAGACATCAAGGATCTCTCAGAGATATACCGCATGCCCGACGGTACCATCAAGGCAAGGCTCAGCAGGGCGAGGCACTTTGTAAAGGACTTTTTGACAAGGAAACAGAAAAATGCGTGATTCCATCGACTTTTCCAAAATGGAACGGATTACGCCTAGGGAAGATTCCTGGGACAAGGTCTGCGCACGGCTCGACAAGGCCGAAAAAGAGCGCACCCTCAAGTTCAGCTTCTTCTCCACCATTCCCATCGCCGCAAGTTTAATGCTGGTGGGCTTCAGCCTGTTCCTCAGGTCCATGGACGCCCAGGAAACCGCTCCGGCCGTCAAGAACCAGGTCGCCGCATCTGACATGGCTTCAGCCGACGTCGCCGCATCTCAAGCCGACAGCGCCGTCATTCTGAGCAACTGGTATAGCAGCCTCGGGCAGGGCGTCTCCGACCAGGATGCTTTAGACGAACTTCAATTCATCAGCTATCTCTTAAAAAAGGAGGATAAGTAATGAAGAACAGCGTAAAGTTATTCGTTGCAAGTCTCATCGTGCTTGCCTGCGCCGTAGGGTTCTTCCTCGGCACATGCTGCAGCGTGCACTGTTGTCCCAAGCATTCTTGCGACCGCATGGACGCTCCCGAAAAGATGGCAGCAACACCACACGATGGCCATTTCAAGAAAGGCCACGAAGGCATGGGTTTCCAGAAAAACTGGCCCCACCCAGCCATGTTCGATTCCCTGCTGCAGGTGACTCCGGAGCAAAAAACCGCCCTGGACAAACACCGCGAAGAGACCGGCAAGACCTTCAAGGAACTCTTCGGACAAAAGATGTCCGCCGAAAAAGAACTGAAAGAGGCCCTGGACAGCGGTGACGAGGCTAAAATCGAAGAGGCCAAGGTCAAAATCCTCGACGCCCAAAAAGCCCTGCTGGACAACCGCATCGAAGGCGTCAAGAGCATCAACAAGATTCTCACCAAAGAACAGCAAGAAAAGTTTCGCCAGGTCTTGAAAGATCACATCGAAAAGTTTAAAAAAGGCCATCATGGCAAGCGGGGCCCCCAAGAGAGCGGGCCTACACCTCCCCCCGAACGGGAAGCCCCGCCCCATGAGGCCCCATAAACACAACGTATTTCCTTGATACGCAACAAGGTCCCGACGATTCGTCGGGGCCTTTCTCTTTTGTGAGGTAGAACACATTTCCCCAAAGACAGGTCTTTTTTAGGCCCTACTGCGTTACATTTTACTTATATTTTGCTCCAGTAAAAAGATATCAGGGGATCTCACTATGAAACTGAAATACCTTTCCTTAACAGCCGCGCTTTTTGCCGGACTGTTCACCGCCTGCGACGATTCCGGTCTAGACGCCAACAACAGCATTGCAAGCTACGACACTCTGCCCAAGTTCTGCGAAGAGGGCGACACCGTCAAGCACGCCGGCACGGGAATCCTATTCTACTGCAAAAGCGGAGAATGGTTCGAAGTAGGTGCGGTCATCCCCACCGCCAAAAGTTCCAGTAGCACAGCCGAGCCCCCCAAGAGCTCCGAAGCTAAGGATGGGGACACCCAAAGCTCTGATGCCGGCACCGAAGTCGAAAATCCCGACGGCACCGAATCCTCTAGCAGCTCCTGTACCGGCCGCCGTTGCAAAACGGAAGACTCTAGCGACAGCAACAGCTCGGATTCCGGCAACAGCACCGACAGCAATTCCAGTACAGGCAACAGTGCCAACTCTGGAGATAGTTCCGACAGCAATTCTAGCACAAGCAACAGTTCCACAAGCACACTTGACCGCGACCCGCTCTTTATGTGGATGGACACATACGTGGACTGGAAGAAAGATACTCCGACATTTGACGATGGCGACAGGTCTGCAACCATGGGAATCGTCAAAACTCAGTATAGCGACGAACAATTTGTATTTACAGCCAAGGTTACGGGTTTCCTGGATGTGGACTTAAGCGTACTGTCTAAATCCAATATCGACCTGGTTGGTGAAGAAATCGGCCTTTCCACCCCGGCCCTCAGTGATTATCGGATGCTTTTCGTCAAAAAGGTGTTCGACAGCGGAAAAATGACTAGCTACTTCGTTGCCGGGCCTACGGACCCCACGACTTCCGTCTACAGGTATGTCGAGATTGGCATATACGAAGGAAATATCGAAGAATTGATAGAATCCCTGGCAGCTACAGAAACCATCTGCGGCGACATGTGGTGCGGTCCCGCCTTCGATTATCGCGTCATAACAGGCATGGACGCCCACGAAGA
>CAMHOW010000100.1 GCA_946186895.1 uncultured Fibrobacter sp.
TTCGACAAAGACCGTAGCGGCTTTGTCATGGGCGAAGGCGGTGCCGTGATGGTCCTGGAAGAACTGGAACATGCCAAGGCCCGCGGTGCCAAGATCTATGCGGAACTGGCCGGCTACGGCGCCTCCGCCGACGCCTACCACATTACCAGCCCCCGCCCGGGTGGAGAAACCTGCGCCAAGGCCATGAGCCGCGCCCTGAAGGACGCCGAAGTCGCCCCCACAGAAGTGGACTACTACAACGCCCACGGAACCTCTACCCACCTGAACGACATTACCGAAACCGAGATGCTGAAAATCGTGCTGGGCGAACACGCCCACAAGATCAAGGTGTCTAGCACCAAGAGCATGACCGGCCACTGCGTCGGAGCCGCCGGCGTCATCGAGGCCATCATCTCCACCCTCGCCATCCGCGACTCCTTCTACCCCGCCACCCTGAACCTGGATACTCCCGACGAGGGTTGTGACCTCGATTACGTGCCGAAAGTCGGCGTAGAAGGCAACATCGATGTGGCCGTTTCCGCCTCACTTGGGTTCGGTGGCCATAACGGCGTGGTGGTCATCAAAAAATTCAATGGCTAAAAAGTTTAATTAACAAGAGGAAAGAAAATGATTATTCAACCTATGATCCGTAGCAACATGTGCGTCAACGCCCACCCGGCAGGCTGTGCCGCCGACGTGGTCCGTCAAATCAAGTACGTACAGAAGAAGAAAGCCGAACGTGGCGAGCCCAAGGCCGCCCCGAAAACAGTCCTCGTAGTGGGCTGTTCCACAGGCTACGGGCTTGCTAGCCGTATTTCCGCCGCCTTTGAATTTGGTGCCGACACCATCGGTATCTCCTTCGAAAAGGAAGGCGCCGATTCTCCGCGTCAGAAGAGCGGTACTCCCGGCTGGTACAACAACATGGCTTTCGACCGCGAAGCCAAGGCCGCAGGCCTCCAGTCCATCACTTTCAATGGCGACGCCTTCTCCCACGACATGCGCAAGAAGGTCATCGAAACCGTGAAGCAGATGGGCCGTAAGATCGACCTGATCATCTACAGCGTGGCCTCCGCCGTCCGCGTAGACCCGGATTCCGGCGAGATGTACCGCAGCGTGTTGAAGCCCATCGGCGAAACCTTCACCGGCGAGACCATCGACTGCATGACCGGAAAGATCAGCACCATCAGCGCAGAGCCCGCCACTGCCGAAGAGGCAGCCAACACCGTCAAGGTGATGGGCGGCGAGGACTGGGCACTTTGGATTAAGCAGCTCGCCGCCGCGGGCGTGCTGAACGAAGGCGTCAAGACAGTGGCCTACTCCTACATCGGCCCCAGCCTTTCCCACGCTATCTACCGTGACGGTACCATCGGTGGCGCCAAGAAGCACCTAGAAAAGACCGCCAAGGAACTCCATGAGCAACTCCAGGCAAGCCTCAAGGGCGAAGCCTACGTGTCCGTGAACAAGGGCCTGGTGACCCGTTCTAGCGCTGTCATTCCGATCATCCCGCTGTACCTGTCCGTTCTGTTCAAGGTCATGAAGGAACAGGGCAGCCACGAAGGCTGTATCGAGCAGATGGAACGTTTGTTTGCCGAACGCCTTTACACCGGTAGCACCGTTCCCACCGACGAAAACCACCTTATCCGCATCGACGACAGGGAAATGGACCCCAAGGTCCAGGAAGAAGTCAAGAAGCGCATGGCCACCATCACCCAGGAAAACTTCGCCCAGGTAGGCGACCTGGAAGGCTACCGCCACGATTTCTTGGCCACCAACGGTTTCGACGTGGAAGGCGTGGACTACAACGCCGACGTGGCCTCTATGGAGACGATTTAAGCGCAAAATTCAAGGCGACACTAAGCGCCATCCCAGCGAATTAAAAGTCATCCCCGCGACCTTTACTCGTCATCCCCGCGAACGCGGGGATCTTTTTTGTATCTTTACGGGAGACAAATTAGCACAGGAGCATCATATGTCCGATTGGCTGTTTAAATCGTGGGTAAAGGTTTCCATCGTGACGGTTATCCTTTTCTTTTTCTACCACCTGTTCATCTCCCTGAAGCTGGACCAGGAAAACTCCAACAATTCAAACGACTAAGGTTCTCCCTATGGAACAGAACAAGGACATCGCCGATATCCAAGCCGCCGAAGCGGTATTCCACAAGAAGAAAAAGTTCATCCTGTGCTACCACAGCTTTAGCGTGATGAACTTCAAGAAGGCCCGCGTACAGATTCGGAAAATTGCCGAAGCCGCAGGGTCGCCCATCAGTATTGCCGTGGTGCCCGCCTTTGGCGCCGCACCGGAATCCGAAGCCGAAGAATTCCGCGAAGAACTGGAAAAGTTCGTGCAGGAAGGCTACGAAATCATGCTCCACGGTGCCCGCCACCGCGCAGACCTTTCCCTGAAGCGTAGCCTTCAGGGCAAACTGGCCCTCATGATTTCCAATAACGGGGCCGAATTCGCCGGCCTCAACGAACGCCTGACCCAGGCTCTCCTCAAGCGAAGCCTCGCCCTCTGGAAAGCCCACGGTACTGGCAAACCCTCCGGATTCATTCCGCCCATCTGGTTTGGCAACAAGTACCTCAAGGAACAGGCCCTGGAAATCTTCGACTACTACGAAGACTACCACGGCATCTACAAGAAGGTTGGCGACAAGATCAAGAAGACCTATTCCAAGACCCTCAGCTTTGCCGTTATCCCGAGTGCACTGCTGGGACTTGCCCAGACCTACGCCTGCCTCCGTATGCTCCTGCCGGGGGGCGTCCACCGTCTGGTGTTCCACGAAAAGGACTTCAGGACCATCGGCGAAAAGCGCATTCTGAACATGGTGCGCTACACCTCCACCATGCGTGAAAAAATCATGTACAAGGATCTATAAGGTCTGTACACGGGAACTAAACAATGATACTGAATAAGTTTCTCTCCCGGACGGAATACAGTTCTTACGAAGACCTATACAAGAACTTCAAGATTTCCATTCCGGAAAATTTCAACTTCGCCTACGACGTAGTAGACGAATACGCCAAAGAAGAACCCAAGCGCGAAGCCCTGGTCTGGTGCGACGACGAAGATGAAAGCCACATTTTCACCTTCAAGGACTTGTCCCTGGCTTCCCAGCGTACGGCCAACTTTCTCGTAGAACAGGGTATCGTCAAGGGCGACCGGGTGATGCTCATCCTCCGCCGCCGTTATGAATTCTGGTTCTTCTTGCTGGCCCTGCACCGTGTAGGCGCCATCGCCATCCCGGCCACCAACATGCTGGCCGCCGAAGACCTGGAATACCGTTTCAAGGCCGCCGACGTAAAGATGGTGGTCACCTACGACGAGCCCGCCCTCCAGAAAGAGGTGGACAAGGCCAAGGCAAAGTGCCCCTCCGTAGAAAAGCTGGTGACCGTGGGCCAGACCGCCCGCCAAAACTGGGTCAGCTTCTACGACGACTACGAAATCTTCCCGGCCCACTTCCCGCGCCCCGAAGGAGATGCCGCCACCCACAATGACGATATCATGGTGGTGTACTTTACCAGCGGCACAAGCTCCAACCCCAAGATGGTGGCCCACACCTTTACCTACCCCCTGGGACACATCGTTACCGCCAAGTACTGGCAGCACGTGGTAGACGGAGGCCGTCACCTGACAGTGGCAGAGACCGGCTGGGCCAAGGCCCTCTGGGGAAAAATTTACGGACAGTGGATCGCAGGCTCTGCCGTGTTCACCTACGACATGAAGGTGTTCATCCCGGGCAAGCTCCTAGAGAAGATGGCCGAATACAAGGTCACCACCTTCTGCGCACCGCCCACCGTGTACCGCTACATTTTGCACCACGGACTTTCCAAGTACGACCTTTCCAGCCTCAAGTACTGCACCACTGCAGGCGAGGCTTTGAACCTGGACATCTACAACCAGTTCTTTGAGCAGACGGGCATCCGCCTGCAAGAGGGCTACGGCCAGACAGAACTGACCCTTACCACCGGAAACTTCGGCTGGGATACTCCGAAGCCGGGTTCTATGGGCATGCCCTCTCCAGGCTACCGGATTGAAATCGTCAACGCCGAAGGGAACCCCTGCGCCGCCGACGAGGTGGGCGAAATCATCATCAAGATTGATGAAGGCAAGCCCTTTGGTATGTTCGGCGGATACTACCGCGATCCGGAACGCACCGAGAAGGTGTTCGAGGGCGGAGTCTACCACACCGGCGATACCGCCACCCGCGACAAAGACGGATACTTCTGGTTCGTAGGCCGCACCGACGACCTGATCAAGAGTTCCGGTTACCGCATCAGCCCCTTCGAAGTGGAAGAAGTGCTCCACAAGCACCCCGCCGTACTGGAAGTGGCCGTCACAGGCATCGAGGACAAGGACCGCGGCCAGGCCGTAAAGGCTACCATCGTGCTCCAGAAGGGTTACGAGGCCTCCAAGGAACTGTCCAAGGAAATCCAGCTGTTCGCCAAGAAGATCGCCGCAAGCTACAAGAGCCCCCGCATCATCGACTTCGTGACTGAACTGCCCAAGACCATTAGCGGAAAGATCCGCCGTGCCACCATCCGCGACAAGGACAAGGAGCAGGCAGATCAGGCATCGCAAGCGGAATCCGCAAACGACGCTTCCACAAGCCCCGCCACCGAAACACAAGCAAGCGAGAATAAAGAAGCCTAAGACATGAACAACCGCATCCTCAACATTCTCGTTCCGGGAATCGGGCTCCCCCTTTCCCTGGGCACCGTCTACAACTATTCCCAGTACTCCGTCAACATCATGGAGTGCTTCGGAATTTCCAAGTTCCAGGCGGACATCGGTTTCACCCTGATCATCTTCTTCTTGGGGATGTGCGCCGCTACCTTCGGGCGCATGGTGGAACTGAACCCTAAGAGGATGTCGGTGGTTTCTACTACCCTGTTTGCCATCGGTATGTTCACCCTGTTTGCCGCCACCAAGTTCGGCATCTTGCCGCTTTACTACGTGGGCTGCTCCTTCATGGGGGCGGGAACGGGTATCGGCTACGTGTGCCCCATCAAGCAGTTGCTCTCCAACTTCAGCGACCACAAGGGCCTGGCCTCCGGACTTGCCATTACCGGGTTTGGCGCAGGCAAGTTCGTTGCCGCCCCTGCCATCGAGGCACTTCTTGCAAACTTTGAACTGCCCTACCTGTTCCTGATTCTCGGATGCGCCTTCCTTACGGTCATGTCCGTATGCTCCTGGCTGTTCCGCCCCAATCCGGCCTTCATCATGACCAAGAAGACAGCCATTCCCTTCAAGGACCTGGTCCACACCAAGTTCCTGACCATGGAATACGTTTCCATCTGGGTCATGTTCTGCATCAACATTTCCTGTGGTCTCGCCCTCATCGCCCAGGAAAAGAGCCTTTTGAAATACCTGGGCTTCAAAGAAATTGCCCTCATCATGGCCCTTACCGCCGTGTTCAACGTGCTGGGCCGTTTCGGCATGAGCACCCTTTCTGACTATATCGGCCGTAAGGGAGCCTACCACTATGTCTGCTCCCTCAGCATCTTGGCGGCATTCCTCTGCTACACTGAACAGGCCTGGCTTGCCATTTGCGGTATCATGATGGTGGAATTCGCCTACGGCGGAAACTTCTCCGTACTGCCTAGTCTTCTGGCCAAGCGTTTCGGGACCTCTAGCGTGTCTACCGTACATGCCATGACCCTTTCGGGTTGGGGAATCGCAGGCATCATCGGGCCTACCCTGGGCAATATCTTTACGGGAAACAACCTGTTCCTGGTGCTAGGCGGACTTTACTTGTTCGGGTTTACTATGACGGAAATCTTCGTGAAGAAGGATTCCCATCAAGAGATAAAAGGGGTTTAGACCGTGAGCAGCAAAGCCCTCGATATTAATCAAGGGCGGGTGCGAGAGTAAGCGCTAGCCGGAGAAGTATTTCTTGAATTTAGCGCGAACGGTCATAAAGTTTTGAAAACCTTCTTAGCGGCGTCGACTGTACGGTCGATGTCGCTTTCTGTATGAGCTGCGCTCACGAAGATGGCTTCGAACTGGCTAGGTGCCAAGTAGATACCCTCGTCCAGCATCCCGAGGAAATACCTGCGGAACAGTTCCAAATCGGACTTCTGTACGTCGGCGAAACACGTGACCGGACCTTCCGTAAAGAAGATGCATCCCATGGAACCTACCTGGTTCGTAGAAATGGAGACACTCGCAGAAGCAGCCGCATCCTTCAAGCCTTCTAGCAGCCGTGCCGTCATGACCTCAGCATGCTTGTAGTATTCGGGATGGGCGTTCAGCTCACGCATAGTAGCAAGCCCTGCTGCCATGGCCACCGGATTCCCCGAGAGCGTACCCGCCTGGTAAATCCCGCCGAGAGGCGCAATCTGCTGCATCACGTCCAGACGGCCGCCGTAAGCGCCCACCGGCATGCCGCCGCCGATAATCTTTCCAAAGGTGGTCAAGTCCGGCTTGATGCCGTACAGCCCCTGGGCACAGTGGATGCCCACACGGAATCCGGTCATGACCTCGTCTACAATCAGTAGGGCGCCATGCTTCTTGGTTTCTTCGGAAAGGGCTTGCAAAAATTCGGGCTTGGCAGGCACCACACCCATATTCCCGGCCACAGGTTCCACAATCACACCGGCAATCTCGTCGCCAATCTTATCGAACAGTTCCCGAACTCCAGCCACATCGTTGTACTGGAGCGTCAGCGTATACTTTGCCAGGTCAGCGGGCACACCCTTGCTGCTGGGCTTACCCGTAGTAAGCATTCCAGAGCCCGCCTTGATCAGCAGGCTGTCGCTATGACCATGGTAACAACCCTCGAATTTCACAATCTTGTCACGACCCGTAAAGCCACGAGCCGCGCGGATGGCGCTCATGGTAGCCTCGGTACCGCTGTTCACCATGCGGATCAT
>CAMHOW010000101.1 GCA_946186895.1 uncultured Fibrobacter sp.
GGATATCGGATTCCTGTTCGATGGCCTTTCCCGCATCATGCTCTTGTTCGTGACGGGCATCGGTTCCCTCATCGCCTTGTACTCCATCGGCTACATGCATGGTGACCGGGGCTTTGCCAGGTTCTTCGCCTACATCAATCTGTTCCTGTTCAGCATGATCGTGTTGGTGCTTTCCGACAATCTGCTTCTCACGTTCCTGGGTTGGGAAGGTGTGGGCCTTTGCTCTTACCTGCTCATCGGTTTCTGGAATCACGACCTGAATAATTGCAAGGCGGCCAACAAGGCCTTTATCGTGAACCGCGTGGGTGACATCGGTTTCTTGCTTGGCATGCTTACCCTGGTTACCATCGGTGGTTCTAGCCTGTTGAATTACGACGGCCTTGGAGCCTTCATCAACATGGCCCTCGGTACAGGCATGATTGTAGAGTTGCTTCTTCCCCTTTCTTTGGCAGGAATACTCTTCTTTATCGGTTGTACAGGCAAGTCCGCCCAGATTCCGCTTCTGACCTGGCTTCCCGATGCCATGGCGGGTCCGACCCCCGTGTCCGCCCTTATCCATGCGGCGACCATGGTGACCAGCGGTGTTTACCTGCTTGCGCGCCTCGGAATTATGTTCTGCCAGCTCGAGTACGTACTCATATTAATTACCTTCGTGGGAATGTTCACTGCCCTTTGGGCCGCCATTGCAGGCCTTATGCAGAACGACATCAAGAAGGTTCTGGCCTACTCTACCATTTCTCAGCTGGGCTACATGTTCATGGCGGCCGGTGTCTGCGCCTTTGACGCCTCCATCTTCCATGTGTTCACCCACGCCTTCTTCAAGGCGGCTCTGTTCCTTGGTGCTGGTGCCGTGATTCATGCCTTGGGTGGTGAGCAGGATATGCGCCGTATGGGTGGCCTGATCAATAAGACCCCTACGACGGCTTGTGTCATGATTTTCGCCTTCCTTGCCATTGTCGGTTTCCCCGGCTTTGCGGGTTTCTGGTCTAAGGACTTGATTCTGGAAAGAATATTCGTGAGTGGCCCGATTTTAGGCCCGATCGTTTATGTGGTGGGCCTTGCTACGGCTGTGATTACCGCTGTCTACATGGGTCGCCTGATTATCATGACCTTCTTTGGCAAGTATCGTGGAGACAAGGAATCCGAGGAACATATCCACGAGGCTCCTGCGGTCATGCTTTTCCCCATGGTCATTCTGGCCTTCGGTGCCATCTTCTCTGGCTACCTGTGGGCTGATTCTATCGGTATTACCTTCTTCCGCGATAGCATGGCTTCTGTGGTGGGTAAGGCTCAGACTCTTTATGCCATCGCGAATCCTGCTCTTCACGTGAACCCGGTCATCTTCGCCGTCCTCGGTACGGTGGCTGCCCTTGTGGGTATGTTCATTGCCTGGAAGAAGTTTAGCCGCGCTCGCATCATTGGTGTCAAGGGTGCGTCAACGGTTCCGGAAGGCAGTGCCGCCTCTTGGACGTTCCTTTGGGACTACATCCATTGTGCCTTTGTTGCCGGTGTGAATATTCTGGCTTGGTTCTGCGATATCGTCGTTGAAAAGGTTCTGCAGGCAATCCAGTGGACTCTTGCCGCTGTCGTGGAAATACTTGGCGATGGAGCCTCTATACTCCAGGTTCGCAAGGTTCGTCTCCAATTGGCGTTTAGCATTACCGGGGTTGCTCTCCTCGTAATGCTGGTCGTTTTCTCGGGAGGGCTTGTCTAATGTTGTTGAATCTTCTTGTTATTGCCCCGTTTGTTGCCGCCATCTTGATGGTGCTCAACTCTAGGGATGACTCCAATTCTTCTTCCCGCATGGCGATTCTTATGGCTGCCGTTTTTACAGCCATGTCCGTCGCTCTGATTGTTACGGGTAACCAGGCAACCACTCCCATAGAATGGTTCCATATACCGGGAACTCGTGGCCCTGTATACTACTACCTCTATGCTCATGGTCTGGGTACCTGGATGGTATTCCTCTCCTGTGGTCTGTCTCTGGTGGCGTTGATCTCTGCTCGTAGCACAACAGGCAAGAGCTACCGCAACTTTGCCATTGGCATTTTTGCCCTGATGGGGGCCATGAACGGTACCTTCCTCGCGGCAGATGCGGTGCTGTTCTTCTTCTTCTTCGAAGCCATGGTGATTCCCGCTGCAATCTTGATTGCGGGCTTTGGTGGAGAGAAACGGACTACGGCGGCCATGACGTTCGCCATCTATACTCTGGTGGGCTCTGCTCCCATGATGGTGGCTCTCTGGTACCTGCTGACCATTGCCGACAATTCCCTGTTGCTTTCCATGGCGGTGGCTATTCAGAGCCTCCCTGTGGAACATCAGGCACTGGTGCTCTTGAGCTTCTTGCTGGCTTTCTTGGTGAAGACTCCTATCTTCCCCTTCCACGGTTGGCAAGCTATAACTTACTCCGAAGCTCCTGCACCCCTGTCGGCTATCCTCACGGGTGCCATGAGTAAGGCGGGCGTGTTCGGCTTTATTGCCTGGGTTCTCCCCATATTCCCGTTGAACATGAATTACATCTCTGGTCTGATGTGGCTTGGGCTGTTGACCGCCATCTACGGAGCCCTTATGGCGCTCCGCGCAACCGATGGAAAGCGTCTCTTGGCCTATAGCTCTATGAGCCATTTGGGCTTCGCGGTAGCAGGAGTGTTTAGCCTTTCCGAGGCCATGCTCCCTGCCGTGCTGGTGCTCTTGGTGGCCCATGGCATTTCTGCCGGTGTCCAGTATTTCTTGATCGGGGTCGCCGAACGTATGACAGGTACCCGCAATATCGAAGAGATGGGTGGCCTTTCTGCGAAGAATCCCGTGTTCAGCTTCCTCTTTGGGGCGGCCGGTGTTATGGCCCTTGCGGTTCCCGGTACGGCTGGGTTCGTGGGCGAATTCACGGTGCTCCTTTCCTTGTGGGATTTGGGCTTTATACCTGCCTTGGTGGGCGGTTTCTGCATGATCCTCTCGGCTACGTACATGCTGCGGTTCATCCAGAAGGTCATCTTCGGTAAGCCTGCCCGTGAATACCAGGAAGGCACAAAGACTACGGCTCTGGAAGGTGTGGCCTTCGGTTCTATGCTGGTGCTGCTCCTTGCCTTTGGTCTGCATCCTGCTTTTGTGACCAATTCCCTGCACCTGTTCGATGAGGCCGTCACCGAAGAGGCTTCCGCTACGGAAGTGGTGGAGGAAAGCGAGGAGGTGGTTAATGATCATTCTATGACAGCTGAAGATATTCGTCAGCTAGATTCTACCCTTGCGGCTTCGGGTTTTACCGAAGAAGAACGTAAGGCCTTGATCGCGCAAATACAGGACGTTGAGCAATCTATTGATTCCGCTGTGGCAGAGGCTGAGGGTACTTCTGATTCGACTCTCGAGGCTCCCCAGGATTCTGCGACAACACAGGCTGAACAGCCTGCGGTAGAAACTGAAAAGACGGAGGCATCCGAAAATGAGTAATTACATCAATCTTTTGCCGGTGATTCTGATGGTTGTCGGAGCCATGGTTTCTATTGCTTCCGAACCTTTTATCAAGGACGAAAACAAGCACAAGGTTCTGCCCTGGGTGGTCGCGTTCTTCGTGGTTCTTGGCATGGCCTCTTGCGTTCTCCTTTCACCTGACACGTTATTCAACCTGTTTGCCATGGATCCCATTCGTCGGTTGCTGACGGCTGCGGTTCTCCTTTGCACATTGCTTGGCATTTCGGGTATCCAATGGACGCTGGGTCACGAGAAGCATAAGGGTGGCGAACCCTATGGGCTTATGCTCCTGGCTACGGCCGGTGCTTTGCTCATGATCCAGGCCATCGATTACCTGGCCCTGTTCATCGCCATGGAACTGACGTCTTTCCCGGTGTACGCTCTGGTTGGACTTCGTCGCAGGAATACTAATTCTTGCGAAGGTGTGTTCAAGTACTTTGTCTCGGGAGCCATCTTTAGTGCAATATTCCTCTATGGTGTGGCCATGATCTATGGTGCTACGGGAACGACCAGTTTCTTTGCTAGCTGCATCCTGGGCCGTGGACCTATCTACGCTATCGGTGTTTTGATGGTTCTTTTTGGCGTGCTGTTCAAGGCGGGCGCTGCTCCGGTTCACTATTGGGTGGCCGACGTCTATACTGGTGCTGCCGTAGCCGTGACCGGTTTCATGGCTGCTGTGGTCAAGGTGGGTGCCCTTGCCGCTCTCGGTTCCATTTGGCTTTCCGTGTTGGTGACCAAGGCGGCTACTGCTCCTGCTTGGAACCTGGCTGAGCCTGTAACTATCAGTTCTCAGTCGGAATCCCTGGGCGTGATGGTTATCATTATTGCCCTTGTGTCTATGGCTCTTGGCGCTTTTGGTGGACTTGCACAGAAGTCTATCCGTCGTATTTTGGCATTCTCTGCCGTGATGAACGCCGGCTTTATTCTGTTGGGAGTTCTGCTGCCTGACTATATTGGTTCCGGTAAGGTGCAGTTTGGCCCCATGTTCTATTTCTTGATCACCTACGCCGTGGCTTCTGCCGGTGCTCTTACGGGTGTCGCTTACCTGGCGGGCAAGGATGACAGGAATGAAACCTTGGACGACCTGCAGGGTGCAGGACGCAAGCGTCCCTTCGTGGCGCTGGGTGTGGCTGTGTGCTTGGCTTCTCTGGCTGGGCTTCCGCCTGTTGCTGGCTTCCTCGCCAAGTTCGTGCTGTTCACGGGAGCCTTCTCTGCGGGCATGACCTGGATTGCGGCAGCGGGCTTTGGACTCTCCTTGGTGGCGGCGGCTTACTACCTGCGTATCGCCTATGTGCTGTTTGCGCCGGCCAAGGCTACTAGTGAATGTGAATGCCAGTGCAAGTGCGCCGAAAATGCAGTCTTTGGCTATATGCTGAAGTTCACCGTGGCTGTGGCCGCTGTGTCACTGCTGGTGGTGGGAATCTTCCCCAGCCTTGCATTGCTGTAAGCTTTAGTTCCGCACCGTTAGGTGCCCACGAAAATAAACCGCAAAGCCAAAGACTTGCGATTAGAGTTTAGCGGATTATTGAGTGCGGGGAGAGTCTTAGGGAGGGGATCCCCCTCCCTAGTTGTATTACGGTAATTCATCTCCAATCAAGGACATTTGCATTTCCTTGATTTCCTTGCAGGCTTTTTCGCCTAGGGCAAGGAGGGCGTCCAGAGTCTTGCGGTCAAAGGAGGCGTGTTCGCCGGTTCCCTGCAACTCGATGTATTCGGAAGCATCCCGCATCACGATGTTCATGTCCACGTCGGCGCGGCTGTCCTCTTCGTAGCACAGGTCCAGTCTGGGTTCTCCGTCGATGACGCCGACGGAAATGGCACTGATGTTGTGCTGCAACACCTGTTCGGTCACTTCGATAGTGGGCTTCACCTTTTTGAGGGCGAGGGCCAGGGCCACAAAGCCTCCGATGATGCTTGCGGTTCTCGTTCCGCCGTCAGCTTCAATCACGTCGCAGTCCACCACCAGGGCGTGTTCACCCAGGGCGTTCAGGTTGGCTGCACCACGGAGGGAACGACCTACGAGTCTCTGAATTTCCTGGGTGCGTCCACTAGCGCCTTTACGTTCTCGTTCCACGCGCTGGCCAGTACTTTGGGGCAGCAGGGAGTATTCTGCGGTAATCCAGCCACGGCCTTTTCCGGCGAGCCACTTGGGAACTTCGGGCAACAGTGTTGCGTTGCAGAGCACTCGGGTATGTCCCATCTCGATAAGCACGGAGCCGTCTGCACTGGACACGAACCCCGTGGTCATCTTGATTTTTCTCATCTCGTCATTTTTACGATTGTCGATACGGCTCATAGTAAATACCTCTTTGTTCTTGTATTGAATGTAGTAAAAGCTCGTCAACGAAAAAGCCCCGCAACCTTGATGGTTACGGGGCTTTCGTGGGACCTCCGGGACTTGAACCCGGAACCCGCGGGTTATGAGTCCGCTGCTCTAACCAATTGAGCTAAAGTCCCAGTTCGCCCAAAATTAGTAAATATTTTGCGATAGTCCTGTCCCACTCGTAGTGGAACCCGCTGTAGGCGTTGATGACAGCCTTGTCCCAGTCGGCGTTTTCCTCGTAGTATACGTGGAGTGCGTCCTTGAGCCTGCGGAGCATCTGGTGTGGGGCGTTGGCGTCGTCCACCAGGAAGGCGTTTGCACAGCCCGAAGTCTCGGGAGCGTAGTCGTCCAGCATGGTGGCAACCCCCACGTTACGTCCGGTGAGGGGGAGAGTTCCTGTGGCAAGGGCCTTCAAGATGATAGAGGTAGAAGGTTCCTTCAGGTTTGCCGCGAACAAGATGTCGGAACCGGCTAGCACGTCGCGCAGGGCGCTGGCGCTCTTGGTCTCGATGGGCCGAACCGCCATGATTCCCGGATACTGTTTGGAAACATCCTGGTAGTAGTTCCATTCCGGATCGTCTGGAGCGATGCCCACCACGATAAAGATGTCCTGCTTGGCGATGTCCGAAAGGATGGTGGCCAGGGTTTCGGAGGTATTGCCAGCTTCGGAATCCAGGTGGGCATACAGCACGGGCCTGTTCCCGACCTCGCACCCCAGTATTCCCTCCAGCTTGGCGCGGGCCTTTTTCTTGGCCTGCTTGATAGGCAACTTGTCCTTGCTATTGAAATCCCAGACCTGGTAGCTGACGCCGAACTGGACGCCGAGCAGCTTGTCCTGGTTGTGGATCAAGAAGCCGCTGAGGCCACCCGGGAGGTTGGTGTTGATCATGGCGTCCCGGTAGCCGGAGGAGGGGAAAAGCACCTTGTGGGCATAGCAGATGCCCGCCTTGAGAAGGCTCACCTTGCCCCAGAACTCGTAGCCGTCCATGTTG
>CAMHOW010000102.1 GCA_946186895.1 uncultured Fibrobacter sp.
CTCGCGAAAACATGCAGAAGATGTACGAACACAAGATCGTCGACGTTCTTGGTTCCAACAACAAGCTCTAATGAGACCGTTCGCGCTAGACTCGGGGACAACGTCTCCGGTCTGCGCTCACTCTCGCAACCGCCCCAGTTTAATAACTGGGGCTTTGTTGCTCACGGACAAGCTGTAATCTTCGTTGATTCGCTTTTAAAAACCGCTAGGCAATCGCCTGGCGGTTTTTGTTATATTACGAGCATGCTCTGCCCTCACTGTAATTCAGAAATCAAAGACGGCGCCACGTTCTGCCCGCATTGCGGGAGCGACAAAAATACCGGCTGGTCCGAGGGCGCAGAATTTACCGACCTGGAAGCACCGGATTACGACGAAATTGTCGAGAACGAATTCGGCACCGATGAGTTCGGCAATAAAAAGAAAAAAAGCTTCGGTGGAGTCATTGGCACCACCGCAGCCATTATCGTAGCACTTGCATTTATAGCGGTCTTCGTCTTGCACTAGGCGAGGGTCTTTTCCAGCTCCTTGATGGTCTCCCCCGCCTCCGTGAAATCGTAGTCCCCGATCTGGTTCTTCAACTTTTTGAGGAGTTCTTCCTGTGCAGAGGAGAAGCCAATATCCTTAATAGGTTCGAGGTCTCGCTTACACATAGTCGCAGAGCATGCATCCACGTGAATCCTGAGATTTTCCAAGACACCCTTTAGCTTCTCGTTCGCCTGGGGATCTTCCTTCTTTGTACTGCTGTCGTCCGTCTCAGAGTTCATATCGGAAAGGACCTTAGACAGGGCTTCCACCAGTTTCTTGAGCGCTTCTTCGAAGGCGAGAAGTTCATTGAAATTCTTTTGCTTGTTAAGCAAAGACGTTTCCAATGCAAGCCCTAGTTTCTGCACATTGCTAGCACCGATTGTTCCAGACAAGCCCTTGATGGTATGGGCAATTCGCGCCGCGTCTTCGTACTTAGAAGCCTCTATCAGCTTTCGTAGTTCAAGGGTCTTGCTCCCGTAATCATTTACAAAGCCCTGTACAATCCTGAGATAGAGAGTCCTATTGTTATTAGCATGGTAAAGGCCTGCCGAAATATCGAAATCCGGTATCTTCTGGAACCGGGCAGAGAATTCCTTGTCATCAGAAGACAGCTGTACAGAATCTGAAGACACCACCGTAGTGGTCGTCTGGGTCTCGGCCGTTTCGGAAGCAATCGGCAGGAACTTCGCCATCTCTTCATAAAGAACGGTGGGGTCAATAGGCTTCACGATATGGGCGTTCATACCCGCTTCGAAACATTCTTCCTTGTCTTTCTGGAAAGCTCGGGCACTCATGGCAAGAATCGGGACTTTCTGGAAATACTCTTCTTTCTTTTCACGAATCAGCTTGGTGGCCGTCAAACCGTCCATAATGGGCATCTGGATATCCATCAGCACAAGGTCAAAGGAATTGGGCTTCAAAAGTTCAATCGCTTCTTTACCGTTGTTGGCAATCATGGTGGTAAGACCCACGCTGCTCAACAGGGAAACGGCCAGTTCCTGGTTCATCTTGTTGTCCTCAACAAGCAGAACCTTGGCATCCTTAAAGTAAATCTTGCGTTTTTCCTTCTTGACTGCCTTCTGGTAAATAGGCGTTTCACCAATAGCCTCTTGAAGGGCCGTCAGCAACGAACTGATTTGGATAGGCTTGGCAAGGCAGCTGTTGAAACCGATTTCTTCTGCCTGGAGACGGTTCGCTTCTTCGAAATGAAGGGGATGCATCAAAATCTTAGGAATCTGCTGCATATTAGCGGGCAGGCCCTTCACAAAGTTGAAGCCGTCGGAAATAGGCATCTGGTAATCCACGATAAAGATATCGTAGGGTGCCTCCCCTGCTGATTCATGGGCCTGAATCAGGTCAATAGCCTCGTCCACGGAACAAGCCTCTTCCACAACGCAACGGAATTTTTCCAGGGTGTGGCGAAGCACAGAACGAAGGTTGGCACAATCATCTACCAGCAAGATATTCTTGTTCTGGAACGAGTTGACCACCTTCCATTTAGGAGCACCCACCTTAGGGGCTATGGGGAGCGTAATAGTAAAGTAGAAACGAGACCCCACACCGGAAGTGCTTTCCACCCTCAGCTGACCGCCCATCAATTCCACCAGGGACTTAGAAATCACAAGGCCAAGACCTGTGCCGCCGTACTTACGCGTGGTAGAACCGTCTGCCTGCGTAAAGGCATTGAACAGACGCTTCAGCTGTTCCGGAGTCATACCGATACCCGTATCCTTGACGCTGAAGGCCAGCTGTACGTGGGTATCGGTCATTTTTTCCATTTTCACCTGGAGGGTAATGTCACCCTTTTCAGTAAACTTTGTAGCGTTATTGACCAGGTTGGTAAAGATTTGAGACAGGCGTAACGGGTCACCCATCAGGGTTTCCGGGATTTCCGGATCCACGTCCACAATCAACTCAATAGGACGCCCAGTAATACGGACCTCGGCCAAGGCGGCCACCTCGCTGATGGTATCCTGCAGCACAAATTGGATAACTTCCAGTTCCTGCTTCTTGGCTTCAATCTTGGAGAAGTCCAGAATATTGTTGATAATGCCCAGCAGAGACTTTGCTGCACTACTGATACGGTCCACAAAACCACGCTGACGTTCGGAAAGTTCCGTTTCAGAAATTAGGTGGGCCATACCGATAATGGCGTTCATGGGTGTACGGATTTCGTGACTCATATTGGCCAGGAACTCGCTCTTGGCCTGGGTGGCCTGCTCCGCAATCTCTCGGGCTTCCATCACCTCAGAAATATCCACCATGGATAGCATATAGCCAACCACAGATTCTTGAACCTTCAAGGTGACCGCCTCTCCACGGAACCATATTTCGCTCATTCCGTCCTGAGACTTCAGCGAGAAGGAGTCCTTCCATGTTTCTTCCGTACCAAACGAATTTCCGATGGCCTTTACAATTTCATCGGGCATACCGCAAGAAATCAAATCGTCCAGCGAGTACCCAATCAGCTTACGCCATTCCTGGTCAAACACATCCGCCAGCTGCTTGGACATATACTTGATATGTCTAGTCCTATCAAATATGATCAACAGGGAACGGTCCGCCGAAAGCATAATGGTATCCAAGATGGTATCTTTCTGGATTCCACTAGTTTCATCGGTAATCATGAACAGGTAACGGATACTTCCGTCATCTTCTACAAGAAGCTGGAAGAATACATTCCACCAGGATTCTTCCCCCTTGGGGCTAGTTACCTTCACAATGGTCTTACGTTCACTGGGGTGCAGATCCCCGCCCATTGTCACCTTTCGAGCAAATTTCTTGAATTCTTCAGAAGGGAAGAATTTCCATAAGATTTCACCCCTGATATCTTCGCCATTGTTCAAGAAGTCTATAACATTAGAACTGGCATGCAAAATATCAAAGCTATCGTTGGTAAGAATAAGGGTAAAGTTCGGGCTACTGAGTAAAGTATCGAACAAGGTACTGGAACTAACGCTTTCGTTCAAATCTTTTTCAATGAGCCACTTAAACAGGATGTGTCCCGCTACAGCCGCTATAATCATCATCAGAAGAACAGCCAAAGTGACAAGAAGCATAATGGCGTTCAAGTCTTCTCTGAGTTTAGACACCACCCTGTTCTGCTGCATCACATGGATCGCATACATGGGAGCCTTGGTCATAGGCGTCACCATAAACACATAGTTCTGATGCCGGGAATTGGCCCGTTCAAAGCGGAAAACCTTTCCGTAGTTCAGGGAATCCGTACTAAAGCCCTCAAGAGCCAAATCCCGAAGTTCCTGGATAGTATCCAGTTCTATTTTCTTGACATTTGTTTCGTAGGGGAAATAGGTGTAGATGGTTTCGTTGTCGTTTCCAACGAGAATGGTAACACCACCCTCTTCTCTTGCGATACTTGAAATTTGGGAACGTATTTTTTGTAGATCGATATCTTCGGCAACAACTCCGCGAATCTGCTTATCCTTATCCCAGAGAGGGGCGGAAATAGTAAGGACACTCTTCTTAAGGGCCGGCTTAATATAAGGCCCTGTTAAGGCAACACCCTTACTACGGGAAGCCTCAAGGTACCAGCCTTTGGTTCGGACTTCCGATACCGTCTTTTCCAGTTTTTCTCCTAATGCACTGACATATTCTCCATTAGAGAAGCCGTAATACACGTCCGATATGTCTTCATCGGATTGCTGCTTAGCAAGAACCGAACGGAGAGAAGCCTTACCCGTTTGCTGTACCTTTTTCTGGAACTTGCTAAATTCGTCCTGCTTTTCCTGTAGATACAATTCACATTGGCGTATATTCTTTTTGAAACTATTTTCGGTACTACTGTAAGCAGTAGAAATCAGGGTCGACTTGATATAGAAAAAGAAAATAAGAATAAGGGCCACCGTGGCAATCAGCACGGGCACCATATAGACAAGGGAAATTCGCCAGTTCAGCTGACGACGTTTATCATTTAACGAATTGTTACTCAAATTCCTTCATCCTTAAACTTCTGGTACAATTCCGGGAGCGTGTCGGCTATCCCGACAAAGGCTTCAACCACATCAGGGTCAAACTGGGTTCCCTTCCCCTTGACAATTTCTGCAACCGCCACCTCGTGAGGAAGCGGATCCTTGTAGGGTCTCTTGGAAACAAGGGCATCGTAGACATCGGCTACAGACATTATCCTTGCGCAGAGAGGAATTTCATCCCCCTTGAGTTTCCTGGGGTAACCGTTCCCATCGTAATATTCATGGTGGGCCCAGGCAATATCGGCTGCGATGTTGATCATGGTCTTGTCTTCAAGACCCTTGGCCGCATCAATTAGCACGTTATAGCCCATGGTAGCGTGTTCCCGCATAATGGCACGCTCTTCTTCGTTGAGCTTGCCCGGCTTGCGGAGAATCTCGTCCTGGATGCCCACCTTGCCGATATCGTGCAGGGGGGCTGCCGTTGCGAAATAATCTACGTATTCGCTATTGGGAATGTCCTTTGCGAATTTCGGATTTTTCATCAGGATTTCGGCTAGTTTCTGCACCACGAACTGGGTCCTCTTGATGTGACCGCCGGTTTCCGGGTCGCGGTATTCGGCCAGAGCGCCGAGGCTGGTGAGCATGACCTTCAGGGTGTTTCTCAGGTCCTGGGTCTTTTCGATGACCAGCTCGTTGAGGTGGTCACGCTGGCGCTTGTATTCCAGCTGGTTCTTGATGCGGAGCAGCACCAGGTCCGGAGAGAATGGCTTGCCGATATAATCTACGGCTCCCAAATTCAGGCCTGTCTGTTCGCTTTTGGAATCGGACTTTGCCGTTAAAAAGATGACAGGCGTGCCGCCCAGGATATTCCGAGCCTTCATCTGGCGGAGGGTTTCGTACCCGTCCATCTCGGGCATCATTACATCCAAAAGAATCAGGTCGGGCTTGACCCTCTCGGTGAGCATAAGGGCCTTGTGACCGTCAAGGGCTACAAAAACATCGTAATCGTTTGAAAGTATTCCTTCGAGAACTTCGATATTGGTCTTGGTGTCATCTACCACCAAAATTTTCGCGCGCGTTGCTTCCATATTCCAAATATATGTATTAAAAATTGAAACAACACAGATTGTCTTATTCCAAATTGGACTATGTTAACGCGTTGAAACGCAAAAACTTAAAAAAAACTTTTATGGACGCAATTGGGCGTTGCCAAGGGCCCGGTTCAACTTGATGAAGGCGTTTACGGGGTCGGCGTAGTTCCAGACGCCGCCCAGGACGGCGATTCCCGCCGGGTCGAAGGTGCGGACTGACGGTAAGGTTTCTTCGTCCAGGCCACCCGAAAGAATAAGCGGGATATTCGAGGGATTGAAGCCTTCCCTATCGGTTTCCAGTCGTGACAGGTCCACGCAAGAGACAAGCTCTACCGCAAAGGCAGGCTGAAAAACCGGGCCAATCAGGGCCCCACTTACCCAGGGAGGCAGCTTCGTGATTTCTTCTACGCTCTTGCAGGCGGCGACGGTATTTATCCTGTACCAGGAGGGCGGAATATCGCCGGCGAGGCGGGAGCTGTCGCAGAGGCAGCCCCGGACTTCAAGTCGCTCCGCCATATCCGGCGTGCCCCGGACCCAGATGCGGTCCCGGCATTCCATGGGGAGCCCTAGAAGCCAGCGTTCGTATTCGCTTTCGGAGGCGTAGGGAGCGCCGTTCCTCCCCCGCTTCTGGAGGATCAGGCGGGAAAGACCCCGGGAAAACATCTGCTCGATGTCGTCGAATTCGGCGGAAAAGTCGTCGGGAGCGGTGATGAGCCACAGGTGGAGCATGGGGAGAATATAGTAATTAGGGATTGTGGCTTATGCGGCGCAAAGGTAAACGAATATTTACACCAAAAATTCTGTTTTATACTTTATGTAGGGTCTTAGGGGTGAAACCCTAGGCAAGTGTTTTCTCCCCCACTGATACCCAAAACAAGTGAGATTTTATATTTTTTCCATTGGATTTTTGCGCCACGGGTGTGCGCCACATGCCCGGGGTGTATATGATCAGATTTTTTCGAAAAAACCTAAAAATTGGAGACACACATGGCAAAAAAGATG
>CAMHOW010000103.1 GCA_946186895.1 uncultured Fibrobacter sp.
CGCATACGGTCAATAAAGTTCCCGACGGCACCACCGAGAATCATCACCACGCCCAGTCGGCTCATCCAGTCCCGCTTATCGATAGACCTGTAGAACCAGAGCAATACGACAGTCGCTACAATAGAGATCAGCAAAAAGAAAAGCCAGGGTGGCAAGAACGGCATCAAGTCCTGAGGGCGGCTACTGAAAGCGGCGCCCTTGTTGAACACCAGCTGGAACCGGATCCATTCCCCAATCACGTTAATCACGTCATGGTTCGGAGCACCCGTCTCGTTGGTAAAACGCACCAACGCCCACAATTTGGTCAACTGGTCAGAGACGATGCTAAAAAAAATGACGCCCAGGTGGAACTGCCACTTATTCACGATATCAACTAATTTCAAATTCCTGCTTCCTTCTTCAATTTCGCGTAGGTCTTGTCAATCCACTTGTCGGAATAGAAATGCACCATGGTCTGTTTGATAATCCGCTTCACCGTATCCCGGGTAATTTTCACCTTCTGGTCCGATGCAAAAATACTGGAACCGTCACCGATAATCTTCATGTTCTCTGCCGCCATGAACAGCGGCCACAGGCAGAACAGGCGGGTCCGCATTTTTACGTTAGGCAAAAGCTTGGTGTAGGCAATAGCGTCGTCCAAATGACTCCAAGCCTTTCTCACCAGTTCTTCCATGACCTGGGCACGGCGTTTATTGTAATCTTCCATGTCGCCCATGGGCGGTCCAAACATCTCGTAAGAATGGCTGAACCCATGGCGGCGGCAAATTTCTTCGGGCACAAAGCACACACGACGGGTAGAATCCTCTACGCAGTCCTTCACAATGTTAGCCACCTGGAGAGCAAGTCCAAAGCTCACGTCCAGCTTCTGCAGTTCTGCCTTGCGGGCATCGCTAATCAAGCGCGTATCAGCGGCAAAAAGGTTCGTGAGCAGCTTGCCTACAATTCCCGCCACATAGTAGCAGTATTCGTCCAGATCCTGGACCCGTTCCAGCGTAAACCAACCGGAGCTAAGAGCAGCCTCTTGCCTAAGGGCAAACTTGGCCATGCCCTGGCACATTTCCACCGTCACCGCACGCACCGGAGCGGCAAACTTTTCCGGAAGTTCCTTCAGCAAGGGCACCACCACGTGAGTATGGAGGCACAGATCCATATAAGGGTGATCCGACCGGTGCCAACTTTCGGGCAGGGCCTTTTCAAAAGCCGCAATTGCCTCGTCCGACAAAGCAGGTGACTTGAAGATGGCCGAAAACAGCCCCAGCACTATGTTCTTGCGGGTAGCCGTCATCTCGGGGTCGTCTTCTACGGTATCGGCAATGCGCAGGTACAGGTACGCAAGCAAGATACTCTTGTGCAGGCGTCCCTTGAGCACGTTGATGTTCAGCGCAAACGTCCTGGAAACCTTCAGCAAAATATCTTCGGCGTACTTCCAAGCCGCACGCCCATCCAAAACGTTCTCACCTACACCAATGGAATCTAATATGTTGGCCATGACTAGTAAACTTCCGCAAGTATATCAGGAGGTATCTTCTTGGTCTTAGCCATGGCATTCACATACTTCCACAGCCGACCGTGGGATTCCGCATTTCTAAGCTTCTTGGTGAAACTCCAGATGGCCCGATTATGAATGTCCGCCTCACTCTGCATTTTGCCATTCACATCGGATTCGTAATGAGCGCGACGGTATTCCAGAAAATAGGCAGACTGGAAAATCACAGCCACCTTGCCTACAGCCAATCGATACAGAACAACGGCAAACACCAAGAAAGCAACCGCCGATGCGAAACCATAAACCGCAGGAACCTGGGTAAACTTGTTCAATGCCCATGCAACGCTAACAGAGCATCCCGCTGCAACCACCACCGAAAAGAGCAGGTTCAAGGCACGGGTCAACACAAACCTAGGAGAGTTACTGCCAAATTTTTCGGGCATGTAGGCCCATTTTTTACCTTTCTTCACCATCTTCTTGAAAAAGAGGGGGAATGAACAACGCATAAACCAGAAAAACAGGGGAACCCATAAAACCAAGGGAATCCAGAACACGTAATCGAGGCGGGAGAGAAATTGCATACTAGGCCAAATGTAGTTATTTTGGCGAAATTTAAGGAATTCCGCCATTTATTCAGGGCTCTTTTACAGCGGCTTTAGATTACAAACAAACTAATATTAACTTTTTTAATCTTTTGCCAATCAAGGACTTACGATGCCGGTTCGGGGTCATTTGGGGCCTTTTTTTGGGGTGCACCCCCTTGAACTTATCAACAATCGAGGCTATTTTTCTAGATTGTAGGGCCTACCTGTTGATAGATTTGAAACCCCGGTCCACCGGTCAAGGATAGACATATGGCAATTGAATGGGAAAGAAGTTTGAACTACCTCCGCGGAATGCTTTCTGATTCCGTGTTCAAAACCTATTTCGCTCAGACTAAGCTAATTAGCCAGACCACAGGACATGCCACCATCTCCATTCCCCCCGGACTGGACACCTCTGTTTATTCGGCCTACAAGGAACTTATCCGCCTTGCCTGGAAAGAAACCAACCACGACGACGTGGCCATGGAATTCGAATTCCAGCCCCAGGAAATTGTTCCCCAGGCAGTCAAGAGCGAGAACGAATCCTTCAAGGATTTCATCAAGCCCAGCGTTCCTCTTTCCAGCAGCTATCGTTTCGAAAATTTTGTACCCGGCGACAAGGCCCAGTTGGCCTTCAACGCAGCACTGGCCGTAGCCCGCAACCCTAACGGCACCCAGTACAACCCGCTGTTCATCTACGGTTCTTCTGGACTGGGCAAGACCCACTTGCTGCAGGCCATCGGTAACTACATCCTGGAAGAGAATCCGGCAAAGCGGGTGTGCTACCTGACCTCTGAAGATTTTTCTCAGCAGTACATGAAGAGCCTGCGTGAAGGTCGCGTCACCGAGATGAGTGACTTCTACCGCAACGAAGTAGATATCCTGCTTATCGATGACATCCAGAACTGGACCGGCAAGTACGAAACCCAGAACGAGTTCTTCTTGATATTCAACGCCTTGCATCAGGCAGGCAAGCAGATCGTGCTGACCTCCGACGCTCCCGCCGCCGAAGTCAAGAACCTTTCCGACCGCCTGGTGAGCCGTTTCGCCTGGGGCCTTACCGTAGACATTCAGCCCCCCGAGGTGGAGACCCGCGAAGCCATCTTACACAAGAAGGCCGAAGAGCGGCACTTGGAAATCAGCGACGAAGTTTTACATTATTTGGCAGAAAACATCGCAAGCAACGTCCGTTGCCTGGAAAGTGCCATCATCAAGCTGACGCTCCAGTCCAGCCTGCTGAATCACGATATCGACATGAGCATCGCCCAGCGTGTGGTGACCGAAATTGCCCCCACGCTCCGCCGTCGCGTAAGCCTGGATTCCGTACTCCATACGGTGTCTGCTCACTACGAGGTTCCCGAGGCAAAGCTGGTGGAATCCGGACGTGGCACCAAGGAAGTTTCCAAGGCCCGTCAGGTGGCCATGTACCTGATGCGCGAGCTCTCCCCCATCAGCCTCCAAAGTATCGGTTCCCGTTTTGGCGGAAAAGACCACTCCACCGTGGTCCATGCCATCAATTCCGTGAAAAAGGAAATGGCCTCCGACCCGAGCTTTGCCCGCCTTATCGAAAGCCTCAAGAATTCCATACACGATTAAGGGGTTGCAAAAGCCTTCAAGCGTATTTTAGCGTGTTGCATTTTGCAGCACGTTTTTCTAAATTTGGGCCCAAAATAAACAAGAACCAAAAGAGCCCTCTATGGATCAATCTAAAATCAGAAACGTCGCCATTATCGCCCACGTTGACCACGGTAAAACTACCCTGGTGGACCAGCTCCTTAAGCAGTGCGGAACCTTCCACGAAGGTGAAGAAGTCAACGAACGCGTGATGGACAGCGACAACCTGGAACGGGAACGCGGCATCACCATCCTCAGTAAAAACACTAGCGTTATGTACAAGGGCTACCGCGTGAACATCGTGGATACCCCGGGGCACGCCGACTTCGGTGGCCAGGTGGAACGCGTGCTGGGTACCGTGGACGGCGTGTTGCTGGTAGTGGACGCCTTCGAAGGCCCCATGGCCCAGACTCGTTTCGTGACCCAAAAGGCTCTTGAACTCGGCCTTATCCCCATCGTGGTGGTGAACAAGATCGACCGTGACGGATGCAACCCCCACGGAGCCCTGGACAAGGTGTTCGACCTGTTCTGCGAACTGGACGCCAACGAAGAACAGCTGGACTTCGACAAGGTATTCGGCTCTGGCCGTAAGGGCATCTGCAAGGCCGAAATGGAAGATCCGGATGGTGACTTCAGCATCCTCATGGACAAGATTATCGAGCGCATTCCGGCCCCGAAGGGCGACCCCGCCGCCGAACCGCTCCTGCAGATTGCATCCCTCGAATACTCCACCTTCCTCGGCCGCCTGGCCGTGGGCCGCGTGCAGCAGGGCGTGCTCAAGCCGAACCAAACCTACGCGCAGGCTTTTACCGATGGCACCGTGAAGACCATCCGCCCCCAGAAGATTCTGCGCTACGAAGGCCTCACCCCGAAGCCGGTGGACGAAGCGGGTCCGGGCGAAATCGTGCTCATTGCAGGGCTTGATACCTTCGACATCGGCGATACCATCAGCGCCGCGAACAATCCGAAGCACCTGCCCCGCATCCATATCGACCCGCCCACCATCTCCATGATTTTCACCGTGAACACCTCGCCTCTCGCAGGCAAGTACGGCGGCAAGTTCATGACGGGTAACCAGCTTCAGGAACGCCTGGAACGTGCCCACATGGCAGACCCCGCCCTCCTCGTCGAGAAGGTGGACGGCGCCTCTACCTTCAAGGTCTCGGGCCGTGGCATTTTGCACCTTACCATCCTCGTGGAAAACATGCGCCGCGAACTGTACGAATTCACCATCGGAAGCCCCCAGGTGATTTTCCACAACGACGAGAACGGCAAGCTCCTGGAACCGGTGGAAGACTTCAAGGTAGAAGTCCCCAGCGAATTCAGCGGCGCCTGCATCCAGGAAATCCAGCAGCGCAAGGGCGAAATGGTGAACATGGTCACCGACGACAACGACCGCGTGTCCCTGGAATTCATCGTGCCGAGCCGTGGCCTTATCGGTATCCGCCCGAAGCTCCTGTCCCTTTCCAAGGGTTACGCCGTGACCCAGTCCTTCTTCAAGGAATACCAGCCCTACAAGGGAGAAATTCCCACCCGCATCAACGGCGTGCTTATCGCCAAAGAACCGGGCGAAGCCGCCAGCTACGCGCTTTCGAACCTGGAAGACCGCGGCTACCTCATCATCGGACCGGGCGCCGAAGTTTATCCGGGCATGATCGTGGGCGAACACAACCGCGACGTGGACATTACCGTGAACGTCACCAAGGGCAAGCACCTCACCAACATGCGCTCCAAGTCCGCTGACGACATGATCCAGCTGACCCCGTACCGCCGCATGACCCTGGAAGAATGCGTCACTTTCATCAACGAAGACGAATGCATCGAAGTCACGCCCGAAGTGCTCCGCCTGCGCAAGACTGAGCTTGACCCCATCAAGCGCAAGCAGATGTCCAAGCGCCCCGCTGAAGAAGAATAAGCGACTAGGGAGGAGGATACCATCCCCCTCCCTAAGACCCTCCCGACACTCAATAAACCGCTATACTCTAGTCGTGAATCTTTAAACTTCGCGGTTTATTTTCGTGGGCACCTAGCGGTGCTAAAATAATGCTCAGATTTATAGCGACTAGGGAGGAGGAATCCTTCCCCCTCCCTAAGACCCTTGGTTTTCGCTGGTGCTTAGCAGGTAGGCGTTGATAAAAGGCTTGATCTTTCCGTCCAGCACGCCGGCGGTATCCGACGTTTCCACTCCGGTGCGGAGGTCCTTCACCAGCTGGTAGGGCTGCAGCACGTAGCTCCTGATCTGGCTTCCCCACTCCACCTTTTTCTTTTCGGCCATGCGGGCATCCCGCTTGGCTTCTTCTTCAAGGCGGTAGTGTTCGGCCACCATGGTCTTGAGCATCTTGTAGCAGGTCTCGCGGTTCTGGATCTGGCTGCGTTCCGTCTGGCAGCT
>CAMHOW010000104.1 GCA_946186895.1 uncultured Fibrobacter sp.
GTGGACCGTTGCGAACCCGGAAAGTGAATGGGGGACAGAGGCAACCGTTTATGACGACGAAATGGGCGGTGATTTCTGGGGCCTAAAAAATGTGAATACAGAAGAGGAAGGAGGTTATGCCGGTGTAGGTATGAACATTTCTAATTTGAACGGATGTCAGGTTCTATCTTACCAGTATATAGGCATTGGCCATAACCTGACTTTTGCCAATACTCCCGATGGAGAAGATGTGTTGGCAGAATGGGAAATTCCCAGTAGCAACACTTGGACAACCCATACATTCAATATGTCTTCACTATCCGGAATCAATTTGGAAAGAGAGCTTGATATCAAGTGGCAGGTTTCTGGCGGTGAAAACGGAAACCTCTATATCAAGGAAATTCAGTGTATAACGGACGGTAATAACTCTAGCAGTTCCAGCGGTGACGAACCTGCAAGCAGTTCTAGCGGCGTAGAACTCCCGGTCGTTGCGGCTCCCACCACCAACACGGAACTGTTCGACGATTTCGAGGACGGCGATTATTACCCGCTGTGGAGTGTCGGAAATTACTGGGCTGAATCTGATAGGGGCGACAATGGAGGAAATACGACTGCGCAATTGGATGTTGTGCCAGGAAACGGCGGAAAAGTTCTCCAGTTGACCTATGCCTATGACGTGGGTAAATATGCGTATAATCCGTTTGCTACCATATCTACCAACGACTTTGGCAATCTGAATCTTTCGCAGTGCAGCGCCATCCAGTATGACTACAAGGGTTCCGCCCATAAGTTCCGCATAAAAGTGAGCGAAAATGTCAACAACTTGCTCGAGATGGGATGGGGCTTCCATACCTACACGGTAGACCATCCCAGCGCTACATGGCAGACCGTTTCCATTCCCTTGGCCTCCCTGCGGCAAGAATGGGGCAAGGAAGTGCCAATCGAAATAGCCATGCAATATGCGAACGGCTTTGACTGGCGTGTCGAAGCGGAAGACAGGATGTCCACAGAAACAGGAACCCTTTCCATTGATAACATCCGTTGCATAGGTCTTGCCGAAACCCGGTACTATACGGTGACTTTCAAGAATGGCGAAGAAACCCTCTTGGAAAAGAGTTGGGCAGAAGGTTCCAACACGTATGATCCTGGACTTACTCCTGTGAGGGCTCCTGACCCGCAGTTTACCTACACGTTCACCGGGTGGACCCCCTCCCTATTGGACATGTATTGGGAACCTGTGAAGGTTACGGCAAATGCGGTTTATCAGGCCGAATTTGACTCCGAGATCCGTACCTATACAGTCACCTTCCTGATGGACGACGGGGAAACGGAGTATGCGACTGCGAATGCAGAATACGATACTCCTGTTCAGGACATTTTGCCGGAGAACCCCGCTAAGGATGCTACCGACGAATATACCTATACGTTTAACAGTTGGAGCCCATCCGTGACGGATGCCGTTGTTACGGGCGACATGTTCTACGTGGCCTCCTTTGGAGCAACCAAGAAACAGTATTCCATCGCCTTTGTGGATGTCGATGACGAGACCGTGTTAAAGGCTGCTACGCTTTATGATTACGGTACCCCGTTTGACGAAATCGATGCTCCTACCGTTTCTGACAATGGTGGATGGAGGTTTGCCGGATGGACCCCGAACCCTGCAACCGTTACAGAAGATGTGACCTACAGAGCCACCTATACCCAAAAGTTTATCATTACCTGGAAGGATGACGATGGCTCCGTGTTGAGGTATGACTACCACGATGCCGGCGAAATTCCCGATTATGGGGAAGACCCCACCAAGCCTGCAACGGCACAGTATTCCTATGACTTTACGGGCTGGACACCTGCCGTAACCGACGTGACAGGGGATGCCGTATATACGGCGACCTATAGTGCGGCGGTAAACGCCTATGAAGTTGCTTTCATGGATGATCAGGGAGAAGAAATAATCGCTACTTCGTCATATCCCTATGGAACCCAGGTCCAGACAATCGCTCCCAACCTTTCTGCTGGAGATGCTGTCTGGTCAACTGCTGGAGAATCCTGCCTCTTTACCGGCTGGAACCCCGTAATCCTGGGTGAAGCGGTTGTGACTGGAGACAAGGCCTATACGGCCCAGTGCACGGTGGTCCCGAACAAGTACAGCATCACCTTCGTGATGGATGACGGGACCACACTTGTTGCCACGGTGACTAGGGACTATGGAACCTTGATAAACGATATGCTTCCCGATGAACCGACCAAGACTGCAACGAATGCAAAGACATTTGAATTCGCCCGTTGGGTAACGCTTGACGGACAATCCATTGCCGAAGATGCAGAATTGGAGGGAAATACGACCCTCAAGGCTGTGTTCAACGAGTTTGACCGTATGTATGCTGTTGCATTCGTAGACTACGACAATACGGTGCTCAAGCCTGCCACGTTCTATACCTACGGCGCGACGGTCGAGGTCCCGGACGATCCTACTAGGGATGCTGCTGGTATATATACCTACGAGTTCCGCGACTGGAACCCTGCAGTCACTACCGTGACAGGCGAGGCCATCTACAAGGCAACCTACGACTCCACTGCCCACTATGGTGCCATTGCAGTTAGCGTCATTGACGGGAAGAAGACGGCCACTATCGAGGGTTCTTATACGGGTGACGATGAAGTGAAAATCGATACCGATATAGAAGTGGATACGGTTGTTCTTGGAAGAACCTTCTCCAATGAGAAGTTTGCCACTATCATATTGCCCTTCTCTATTGCGGTAAGTGAAGTAAGTGGTGCAAATTTCTACACTATTTCGAAATTCAACAAGGTCGGCGAAACCTGGAAACAGGCTGTTGCAGAGAAGGTCCCTGTGGAGGGAACCCTTGTCGCCAATACGCCCTATCTGGTGCAGCCCACTGCTGATGGACAGTTGGTGTTTAATGGTGGAACCACGCTTAGGACCAACGATGAACATGGTTCTTCTGTTGCCGACGGGGAGTGGGAATTCCGCGGATCCTACCGCTACATTCTCTTTGGTGATTCCACTCACTTGATTGGCAGGGCCTACGGTTTCGCTGGTCAGGAACGTGATGGATACAAGGTGGGTGAGTTCGCTAAGATGGGCTCCAAGGCTTGGATTCCGGCCATGCGCGCCTACCTGGTGTACAACGATGGCAGTTCTTCGGCGAAGTCTGCTGTTGGCGGCACAGACCTATCGGAATTGCCTGAAACTATGGATGTAATCCTGGTGGATGAAAAGGGCACCACCATTGGTGGTGGAACTGTGAATACGGTTACGGGCCAGTTCCGTATGGACCACTGGTACGACTTGCAGGGTCGCAAACTGCAGGGCAAGCCCACTACCAAGGGAACTTACTACCACAACGGTAAAATGGTTATTGTAAAATAAGCAAGGAGAAAAAAATGAAAAGGCAACAAACAATTGAAAGTCAAAAAAAAGAATATGTGAAACCCGAGACGATGGAAGTTACCTTCTTTTACCAGCAGAGTTTGCTAAATGATGCAAGTTGTGAAGGCGGAGTAGGTGATTTTTACTGTGAGAATGGAGACTAGTTTTCGCCTATAGCCAAAACGGCAAAGTACTGCTATGATAAAACTCAAAAATCCCGACCATTGGTCGGGATTTTTTATATCCATTGTCATTCTGGACCCTGGATCCTTCGGCCCTTACAGGGCACTCAGGATGACGTAGGGGGGGGCTACACACCTAATGCAGCGATGGCGGCCTTGTACTTTTTGAGGCGGAACTTGGTCTTGAGTTCCCGGCGTTCCTGCCTGTGGATGTACTTGTCGTCCAAAAGCATAGTCAATATGGCGGCCTTTGCCTTGGCGGCAACGGGGTTCCCCTTGAGGGATTCTGCGAACCGCACGAATTCCTTTTCACGGGCCTCATAGGTGGCCTCTTCGGCGGGCATGCCTTGCGCCATAAGGTTGCAGCTGTACTGGTCAATCCAGCCCTGGTCCTTGTGGTAGGTCATTTTCTGGATCAGTTCCACCATGTCGGCGGGAACACCCATGGCAATCACGTCTTCAGGGGTCTTCTTGGTAGAAGATGTCATCAAGTCTTGCAAAATGGCCAGGGTCTGCACCTCTTCGGGCTCTCCCTTGTTCTTGAGGTAGTCCGCTACACTCTGGAGAAAATCGATGTAGGGGCCACCAGCCTTGTCCTTTTGGTCTTTGTGGACTTCGGCTGCAATTTTGTAAGCGTCTTGATAAGAGAGCATGTTGATCCTTTATAAGTGTAAAACCTTGGGCGTCTTTGTCGCCCTCTACTCAATATATATAAAGAAAAAAGGAAAAAGTGTCACGTTTTTGTCTTATTTTCAAAAAATGCCGCTTTTACGCATTTGCTACGAAATTTTTACCCAATATGGCGGAAACATTCCGCAGAATGCCCTCGGCCACGTCGGGCTTGTTCATGGAGTAAACGTGCACGTTGGTAATCCCGTTGGCGTACAGGTCTATAATCTGGTCGCTGGCGTAGATGATGCCCGCCTGCTTCATGGCCTCGGGGTCGGACCCGAACTTGTCCACCAGGGACTTGAAGCGCTGGGGCATAAAGGAACCCGAAAGCTTGATGGCCCGTTCCACCTGGTTGGCGTTGGTGATAGGCATGATTCCGGGGAGCACCGGGCAGGTGACGCCCGCCTCCCGGAGCTTGTACATGAAGTTCAGGAACAGGTTGTTGTCGAATACCATCTGGGTGGTAAGGAAGTCTGCGCCTGCGTCCACCTTTTCCTTAAGGTGCTTGATGTCTTCGGCCTGGTTGGGGCTTTCGGGGTGCTTTTCGGGGTAGCAGGCCGCCCCGATGCAAAAGTCCGCGTCGGCGGCCTTGAGTTCCTGGATGAGTTCTACGGCGTAGTGGTAGTCGCAGTTGTCCCGGCCCTTCTCGATGAGTTCCGGGGTCAGGTCGCCCCGCAGGGCCATCACGTTCTTGATGCCTGCGGACTTCATGTCGGCAATGCGCTGGTGGACCGTGTCCTTGCTGCTGGAAACGCAGGTCAGGTGCGCCAGCATGGGAATGTTGTATTTTTCCTTGAGGTTTTTCGCGATGTCCAGGGTGAAGTGGCTTACGCCGCCACCGGCACCGTAGGTGACGCTCATGAAGGCAGGGCCGAGGGCTGCGATGGATTCGGTGGCGGCCTTGACGCTCTCGAAGCTGGTCTCTTTCTTGGGCGGGAACACCTCGAAGGAGAGGCTCATCTTGTCTTGCTTCAGGATGTCGATAATCTTCATACTCACTCCGTGCCACGCTTCGGGTGGCGGGATTTACTTATGCAAATATTTTAATATACGCATAAATATATAAAAAGCCGGCGGTAATGGCAACGGATTATGCTATATTGTCGGGCATGAATCGTCTTTTTTGCTTTTTGTTGCCGTTCTGCCTGACCGCGGGCCTGGCTGTGGGGCTGTCTGCCTGTGGCGATGATTCTTCTTCTTCGGCGGAGGGCCAGTCCTCGTCTTCTGAGGAGGTGGGTTCCGCGGGGGATTCCGGGTCGTCTTCTTCCAAGGCTCCCGATTGCAAGTTCGACGTAGACGCCAAGTTCTGGGAATATGGCTACGCGGACGGTCAGGGGACGTTCAACATAGTGCACTATCTTGACCAAGACAGCGTGCTCTTTGTGGAGCATTTCGTATCTACGAAAGACGACGAGGAGCAGTGCGACGCCCTCAGTAAAGCCTTTGACGATATGTACTACGTATATTCGGATTCGTTGTGTTTCCACAGGTTGGACTTTACTATCCACATGAAAAACGAAGACGGAACCTTTGGCCCCTCCAGCATGACCAAGGCTGAACATATGGAAACCTTTGCAGAGAACTGCCTTATCGATGGCGGGAACCGCCGGAATCCGGAGAAACCCTTCGGCAATACGCCGGGGTACGATCCGGAATATATCGACAAGTTCTTTGGGGGTTTTACAGAATAGGGTATTTTTTCTATATTGGGGCCCGACTTGCTCGCGTAGCTCAGTTGGATAGAGCAGCTGCCTTCTAAGCAGCGG
>CAMHOW010000105.1 GCA_946186895.1 uncultured Fibrobacter sp.
CGGCTTCGCCGACCAGGCTACCGACCACGTGGTGGGCATCGCGGAACGGCACGCCAGATTCGACCAGCAAGTCAGCGAGGTCGGTAGCCAGCAGCGCCGGCAACATCTTGGCATGCATCTTGTCGAAATTGAAACGTGCACTTTCCAAGGCTTCTTTCATGACGCGGAGAATCACCTTCACGTTATGGACGGAGTCGAAAACCGGTTCTTTGTCTTCTTGCAGGTCGCGGCTGTAGCTGAGCGGAGCACCCTTCACCAGCGTGTAAAGTGCGCTGAAGTTACCCAGCATGCGGCCGGACTTTCCGCGGATAAGTTCCATGGAATCCGGGTTCTTCTTCTGCGGCATCATCGAGGAACCGCTGGAGAAGGCGTCGTGCAGGGTGAGGTAGCCGAATTCGCTGGTGCTCCAGTTCACGAAATCTTCGGCGTAGCGGCTCATCGTGTTTGCGATAATCGCGAGGTCGGCTTCGAATTCGAGCATCATGTCGCGGTGGCTCACGGCGTCGATGCTGTTGGGGGAGACTCCGTTAAAACCGAGTTCCTTCGCCACCAGGGCGCGGTGGTACGGGAAGGCGGAACCAGCCATGGCGCCGCTACCCAGCGGAAGTTCGCTGTGCAGTTCCAGGAAGTTGTCGAGACGCTTCACGTCGCGGCTAACGGCAAAGAACATGCTCATCAGGTAATGGCTGAAGTAGATGGGCTGTGCCTGCTGCAGGTGGGTGTAGCCCGGCATCATCTTGCCGAAGTATTTTTTCGCGAGGTCGAGAACCGTTTCCATCAGGCTCACTTCGAGGGCGCGGATTTCCGTGGCGCGGTGGCGCATATACAATTTGAAGTCCGTGCAGACCTGGTCGTTACGGCTACGGCCCGTGTGGATCTTCTTGCCGAGGGCTCCGATGCGTTCGGTGAGCACGCGCTCCACGGCCATGTGGATGTCTTCGTCAGATTCCTGCCACAGGTTCTTGCCGGCCTTGTAATCCTTGAGGATGCTGGCCAGGCCATCGCAAATCTTCTTGTAGTCGGCCTTGCTGAGCACGCCGGATTCCACCAGGCCCTTGCCGTGGCCGATGCTGCCTTCGATGTCTTCTTCGATGAGTTCGGCGTCGAATTGCAGGCTGAAGCTCAGGTCCACCATGCTCTGCGCCATGCCGCTAGCAAAACGGCCGGTCCACATGTTGGTCTGGGTGCCTTTCTTGGCAGAATCCTTCTTTGCTGTTTTCTTTGCGCTGGTCTTGGCCATTTTCAAATCCTCTATTCAAAATCAAATATAAAATTTAGGCAGGTAGCCGAGTCTTAATGAATTCCAGGGCTTCGTCTGCGGCAGTGCCAAAATTGTCTGCCAAAGGCGACAGGTCCAGTTCAATAGCCCCTTCTGTCTTTTCCGTAGAAAGCCTCAGGGCCAGGGCGCAGTAGGCGTTGGGGTAGGGGACCCCTGCCACCGGGGCGTAAGTCTCGGGAATCTTCTCGTCGGCGAAAATAAAAATCCGTTCCTTTTCGGAGCCAGCCTCCAAAGCCGCCACGCAGTCGGCAAGTCCATAGCGGAATGCATCTTTCCCAGAGAACACGGCGGAGTAGCCCGCGGTATTCTTTTCTAGAATGGTGGCGTTGGCGATGGAGGCGTTGAATACGGACAAGCTAAAATGAGCCGGAGACACGTTGCCGGTTTGGAGCAGGTTGTCCGAAATCTTCAACTGCTGGGAAATCTCACCGTACTGAGAGGCAAAGGTCACCTTGCAAGGGGGTAAGCCCTTGGAGACTGCCTGGTTCACGTAGACCACCATCTTAGAAAGCAGGCTCAGCCTACGCCGGGTGAGCATAGGCACAAAGGCTACGTTCGGCGAAGGCTGCTCTTCGCTAGGAATAAAGACCTGGAATTTTTCGACGTAGATCATCTAGGGATGACGCTCCGACTACTTGGTGCGAAATCTCAACAGAGAATAGCTGTTGGGGCCTACGTTGTGGTGGGCTTCCTTCAGTTCGAAACCGGCGATTTCAATGGCGTGCTTCAGTTCTTCAAAGCGGTACATCTTGGAATTGCCGTTGGCGATGCAGGTGAAGTAGAGGGAGGTGGCTTGTAAGGAGTAGGCGGCCGCTTCGAAGCGCTGCTTGTCCCAGAGGGGTTCCAGCACGTATACGTCTGTTTCGGGGGTGGCGGCAGTGCGGATCTTTGTGAGGATGCTGGTGATTTCTTCTAGGGAGAAGCAGTCCAGGAACTGGCTCATCCACACGGCATCGGCGCCCTTGGGGAACTCTGTGGTGTTGTCTAGCACGTTACAGGGGACCATGTCGATACGGCTCTCGAACCCGGCGGCCTTGGCGTTCTTTTCGGCCACGGCTGTCTGGCCCGGCAGGTCAATGATAGAGACCTTCACGTCGGGGTTGTACTTGCAGCAGGCGATGGCCCACTTGGCGGTGTTGCCACCGATGTCGAACAGGCGCTTGCAGGGGTTAGAGAACACGATGGGCAGCGCTTCGGGGAAGGCCAGGTCAGAGTAGAAATGGTCGAAGCCGAACCAGCTCTTCTTTTGCTGGTCGGTAAGCTGAGAAAGGCCCTGGTAGACGGTGCTCCAGTTGCCCAGGTGCTTGAGTCCGGCGGGCTTTCCTTCGCGGATGGCCTGCTGCATGTCTTCGGCGCCCAGGTAGCAGATGTCTTCGGAAAAGTCCATGTTCACCTGGGTCATTTCGTCTTTCATCAGGAAAAATCCGATTTTTCCGAGGGTGAGTCGCAAATCGTCTTCTTTGGAATCTTTGTGGAGCTTGATGGCACCCATGCCGAGACCCATTTCGATAAGAACTCCCACGCCGTAGAGGGAAATTCCAAGCTTCTGGGAGAGTTCCGAAACCGTGATGCCCTTCTTGCGGGCGTTGCTGATTTCTTCTAGGATACCCATGTCCCGGAGGGCCTTGGCGGCATGGAAACTGAGGGGGGCAAAAGCGATTTTTTGAGCCTCGAACTTGGCGTCTACGGCGTTGATCTTGTCTTCGGTATAAAAGTCAAACATAGTCGGTCTCTTTATTTTGGGCAAAAATATAGCTTAATTCGAAGCATATTTCTATTTTTCTATGTCATGAAATGGGTTCTCGCAGTTTTTGGTAAGGCCGGCTCGTCCTTTATAGCAGACGAGGTGGACAAGTACGTGAAGCGCTTGCGTGGGGGAGTGTACCCTCTGGAAGTGGTGGAACTGAAGGAATCTAAGTTGGATGACCGCCTGCAGTCCCTGGCCCAAGAGGCTGTTTTGTTCGAAAAGAAGTTCCCCAAGTCTGAATACCGCCGTGTTATTTTGTCTGAAGAAGGCAAGCTGATGGATACGGTCAAGCTTTCGGATACCCTGCGGGATCGTTTTCAGGGGAACGTGGTATTCCTCATTGGGTCGGCCTATGGCATTGACGAGAACCTGAAAAAGACGGCGGACCTGCTGCTTTCCCTTTCGCCCCTCACGTTTACCCATGACCATGCCCGCGTGATTATGGCCGAACAGCTCTACCGCGTGCAGATGGTGATGCAGAACCACCCTTATCATCACAGATAGATTCGATCGTCATGGCGGGCTTGACCTGCCATCTAGCATCACATTTTTTATATTTGGCGCCATGAATTCTGAAATCGAAAAGCGCCGCACTTTTGCTATTGTCAGCCACCCTGACGCGGGTAAGACCACCATCACCGAAAAGTTCCTGTGGTACGGAAACGTAATCCGTGAGGCGGGTCACGTGCGCGCCAAGGCGAACCGCAGTTACACCGTCAGTGACTGGATGAAGATTGAACAGCAGCGCGGTATTTCGGTTTCCAGTTCCGTGCTGAATTTCCCCTTCGAAGGTTGCATGTTCAACCTGGTCGATACCCCGGGGCACCAGGACTTCTGCGAAGACACCTACCGCGCCCTGACCGCCGTGGATGCTGCCCTCGTGCTTATCGATAGCGTGAACGGCGTAGAAAAGCAGACCATCAAGCTCATGGACGTGTGCCGCATGCGCCATACGCCGATCATCACGTTCATCAACAAGATGGACTTGGATGGCCGTCATGTGCTGGACCTGCTGGACCAAATTGAAAGCGTTTTGCATATCAAGACCGCCCCCTTTACGCTCCCCATCGGAGTAGGAAAGCTTTTCAAGGGCGTGTATTCCATCGCCGAGAACACCTTCCACACCTTCAACAAGGAAGAAGGCCATCAGGAAATTATCCAGATGGAAGGTCCCGACGATCCGCGCCTTGTGGAAATGTGCGGTGAGAACTGGGTCAATCAGTTCAAGGAAGAATACGAGATGGTCACAGGCGGTATGGACCCCTTCGACCACGAGAAGTTCCTGAAGGGGGAGATGTGCCCCGTGTTCTTCGGTTCTGCGGTGAACAACTTCGGTGTCCGTCAGTTGCTGAACGCTTTCGCCAAACTGGCCCCGCCTCCCATGGTGCGTGAGACCGACAAGCGTCCGGTAAGCCCCGACGAAGATGCCTTCAGCGCGTTCGTCTTCAAGATTCAGGCCAACATGGACCCCAAGCATCGTGACCGTACCGCATTCTTGCGCATATGTTCGGGAAGCTTTACCCGCGGGGAGAAGGTTTTCCATGTGCGCACTGGCCGTGAAATCCGCTTGGCCGCCCCGACAGCGTTCCTCGCCAAGGACAAGGAAGTCATCGACCACGCCTGGGCGGGCGATATCGTGGGCATCAACGACCCGGGACTGTTCCGCATTGGTGATACGCTGACTGACGGTGAAAAGATCAACTTTACTGGCATCCCTGACTTCGCTCCGGAACACTTTGCCCGCGTAACGCTCCTGAACCCGCTCAAGAGCAAGCAGATGGCCAAGGGCCTGGCCGAACTTAGCGAAGAAGGCGCTACCCAGCTTTACGAGCCGCTCAAGTCCGCTATCCCCGTGATTGGTGTGGTGGGTGAGTTGCAGTTCGATGTGCTCAAGTTCCGCCTGCAGAGCGAATACGGCGCCGACGTGTCCCTGGACCGGGTGCCTGCCCATGGAATCCGCTGGGTGTCTGGCCCCGAAGCCGACATGGCCAAGTTCGCCGAGGAATACTCCATGGACTGCATGATGGACAAGGAAAGGAATCTGGTTTGCCTGTTCCCCAACGAGTACCGCCTGAATCTTGCCATCAAGAATTTCGAGAACCTGAAGTTCGCAGAGACCTCACAAGGTTAACCGACAACGTCATGTCTGCAATTCTCTTTGTCATCCCCGCGCAGGTGGGGATCTCTTTTTCTATATTTTACACGCAAAATTTTTAACCCTGCCCGCGTGTCATTCGTCGGGCAAAACCAAAAGGAAACAACAATGGCTGACAATCTGTCCGTCCTCGGCAAGGCCCGCAAGGCTTACCAGCCGAAACTCCCCGCCGCTCTCCGCGACGGCGCTCTCAAAGTTGCTCTCGTGAAGGGCAAGCCCACCCAGTCCGTCCGTGACCAGGCCAAGATCAAGGCCCTGTTCCCCAACACCTACGGCGCTCCGTACATCGGCATGAAGAAGGCAACCAAGGCCGCTGCCGGTAAGGCTCTCAACGTGGGCGTGGTGCTCTCCGGTGGCCAGGCTCCTGGTGGACACAACGTGATCGCGGGTATCTTCGACGGTATCAAGAGCATCAGCAAGAATTCCAAGCTCCTCGGCTTCCTCGGCGGCCCGTCCGGCCTCGAGAACGGCAAGTTCATCGTGATCAACGAAAAGATCATGGACGCCTACCGCAACACGGGTGGATTCGACATCATCCAGTCCGGCCGTACCAAGCTCGAAACCGAAGAACAGTTCAAGAAGTGCATGGCTGTTGCCAAGGCCCAGAAGCTCGACGCTATCGTGATCATCGGTGGTGACGACTCCAACACCAACGCTGCTGTTCTCGGTGAATACTTCCAGGCCCACGGCGCTAGCTGCGTGGTTTGCGGCTGCCCGAAGACCATCGACGGCGACCTCAAGAACGAATACATCGAAACCT
>CAMHOW010000106.1 GCA_946186895.1 uncultured Fibrobacter sp.
ACCGGAGATGCCACCTTCCGCGAAGCTTTTGCCCGAGAGGCCAAGCGCCAGGGCAAGGCCACCAAGGAACTGTTCCAGCGCATGTCTATTGACTTTGTGCGCATCGAGACCCACGACGACTTCAAGGAAACCGTGGCCCCGCTCATCGAACATTTCCGCCGCCGTGCGAAGATGAATAGATTATAGCGACTAGGGAGGGCACCCGCCGGGCCCCTCCCTAAGACCCTCCCCTACACTCAATAAACCGCTATACTCAAGTAATGTTCCTATGGTTTGAGCGATTTATTTTCGTGGGCACCTGGCGGTGCAAAATAATGTACAGTTTATAGCGACTAGGGAGGGCACCCGCCGGGCCCCTCCCTAAGACCCTCCCCTACACTCAATAAACCGCTATACTCAAGTAATGTTCCTATGGTTTGAGCGATTTATTTTCGTGGGCACCTGGCGGTGCAAAAAAAAATGCTCAGTTTATAGCGACTAGGGAAGGCTTCCGCCCTCCCTAGTTGTTATTATTTTATGCTTATGAAATACAAGAAGTTTCTTTTCTGCAGTTTTATATCCGTCTTTCTTTCGGCATGCTCTAGTGACGATTCATCGTCGGCATCAGCCGAGCAAGCTCCCGAGAAAGAACTCAAGGCGTTTTCCAACACCCTCCTTGACCTGACATCCGACCAGCAAACCGTCGACGAAGGCTACTGGAAAAATGCCCTTTCCAACGTCTGGGAGGGCATCAAGAAAAGGAACATTGAAGCTTACGGCACAGGGCTCATCCACCGTCCCAAAAGCGAAAAACCGGGTGATGCAGTAAGCGAAGGCGTAGGCTACGGCATGCTCACCGCCATGTTCGCCAATGACCAAGAAACATTCAACCGTATATGGGAAGCAGGCAACACCTATATGTGGTCACGCTGCTATTACAACTGGCAAGTCAACAAATCCGGTTCCGTCATCGGACACGGTGCCGCATCCGATGCCGAAGAAGACGTGGCTTTGGCTCTCGTCTTTGCCGACAAGTTAGTAAAAGCCGGAAAATGGAAAGATTACTCCTCTCCAAAGAGGGGCAGCTATCTCGAGCACGCCAAAAAAATCATGGACTGCATGTGGAGTACTGAACAAATAACAAATAAAGGCACGCTCGCCCCGGGAGCTGGCTGGGGTGGAGAGGAATTTGTCAACCCCGGATATTTCTCCCCCGCCTGGTACAAGATTTTTGCAAAATACGATTCCACCCACAACTGGCAAAAAGTCGTGGATCGCAGCTATGAAATTCTAAGTAAAAGCGTCGGATATCCCTATGGTCTAATTCCCGACTGGATGACCCCATCAGGCGGTTCTGCAGGATCCGGACTCGGCTATAATTCTTACGGTGACGGCCTATATTGCTTCAAAGACGCCATTCGCACCTTGTGGAGGATTGCCATTGACGCCATCTGGTTCAAGGACACCAGGGCAAAAGCGCTCCTAACCAACGCCGTCACCTTTATCAACAACGCCGGCGGAGCCTCTGCCGCCAATTTCTACAAGACTGACGGGACCCTTATTCCCGCCGAAGACGTCTGGACCGACATGGCCGCCGGAACCATTACCCGCACACGCCGCGAGCACAGTCACTTGACCATCGGCATGTGGGCAACAGCCATTGCCGCCGCCGGTAGCAAAGAAGACATGGAAGCCTTTAGCACAGAACTTTCCAAGTTCTACGAAGGCGGGGATTATTTCGGAAATGCAGTCGACCCTCTGGGCGGCACGGAAGACACTTTGCACAACGAAATGTATTTCGATCAGTTCTTAGGTTGGTTCGGAGCCAGCATGCTCAGCGGGTCGTTCATCAACGTCATCGACGCCATCGACAATCCAGCCACACCTGCCGAAAAAATCTATACCGACATCAGCTACGAAGAAAAGTAGCCACAAGAATCAAGTCGCCGGCCTGTACCCCAGCAGCTTCATGCTATAGAGTGCCGTGCCCTTGCTGATGCTGCGCACACCTGTGGCGTAGCCAAAAATTTTGCGCAGGGGGATGTCGGCCTTCAAGAAATGAGTCTTTCCGTCGCCACCGATTTCCTTCACCTTGCCATCCCTTGACTGGATATCTCCCGTTATAAGCCCGGCAAAGTTCACGGGGCATTCCACCGAGAGTTCCATGATAGGCTCGTAAAGTTCCACATCGGCACTCTTGATAAGTTTTGTGACGGCATCGGCACAGGCCTTCTTGATCATGGGCGGGAGCGCCCCTTCAGTCCAAGTAAACTCATGCACTTCGAAACGCACGCCTACCAACGCACCCTTCCCGAGAATTCCGATTTCGGCAGACTCCAATAGCGCCGAGCGGACTCCGGCCAGAATCTCGCGAGGGGCAGTCTCCAGAAACTCAGCCGCCAGCCGAATATCGTGGGCATCGCCTTCCAACGGAGTTGCAGATAGCTTAATGGAAATCTTGTGGGGTCCCAACTGGAAAGAATTCTCCACAGGGCCCACCTCGCGGCACAACCGTTCCTGCCAACGGACCTCGGGGCTACCCGCCTTCACTTCGCAGCCGAATTCCCGCTTGAGGCGCGAAAGCAACACGTCTAGCTGCACCTCGCCCACCGTATGCAGGTACCAGAATCCCCCATCGTCCTTCTGTACACGAAAACTGGGATCCATGCGGCCAAGCATATCCAGGCTCTTGTCCACATGCAAGAAATCTTCTGAACCTAGGCACTCCACGCGAGTCTGTAGCAGAGGTTGGTACTTGTCACGGATGGAGGCTCGAGGCTCGGGGTTCGAGGTTCGAGGAACGTCATCCTGATTCCTGACACTTTCCGAATTCCGAGCTCCGAATTCCGAATTAACACAAATCACCTCCCCCAGTTCCGTCTCGAAAGGCGCCCGCATGGCATAGATATCTCCCGAACGAATCTCGTCCACAGGCACAAGCAAGTTTGCCTTCAGTCTCGAGAACTCAAAACCGGCTGGCCACTCCTTGCGTTCCATGTCGGTGTGACTACGGAAAATGGAAATCTCCCCCACGCCCTTGAAATACCTAAGGCGAATCACCTGCCCAAGTTCGCTATCCCCAAAGGCCGGAACCTCGGGCAAAAAGAAGGTCAGTGCCGTCACCAGGCTTCGCACACCAAAGCCATCCATGGCAGACCCTGCATAGCACAGGGCATAATCATCACTTGACGCCAGAGTCTTCAGGCCCCGCAACAGCATCTTTGGCGGCACAGACTTGCCTTCCATGGCAAGCTTCAGAATTTCGTCATCAAAATTGCTGGCAAACTCAACCGCCTCGGCGTAGTGCTTTTTCAGGTCGTGAGCCTGATCCCAGCCATCCTCCACGTTCCAGCCGTCATCCACCACCTCTTCGCCCGATTCGGAATGCTCCAGACGACTCTTGCTCAGCACGTCCAGCACACCCGTCATCTTGCCATCCCGATACTCGGGCAGGGTCATCAGTACCGGACGCACCCCTAGCACTTCCTCGATGTTGATCAGCGTCTCATCCAGGGAATAATCAGGGTTGTCCAGCTTGTTCACGAACAGGATTGTCCGCACACCGGCTTCCCGCAGTTTCTTGAAGGCGGCTACCGTCTGGGTCTCCACACCGCTAGCAGCACTCACCACCAGAATGGCGCCTTCCACTGCCGTCAAGGCCGTATCCACCTCGGCACCAAAGTCCACATGCCCAGGCGTGTCGATAAAATTGAACCAGGTATCCTTCCACTCAAAATGGGCAACGCCGCTCTCAATAGTAATGCCCCTGTCCTTCTCTTCGGGCAGGTAGTCCATAGTGGCAAGGCCCTCTTCCACACGCCCTGGGCGACGCACCTCCCCAGCCGTGAACAGAATCCGTTCCGACAGGGTAGTCTTGCCCGCATCCACGTGGGCAAGGATGGCGATATTGCGGACAGGCTGCGACACCTTGGCGCCTACTTTTTCAGTTGCGATTCCAAAAATTCCACACGGGCAGCCAGGTCGGCGTAAAGCTTTTCCAGGGCCTCCAGGCGGGTATCGTGCTCACGGTCCTTGATGGACTGACGGTGCAGTTCAGAATCCTGTTCCTCGTTCTTTGAGTCCACGGAATTCAGGCGAAAATCATGCTCCGCGTCCTTAGCCACCTGGGCCTTCAGCTTGAATTCCTGCTCCCTTTCCTTGCTGTAGAGGGAATCGATACGCAAGTCGTGTTCGTAGTCCTTCTCGGCCTGTGCGTCTAGACGAGCATCATGCTCCTGGTCCTTCTTCACAAGCTCGGATATGCGTTCATCCCGTTCTGTATCTTGCATAAGACCCCCTTTGTGGTAATAGGGAAATGTAGTAATTATAAACAAAAACCCGGGGTTCAGGGAACCTCGGGTATTTTTTATACGTGAATGATTTAGTAAATGAACAGCATCTCGCGATACTTGGGCAAGGGCCAGCAGTCGTCGGGCACAACCTTTTCAAGGCCGTCCACCACTTTGCGAAGCTCAGCCATGGCATCCAAGATATCCTCGTGATCCTTTTCCAGGCACGCTTCCATCTTGGCAATAGCGCTGGACAAGCTTTCGCAACCTTCGCCCAGAGACTTGGCATAACTATCCAAGCCGGGGAATCCCTGGTTCAGGGCCATCTCGTTGGTCTTGAGGGCCTTGGAGTAGGCATCCACTACCTTGGGCAGAATTACGTTCTTCGCCAAGTCACGGGCAATCTCGCCTTCGATATGCACACGCTTGTGGTAATCCTCCACGTTCACCTCGTAACGGGATTCCAGTTCGCGACGGTTCATCACGCCGTACTTCTCGAACAAGGCGATATTCTCTTCCTTCACCAAGGCCTTCAAAGCCTCCATGGAGGTACGAATATTAGGCAGCCCACGACGCTCCGCCTCGGCAATCCATTCGTCGGTATAGCCGTTGCCGTTGAAGACCACCTTCTTGTGTTCCTTCACGATCTTCTGCAGAATCTTCTGCAGGCCCGCGTGGAAGTTCTTCTCGTCCAGCTTTTCCAGCTGTTCGGCAATCATGTCGAAGGCTTCGGCCACGATGGTGTTCAGCACCACGTTGGGTTCGGAACAGCTCTGGCTAGAACCTGGAGCGCGGAACTCAAACTTGTTGCCTGTAAAAGCAAAGGTGCTGGTACGGTTACGATCAGTGGCATCCCGGGGCAACGGCGGCAACATGTCTGCGCCGATACGCATAGCACCAGCCTGCTTGCTAGACTTGGGAACGCCCTGTTCGAGCTGTTCAATCACATCCATCAGCTGGTCGCCCAAGTACATGGACACAATGGCCGGAGGCGCCTCGTTGGCACCCAGACGATGGTCATTACCTGCACCCGCTACTGTCATGCGGAGCAAGTCGGCGTGGGTATCCACCGCATAGATCACGGCGCACAGGGTTGTCAGGAAAACCGCATTCTGGTGCGGGTCCTTGCCGGGGTTCAGCAGGTTCCCGTGACCATAGGTAATGCTCCAGTTGTTGTGCTTGCCCGAGCCGTTCACGCCAGCAAAAGGCTTTTCGTGCAGCAGGCACACCAAGCCGTGACGGTCCGCCACCTGGCGCAGCACTTCCATAATCTGCATGTTGTGATCGCAGGCCAGGTTCACCTCTTCAAAGATAGGCGCCAGTTCGAACTGGGCAGGAGCCACCTCGTTGTGGCGGGTCTTAGCCGGAATGCCAAGCTTCCACAGTTCCACTTCCACATCATTCATAAAATTCAAGATGCGGGTGGGAATGCTGCCAAAATAGTGGTCGTCCATCTGCTGATGCTTAGCAGGGGTCGCCCCGAAGATGGTACGACCAGCTTGGTACAGGTCAGGCCTTTGCAGGTAGAAACGCTTGTCGATCAAGAAATATTCCTGCTCGGCACCCAAGGTCACCGTGGTCTTCTTGGGGGCCGCCTTGAA
>CAMHOW010000107.1 GCA_946186895.1 uncultured Fibrobacter sp.
GAATAGGAATCTGGTTAGGCGGCACCGTATTTTCGGCAGAAATCAGCGTGAGGGCATCGAGAATATCGCCCTCGCCTTCCTTGAGGAAGGTGCTTTCCTTGCCGTCGATGATAATGCTCACGTCCTTCTCGTTCTGGCGCAGACGAAAGCCTTCGTCCACCATCAGAGTCGAATAGCGGCTACGACCGTGGGAGAAGCTTGCGGATTCGAAAATAGCCTTCGCACCGAGCTTCTTGCCGAGCGAAAACGGGGTGTAACGTTCGCCCGGGAGCGCCACGTAGATGCTATCAGTACGCGGTTCGTAACCCGGTTGTTCTGTGATATGCTTGATCTTGTTGGTCATGATGATCCTCTGGTTTATAAACTCGTTTGCGTTTCCTTTTTTAGGTTCGCAAAGGCTTTTTTGTCCCGGAGGATTTTCGTGAGTAAAAGAAAAAGGCCTCCGTGAGTCCGGAAGCCTTTGCTTAAAATCTTGGGTGATTTGCGACAAATACCGGGCTCTATGTTAGAGTCCGCGCCACCAACGACGGTTAAGGGTTGCTGTTGTCACAAAATTCATCATAGCCCAAAAATACCAAACAAATTATCCCTTGGCAAGAGGTAGTCCCGAAAATTTCCAAATTTTTATATATAACATAATATATACGTTAGTAATATATACGTTAGTTGAGCGCCTTCGGCGCCCCACGAAAATAATCCGCTTAACTTGCAGGTTCATAATCTGAATAAAGCGGATTATTGAGTGTCGGGAGGGTCTTAGGGAGGGCTACGCCCTCCCTAGTTGTTATAATCACCGCTAGGTGCCCACGAAAATAAACCACTTCAATTTGAAGTGGTTTATTAAGTGCAAGGAGGGTCTTAGGGAGGGGGTATCCCTCCCTATTCATTGTAATATTATGCGTTATTTTACTGCCGGTTCTGCAGGAGCCTTTTCAGCTTCGGCAGGGGTCGCCGCACTGTCGGCAGCGACAACCTCTATCTTGGCAATCTTGTCCCAATCTTCCTTGTCGTAGTTCCTGAGGAACATAGCCCCCTGGTAACCCTTTACAATAGAAACGGCCTTGACGGTGTCCTTGAACTTGAGGGCGTCCTTGGCGTCTTCAAGCAGGTCCTTCTGGGCGTTCCTCTTGTCCAGGATTTCACCCATGCGGTTCTGGCGGAGCACTTCCATGGTGTCGCTGACGAACCCGAGGTCCCAGGTGCTGTCGAAGCAGGCTTCTGCTTCCAGGTATTTTTCGGGGGCTTCTGCGGCGGCGTCAAAAAGGGCATTGCAACGAGCGAAGGTCTCGGCACTGGAGGTTTTGGAATGCTGGTAATACTGGTAGCCACCTACGATCAGGCCAATAATCACCAGCAGGAACAGGCCGTCCTGCCAGCCCATGATAGGACCGGTGGGCATCTTGGGCCGTCCGTTGACGGTCTCTCCGGCTTCCAATTTTTCTTCCGCTTCGTCAAAAGGGCTTTTTCCGTTTAAGAAACTGAACATGTTTTACCTTACCTTTTGGAAATGGCGTCAAAGACGCGTGCGTATAAATAAATCTGTTTTACAAGGCTTGCAAAGCCGTTGCTTCGGGTGGGGGAGAGCCCTACGTTGAGCCCGATGTCCCTGAAAAATTCCGGATCTACAGACAAAATAGCAGCGGGCGTCTGGTCGTTGTAGATTTGCAGGGCGAGAGCCCCCAGTCCGCGGCTAATTAGCGGGTTGGTTGTACCGCCTTCCACGTCCATCTCGAAATGGATTGTTTCACCGTTGAAGCTTGGCACCAGGTACATGGTGGAAGCGCATCCCTGGATGATAAACTTTTCAGCCTTCAGGGAAGCGTCCATTCCCTTGTGGTTGCGGGCGAGGCTAAGCAGAAATTCCCACTTGCCATCGGCATCCTTGAAACTGGAAAAAGTTTTCCGTAGGGATTCTTGACGTTCTTGGATAGAATCTGCCATGATGACCCTAGCGGAGGAAAGACCTCATCTTCCAGATGACAGAAGGGCAGGACCAAAGCACGTTCCAGAAAATGCGGATCAGGGTCTGCTTTTCGCGGGGCAGCCTGGAGAGCCGCTTGGCTGCCTTGTCGAACTGGTCGTCGGTAATGCTGTTGAAGCCCGCCTTGGCATTTGCGATCTGCAGGTGGTTCTTGCCCAGGGCCTTCATCCAGCGGGCGAGGGTGGCCTCTTCGATGGCTTCTCTGTTCTCGCCACTGTCCTTGAGCCACTGGTCTACGGCCTCGGCGGCAATCTTTCCGCTAAGCAGGGATTCTACGATGCCGGACCGGCTGATGGGGTTCACGCAGCTTGCTGCATCGCCTGCCTTGAAAAGGCCGCATTTGGCGAGGGGTTTGTCGGACTGCCCGCAGGCGATCATTCCGCCATAGACGGCCTTCACGGTCGCGTTCGGGTAGTTCTTTGCAATAAAATTCATGAGCTTCTGGCGTAGGGGTTCGCCATTCTTTACGGACTTGCCCAGTACGAAACCGATATTCACTTCCTTGCCGTCACGGGGGAATATCCAACCGTAACCGTCTTGGAACTCGCTGCCGAAGAACAACTCGATATGCTCAGGGCTGTGCTCGATGCCGTCTGCTACGGCGAAAATTCCAGATTCCAGGTCCGTGTCGCCAGTCTCGATACCTTCTAGGCAGGGAATATGGCGGGTGAGCCTGCAACTCGGGCCCGAAGCGTCGATGATGGTCTTGGTCGAAAGGGTGACGGCTTCGCCTCCCTGGGATACCTGGACGTTCCAGCCCGATTCCGTCCGTTCCAACTTGTGGATAAGGGCATCAAAGTGGCATTCCACCCCGTGATTCTGGGCGGCGTCGGCGATACTCTTGTGGAACAGGGCCCTATTTAGGATAAGTCCACAGTTCTTGCTGTAGAATTCGGCGCGGTAGCGTTTTGGGGATGTAAAATAGATGCCCGAAAGCCTACCCCTCACGAAGGCGGGATCTATGGGCCAAAGGGCGGCAAGTCTGTCTGCAGAAACGGCCTCGGCGCAAAAGATGGGCTCCTTCCAGGGGGCCTTCTTGTCCAGGAGCAGAATCCGTCTGGCAGTGCCGGTCAAGTGCCCCAAGGTATAGGCAGCCATCAGTCCTGCAGGACCTGCACCGCAGACTATGGCATCGTACTCATTTTGAGCGAAATCTGACATTTCAAGGCAAAAAATAGCATTGTTTTACAATTTACTTGCATATATTTGAATTTTTTTATTTATTTTAGGGGTATCCGTTATTTGGACTTTCCATAAAGGGAACGTGTATATGAATATGATGAAAATTTCAAAGTTTGGCCTTTGCCTGGTCGGTGCGCTTGCCATGAGCGGTTTTGCTCAGGGCGACTATTCCGGTAAGGACCTCAACATTTCTTTCCGTGATAAGCGTATTGACGGCTTTAATTTCAGCAACGCCAAGGCAGTCAAGAATGTTACGGACTTCCAGCGTGCCGCTGGCGAAAAGCCGAACTTCAAGGGCGCAGACCTCTCCGGAGTGTCTTTCCAGAACGCTGTGATTAGCGAAGCGAATTTCAATAACGCCGTACTCAAGGGCGTGGTCATCAGTGGTGCTGACATCCGCGGTTCCAGTTTTGAAGGTGCCGACATGGAAGAGGCCAACCTCTACCGCGCTACGCTCCTGGACAGCCAGTTCCCCAAGACCAATCTGAAGAACGCCCGTCTGGACATGATGAAGGTTTCCGAAGAGACGGACTTCAGCAAGTCGGATATGACCATGGCTTCTGTGAACGAAGTGGACCTTACTCGTGCCGACTTCTCCAAGGCTAACCTCACCAACACGAACTTCGCTCGTTCCTTGATGGCTAACAGCGACTTCCGCAAGGCCACCCTGAACCACACGGACTTTACGGGTTGTAACCTGATTGCCGCAAACTTCAAGGGAACTGACCTGGTGGACGTGAACTTTGCCAAGGCCGGTCTTTCCCAGGCTGAATTTGGCGGTGCCGAGTTCAAGAACGTGAACATGCAGGACGCCGACCTTTCCCTGACGACCTTCAACGACGTTGACCTGTCCAAGACCCAGCTCCAGCGTGCCAAGTTCGCCCAGTCCACTGTGAAGAACATGGAATTCGGCAAGCAGGACCTGACCGGCGTGGTGTTCGACAAGGGCTCCGTGTCCAAGAACAACTTCGAAAAGACCAAGCTCGGCAAGGCCTCTTTCTACGACGCCTCTGTTGAAAAGAACATCTTCAAGGAAGCTGACCTGGTGAAGAGCGTCTTCGACGGTGCCTACATCTTCAAGAGCATCTTCGATAAGGCCGATCTCACCAAGAGCAACTTCGCCAACTCCACCATCGAACGTTCAGACTTCCAGCTGGCCCAGATGTCTGGCACGAGCCTTGCCGGTGCAAAGCTCATCAAGGTGAGCTTCTTGAATGCGAACCTCCAGGGTGTCAAGATCGACGCCGATACCAAGATGGAAGACGTGGACTTCTCCGGTGCCGACCTGAGCAACGCGAAGATTGAAAAGTTCACTGCAAAACGCGTTATCTACGACAACAAGACCAAGTTCCCCAAGGGCTTTGACCCCCGTCAGTTCGGCTTCACCAAGCCCGGTGAAAAGGCTGCCGAAGTGGTGGTGAACAAGAAGCAGGGAGACAAGGTTGCCGAAGACGCCATGCCTCAGAAGAAGAAAAAGAAAAAGAAGAAAAAACACTCTGACGATGACGATTTCTAGTCGTTCCTGATTAACGGATTTGAGACCTCGCGCAAGCGGGGTTTCTTTTTTTATATTGAGAATAGATAGGGAGGCGCATTATGAAAAATATACTGGCAATGAGTGCTGCGTTGTCGCTAGTGCTTTGGGCTTGTGGAAATGAATCGTCTTCGACAGGGCCGGAACTGTCATCTAGTTCAGGAATTGCCGAGTCGTCCAGCTCGGCGGAGGAATCTTCCAGTGCGCAAGTTGCAGAATCTTCTGCCGAATTCACTGGGGAGTCTTCGTCTGCGGTGGTTCCAGAGTCGAGTGGCGCTAATCCAGAATCAAGTGAGGCAGGCCCAGAATCTAGTACGGTAGCTGAATCATCTTCGGCGAGTGACGATGTTCCCTGTCAGGTGGTGGACAACATGGGCGGTTCTTGCCAGGATGGCAACTCGACGGAGGATCCAATGCTGGATGGCGCATCTGGCGGTGATCAGGCTTTACCGCCTGTAGCTTTTATGACTATCGAAAACGATTCGGCTACATATCTCGTGCAAAATGTGAGAATGTCTTGCGAAGAGATTGGCGGATTTGCCGGAATGACAAGGCAGTTGCTCAAGCCTACTCTTAAAGTGACTATGGATGAAACGGAGATGCATGTAGAGCCTGTTGTTGAGACGGCTACGTCAAGTTCTGATTGTACCTGTATGTCACAGTTCGCGTTCAAGATAAAATTGGTTTCGCCTTTTGATCAGGCCAATCTTCTTGTTATTGACGACAGAATTAATCAGGGTAACAGGATGAGGATTGTTACAAAATGATGGAATAAAAAAAGTGCCCCGCTTGGGACACCTCTTTTAAGTTTATGGAGATCCCCGCCTTCGCGGGGATGACAGTTAGTACAACAGAGCGAACACCATGCCGGGGCGGAAGTACTTACCGGCGGTGTACTTCAGTGCCGTGCTGTGGAGCAGCATGAACAGCGCGCTTGCTTCAACCTTGTTGGCCT
>CAMHOW010000108.1 GCA_946186895.1 uncultured Fibrobacter sp.
ACACGGGCACCGAAAATAGACTGGAAACCATCGCGGAACGAGGTGTCCTGGAACTTGATCTTTTTCATTTGTGTCTTCCTATGGGATAAATCCCTGGTTTTTACTGTACAATAAAATACGGGGGGAAATATAGATAATTCGGAATTATGATTTCAGATTTCGGATTTTTATTCCAGATAATAAGTCCGAAATCCGAGCTATGAGTTCCAAATCAATCTTAATTCCGAAATCCGAACTCCGAAACCCGAGCTATGAGTTCCAAAATAATCTTAATTCCGAACTCCGAACTCCGAATTCATAATTAAATAAACATCATGGTGTTGAGTTTAGCCCGGTATTTCCAGGTAAGTTCGTGTTTTGGGCCCAGCACCCCGAATAGGGTGAGCATGGCCTTCTTGGCAGCCCCGTCGTTCCACTCGGGGGCTTCTATGAACAAATTAAGAAATGCCTGGAGGGCGCTTTCGAAGTCTTCGGCACAGGCCAGCTTGCAGGCCTCGTGGTAGACGATAGCCTCTTTGCCCTGTACGTCTTTCTTGGCGGCTTCGGCATGAAAATCCAGCAGTTCCAGCAGGGATTTGGCTTCGCGGTACTGGTCATCGGCCTCGTTGAACTTGGAAAGCACTTCCTTGGCCTTTTCTGTATCGCCGAGCCCAAGGCTTGCCTTGGCCCACAGGAGCTGCAGCTTCTTGTCGTCGGGGGTCTTGGCCAGCGCCTCGTCCAGCATGGGGAGGGCCTGGTCAAAGTTCTTCTGGGCAATGGCGTCTTCCAGGGCCATCTGGAACCTAGCCTCGTCGCTTACGAAGAATTTCTCGAGACGCTTTTTCAGGTCCGCTTCGGGGAGTACGCCCTGGATTACATCCGCAATCTGGCCCTTGTCTACGATGTGGACCTCGGGCACTGACCGCACCCGGAAAGCCTGGATGAGCTGCATGTTCTCCCGTTCGTCGCAGCTGACCACACCCAGCGTAAAGTCCATGCTGGTGGAAAGCTTGCCCAATAGCTGGGAGTAGGGGGCGCAGTCGGGGTATTCTGCCGAGGAGAAAAGCACCGCTACAGCGCGGGTTTCGGAAGCCTGGGCCACCTCGGTCTCAAAATTTTCGCTAGTAATCTGTACAACTTTAGCCATGCATTAAATTTAGTTAATCATAACTCCGAAATCCGAACTCCGAAATCCGAATTAACTATATTCCCGAGCATGAGTATTTGCCCGTTTTGTAAATCCGAAGTCGCCCAGATGAAAATAGGCCACTTGGACCTGCGCATGTGTCCCAAGTGCTTTTCTGCATTTTTTCGTTGCGACCAGACTACGGCTCTTCGGGGAGATTTACCGGACAAATCCCGTGAACTGTGGTACAACGCCTTGCTGGCAAAGAATGTGGCCGACCCGGATATGACAGGTGCCTGTTGTATTGATCATGGGGAACCGCTGGTAGACGGCAAGATTCCAGATTACGGCTTTGATGGCAAGGTGGCCACCTGTTGCAAGATGTTCCATTTGCCGCCCTCTATGGTTCTGCGTATCTTGAAACGTACCATTGACGCTCCGTTCCAGAAAACGACATCAAGCGCCAAGCATCATTTCTTTTTTATTCGTGCTATTGATTCTCTCGTTTCCAAATTATTTGGCGAAAAACAGCCTGAGGTCGACCCCCTGGACGCCATTCCATACAATATCCACCTGAAAAAGTTCTTTGAGTGACATGAAAAAGACCTACATCATCCTTTCGGCAATTGCCGCAGTGGTTCTGCTGGCCTATTTGCTGTTGCCCAAGGTCACCTTTGAGGAGGCGGTATTCCCTTTAGAGAAGGGTGTCTCTCTGCTTGCTTATGATGATCGGGGCGATGGTGGAATGTCCCAGATTGATTTTAGTCAAGGTGCTGACGCTCTTTCGTTCCAGTGCACGTTGGGTGCGGACACCACTCTTGCCGCTTGGTGTGGACTTCTGTGGAATTTCGATCCGGATAGCGCCAAGCTTTATCGCAACTGGTCCCTTGTAGATTCCCTGATTTTTGATATGGATGTACAGGGCACGCAAGAGGTGCTTGTAAAGCTATGGACCTACGATCCCGACATTACCGACATCAAGAAAGCCAAGACCTTTAGGCTCTTGATGAAGGAACTTCCTTTGCAAAAAGGCCGGAACCGTATTGCCATACCCATGGCTCAGCTTTACACGCCTGATTTCTGGTATGAAGACGTTAAGACGGAATCCGGTAACAAGCATACCCATCTGGAAACGACGGCTCGGCTAGAAATTGCACCGGGCTGGAATCAGGCTCGTGGTAAAACGTTTACCTTGAAAATTCACAGCATCAAGGCCTTTGGCGTTAGCAATTTTAACTTTGGCATAGTGTTGTTCGTTTTTGTGGTGTTGACCATTATTGCCGTAGGCAGACGGCATCAGCTTAAGGACGATGCGGAACAGGACAATGCGGATCAGAAATAAGGTAATTGGTTTTTCGTTCTTTGTGGTAGCCTTCGCTTTGTGGGGGCTTTTCTTTACCCTTTTCAAGGGAACCTCTTTGGAGCTTTTTCCCGCAAAGGCCTTCGAAATATACACGCTGACAGATCATGAGGCTCAAGGTTTTTCTACTTCCGAAGTGTCCGTGACGGATTCTCTCATAGATGCCGAAGTGAATATCCGGAGTGGCAAGGCGTTCCCGTTTGCGGGTTTTGGATTCAACCTGATGTCTCAAAATGGACTGCCCACGGGGCATATGGACTTGTCTAAGTTTGACTCTTTGGAGTTGGATGTCTCTACAATGCGGATGAATTTTATAGGTCTTCGCCTATTGACGGATGACCCCCAGTATTCACAGAAGGGGCTGTACTTGAGTTACCGGCCTCTAGAAACCCAAGTTCCTGTCGGTAGAACATTTGGCTCGGCAAAGGCTGCCATTGCTGATTTCAAGACGACGGAGTGGTGGCTTGCAGGCATGGGGTTGGAAAAAGATGATGGCCTTACCTACCTATATAGGGCGATGCTCCTGGAGGTATTCAACGGTCAAGGCACCCTACGGGGAATTCCCGACGGAATCCAGGTAAAATCGGTTCGTCTTTGGGGCGAAAATCACGATTTCAAGAAGGGAATGTACTTTGGCCTTGGATTTTTGGTGCTTCTCTTTGTATGTTTTGTCTATAGGGCTTTTCGTAAGCCTAAAGACCGTGACGCTTTAGACCATCAGATGGGGAAGGTGGCTCGGCTTCTGAAGGAGACGGATAAGTCTCTGGCGGAAATAGCCATTGAAGTGGGGGAGAAGAAGGTCTCTTGCTTGGAACGGAATTTCCGTAAGGTCTATAAGATTGCCCCTTTGGAATACAGGAGGAAAAATGACTAGATACTGGAACCTAGATAGGGTCATGCGTTTTCTTAAGTTCCTAGTCCTGTTTACGGTGGGAATTCTCTTGGTCTATTACCTGAGAGGCGTTCTGTTTCCTTTCTTTGCTGCGTTCCTTATGGCTTACATCGTGAACCCCATAGTGAACTGGCTAGAAACAAAGGTGAAGTACAGGGTTATTGCTGTTATCATTGTGTTGCTTGTAGCGGGACTCATCATCGGAGGCGCGTTACGACTGTTTATTCCCATGGTGATAAACGAAATACAGAACCTGGGAATTCTGATTGCAAAGATGTTTAATGACTCGGAATGGTCTTCCCGAATCGCACACTTGATGCCTGGTGGATTGTTCGAGACTATCCATTCGCTCGTTTCTTGGGACCAGCTGGCCGTGGCTATGCAGCGTCTGGATTTCTGGAGCGAAGTACAGAACATTGCCGGCAAGGTCTTGCCCGGAGCGTGGGGTGTACTTTCTTACACGGGAACCATTGTTCTCTGGTTTTCTGGTGCGGCCGTGATTTTCATGTACTTGGTGTTTATCATGCTGGATATGCCCAAGCTTCGCCGTGGGGTGCTGAGCCTTATTCCCGAAAAGTTCAAGGTGCGCGCTAGCTCTTTTGCCCGTGAAACAGACCAGTTCATGGGTACCTATTTCCGCGCCCAGTCCCTAGTAGCATTGACGGTGGGCATTCTCTATGCTATCGGGTTCGGTATAATGGGGCTCCCCATGGGAGTTGCCTTCGGACTCTTCTCCGGTGCGCTCAACATGATTCCCTATTTGCAGCTCACCACCATCCCGCTGGCCCTGCTTTTGGCCGTTGTTCACGCGCTGAACACGGGAATGCCCTTCTGGGAAGTGGCCCTGATTGTGGGCGCCATCTACCTGGTAGTGCAGATAATTCAGGACTTTTTCCTGGTCCCGCGCATTGTCGGAGGCTCTATGAATCTGCCTCCAGTGGGCATCATCTTGTCTCTTTCAATATGGGGTAAGTTGTTGGGCTTCTTAGGGTTACTTGTCGCAATCCCGTTCACTTGTCTGTGCCTGGTGTACTTGCAGAAGTTGCCTAAACATAACGATGATGACGCTTCTGACTTGCCCGAACCGCCCCCCGAGGCTTGATTTTAGGGGGTTGGGGAAAATCAAGAAAAAAAATTTTTTTTTGAAAAAAGTTCCCCATTTGTCAAAAAAAAAGGTATAATATACGCATAACTTTCTTAAACCTAACTCAGGAGTTAATAAAATGAACAAACAAGATCTCATTGAAGCCATCCTCGCTAACAAGGAAGCTGGTTTTGAATCCAAGGCTGCTGCTGGCCGCGCTGTTGATGCCGTTCTCGACGGTATCGCTGCCGGTATCAAGAAGGACGGCAACGTTCAGCTGATCGGCTTCGGCACCTTCGCTGTGAAGAGCCGCGCTGCTCGTACCGGTCGCAATCCGCAGACTGGCGCCACCATCAAGATCAAGGCTTCCAAGACTGTTGGCTTCAAGGCCGGTGCTGCTCTCAAGGCTGACGCTGCCAAGAGCAAGGCCAAGAAGTAATAGTCTTCTTGAGATACTCAAAAAGGACTACCCTAGTGGTAGTCTTTTTTTATGAATGTTGTATGTGATGAGGGGTAGAAGGCTTGTTTGATGACAGCGCTTTTTTTATATTGATAATGGATAATAAATAAGGAAGGGCATTATGAATAAGTTTTTTGTTGTTGGGCTGCTGTGGGTGTCGCTTTTCTTGGCAGCCTGTGGTGGATCTTCGGATAAGTCTACTTCGGACCCCTGTACCGAGGACCCGAATTTGCCGGAATGCTTGACGAACACCGAAGAAGAACAGCCTCAGCAAGAGGAAAAACCGACCTCTATAGAACCGTAATTTTCTGTAACTCGTTGTTATTCAATCTATTAAATGTTCCTCCTTGCTGGGGAACATTTTTTGTAAAAACATATTGCAGTTTTTACATTTTTTGTCTATATTTGCGCAAGTTTGAATTGAACGAATTTTGGCTAGGAAAAAGATGATTTTGCACAAGATTATGGATGCAAAGGCACCTTGCGGAGCACACCGTTCCGGCGCGGTCGAAGTTGTTTCTATTTCTGATTTTGATTTTGCTGAACTTTTTAGTTCAGCAATTTTTTTATCCACTATGTCACCGCGCACTTGTTGCGCGGTCGCCGAAGAGTTTTAATATAAGCAATAACGGAGAAAACAAAATGAAGATTGAAGGCATCGACAAAGTCCTTATCATCGGTTCTGGCCCG
>CAMHOW010000109.1 GCA_946186895.1 uncultured Fibrobacter sp.
GATGCCGACATCAGGGTCGAGTTGGGATTAAGCGACACGAGGGAAAAAGACCTGAAGTATGACATTCCCAACCACACCATAGCAAAGAGTGCAGACCAAAAAGTGGTCAACATCTCTTGGAGCGCATTCGTACAGGACGGTTGGGGAGCCTCCACCGGTGCCGAATCCATAACGGGCGCTGACGCTGCAAAGGAGCTGGTCTACCTGAGATTCGAGATTCAGCGTAAAGAAGGCAGCTACGACTTCAACATCACCAGCGTAGGTACCTACGGTTCCTGCAAGGCGGTAGAAAAAGTCGTTGTAGAAAACTAAATTTCACCCAATTTGTTGCGTATCATTCGAGGAGAAACAAATGAAACGTAAACTCATAGCACTTACCGCCCTTCTTGGGGCCGGAGTGTTTGTCGCCTGTAGCGATAACGGATTGAGCAGCGAAGGACATATCGCCGCCGTCGACGCACTTCCAAGGTACTGTGACGAACTCGACACCGTCAGGCTCTCCACCACCGGAGCTCTTTTTTGGTGCAACAACGGAGACTGGCTTGAAGTCGGAGCGGCTATTCCCAAAAAGGATCCCAGTACGGCCGACAAGACCAAGCCCACAAGTTCCAGCAGCAAGGCCAATGTCGTTCAGAGTTCTAGCGCAAAAGTCAACACCTCCAGTTCTGTTTCTGCCTCGTCTTCTTCCAGCCGCGGCAAGTCCAGCAGCTCCGGCAAGAGCTCCAGCTCCGCCAAGAGTTCCAGCAGCGTGAGCAGTTCAAGCGAAGCTCCCGATAGGGACGAATACTTTGCCCCCCTGGACGACTATGTAGACTGGAACGCCAAATACGGTCCCAAGCTGAAGACCGGCATCACCACAAGCAAGTTCACACTTGAGCTCACAAAGCTCGGTTACAAGAAGTTCAACCTTGACTTCATGGGCGACGAAGATGATGGATACCGTCAATTCCTCGGAAACAACCTGAAGTTGGAAAACCTGCTTGACCAGTATTACAACAACAGCATCTACTATAAAATGGAACTCATAGAAAACGCCGCTGGCGCCAGGTATGTAACCCATTTTGTAGCAGGGCCTATTACTGGCGACGAGTGGAGCCAGGATATTGAAGCCGGCACCTATAACGGAAACATTGAATTGTTGGCAAGTGCCGTAATGGCTCCATTCTCCGGTTACGGAGACATTTGGTGGCCCTCTTCCGCCGCAAAAGTATACCGCGCAGTCACCCCCCTGGACAACGGAACCGAGACTGCAGGCTGGTGGTGGACGGCCGACGATAACGAAAATGGTGGAAAATCTACCATTGTCTGGCCCGCCAAACGAGGGACCGCCTATGACGACAACTCCTTTGACAACATTATCTACTACTGCGGTGGCCTTTGCGGAACGGCAATCTTGAAACAAGATGAATTGATAATCAAACCCTATGTTGTAGTTGCTTTTGACGTGGTTGGGCTAAACAGCACCACACACGAAGCCGAAATCGGCGATGCCACACAGGGTGAATGGGCTGACGGTATCTGCATAACCTACACCAGTGATTCACCGATCGATATTCAAATCGGCTTGGGTGTTGACGGCGACAAAGACGTAGGTTACGCCAATCCGTTCGTCACCTTACCCAAGAGTGTCGCACTCAAAACTATGCGATTCAGCTGGTCCGATTTTGAGCAACCGACTTGGGCTCCGGAAGCAACAAAGCTTTCAGGCGAAGAAGCTGCAGCAAAGATAAGCTCTCTGAAATTCCAGCTCATGAACAATGACGGTTCCTACAATTTCAACATTATGGAAATCGGCACTTATAACGCCTGCGACGCTCACTAATCTCGCAAGTTTCCAACGAAAAATACAACAAAAGGCGCCCCGCGGCGCCTTTTCCTTTTTGGTAAAAAAATTGGCTATTCTTCTTCGCCTTCGATATCGGCGGCACCGTTCCCGTGGAGGGCTACCAGGCGCACCCCGTTCAGGGTCAGGTAGGGGTCATAGGTATCAATCACCTTGCTGTGGCCCATGACCATGCGGCCCCAACCACCCGTAGCAAACACGGGGACCTTCTTCTTGCCCATCTCGGCCTTGATTTTGGCCACCAAGGTTTCGAGCTCTGCCATGAACCCGTACAAGAGACCCGCACGGATAGCATCATCGGTATTGTTGGCAATCACATGCTCCGGCCATTCGATGCTCACCGGCAAGAGCCTTGCCGCCTTCTCGGTCAAAACGTCCAAGCTGGCACTGATGCCGGGAATAATGATACCACCCGCAAAGCCTCCATCCTTCATCACGTCAAAGGTCGTGGCCGTTCCCATGTCCACCACGATGGCATCCTTGTAGCCACGGTCACGAAGGGCGATAATGTTGCAGAGACGGTCCGCTCCCAGGGAGGCCGGGTTCGGGTAGGCGATTGGGCAACCCAGGCAGTTGTCGGAACTCACCACCTGTACGGGGCGTTTCAAGAGCGTCTGCAGCGCCTTGATCCACGGGCGTTCATGGGCAGGCACCACCGTCGAAAGGCCCACGTGGGTAATGGTCGACGGCTTGATTTCAGAAAAGCGGATCAGGCCACCGATGCGGTTCATCACCTCGTCGCTGGTAGTCTCCTTGCGGGTAGTAAGCCTCCAGTGGTCCACCACCTTGTCGCCCTTGAAAATACCAAGTACCGTGTGGGAGTTGCCCACATCCACCACGAAAGAGAACGTATCCGACTTTTTCAAATTCTTTTTCATTGTTCTTAAATCCGCATGGAGATGTCCAGGGCCTTCACGCTATGGGTAAGCGCACCGACAGAAATGTAGTCCAGGCCAAGGGTGGCGATTTCCTTTGCACGCTCCAGCGTCATGTTGCCAGAGCCCTCTACCAGGCACTTGTCGCCGCTTTCCTTGATGATCTTCAGGGCTTCGGCCATCATCTCGTTGCTCATGTTGTCGAGCATAATCACGTCTACGCCCTTGTTCAACAGGGCCCGCAGCTGGTCGAAGTTTTCCACTTCCATTTCCACCATCAGGCCTTGCTTGTTGTTCTTCTTAACAACTTCAAGGGCCTCTAGCACTCCACCGGCAGCGGCGATATGGTTGTCCTTCACCAGCACCATGTCAAAAAGTCCCATGCGGTGGTTGGAGCCACCACCTACACGCACGGCGTACTTCTGCAACGTGCGGAAACCGGGTACCGTCTTGCGGGTGTCCAGCACCTTGGTCTTGCCGCCCTTCAGGGCTTCCTGGAAGGTATGGGCCACGGTGGCCACGCCCGAAAGTTGCTGGATAAAGTTCAGTAGCGTACGTTCACCGGTCAACAGCTCGTGGGTGGTGCCGTCCATTTCGGCAATCAGGTCTCCCTTCTTCACCACGTCCCCATCTTTCTTGTGGAGCGTCACCTTCACGTTTGCCTTCAGTTCCTGAAAAACCAGTTCCATTACAGGCAAACCCGCAAGCACGCCATCTTCTTTCGCAATCAGGCGGGCATGCTGTTTTTGGTCGGCAGGAATAGTCCATTCGCTGGTCACGTCACCCGTACGCACGTCTTCGGCAAGGGCCAAGCGAATCATGGTCAGGGCATCTTCGGTCGGGAATACCGGGGTCGAACAATCTCCGTACATTACTGCGCTCCTTTTCCTGTCAGCACAACGTACACTGTACGCACCAGTATCTGGAAATCCAGAAGCAGGCTCATGTTCTCGTAGTAATACATGTCGTACTGCAGTTTGATCTGCACATCTTCAATGCTGTTGTCGTAATGGTGGCGCACCTGGGCCCAGCCGGTAAGACCGGGCTTCATCTTGAGGCGGCCAATATAAAAAGGAATCTGCTCGCGGAGCTTGCCGATAAACACCGCACGTTCGGGGCGGGGCCCCACCATGCTCATGTCGCCCTTCAGCACGCAGAAAATCTGCGGAAGTTCATCGATGCGGGTCTTGCGCAAGAAATGCCCTATCCGGGTAATGCGGGGGTCCTTCTTGGTAGCCCACTGGGCACCGGACTTTTCGGCATCGGTACGCATGGTACGGAACTTGTAGACCGTAAAGGGCTTGCCGTACAGGCCGATACGTTCTTGGGAATAAAAGATAGGGCCATGGTCATCTAGCTTGATAGCAAGGGCCGCCAGCAGGCAAATAGGCAAAGAGCAGATCCCGATAAAGCCCGCAATGACAATGTCCAAAAAGCGCTTGATCTGTACCTGCCAGGGCGGCATGGCCAGGGGGAAAAGTTCCTGCAGCTCGAAACCGTGAACCAGGTTCCCTTTGAACCGCCCGTTAACAGCCGGGTAAAGCTCCGGCACTATGTAGATGTGCAAGGGTAACTCGCAAACCCACACCAGCACACGCATAATCTCCTGGGGCGAAGAGCTGTCGTGAGCGATGATGATTCCCGAAATGCCTAGCTTCTTGACCAAGGTCGGCAAGTCTGAATACTTGCCCAAAACGGGAATGTCACAGAAAAGATGGTCCATCACCTGGTAGCGTTCGTCCACAAAGCCCACCACACGCTGACCCACTTCTGGGGCGTTCTTCAGGGCCTCCGTAATGTTCTTGCCAGAGTCCGTACAACCAAGGACAAGCACCTTGTTCGCCCCGTAACCTCGACGGAGCAGCGACCTAAGCCCAAGATAAAGGCCCATGCGGAAAACGGCCACGAACACCAGAACAAAGACACCGTAAACGAGAATCCAGGTAAACCTGGAACCGTAGATATAGTCGCCGCTCAGGGGAGCGCCTGCAGCCACCTTGCCCATGAACTCCGAGCCGAACAGCCCGATGATAATCAGGACAATGCCAACAAAGACCGCCCGCAGCACCCGCAGAATCTGCAGGGTTCTAGACTGCAAAAGCCATGTGCGGTAAAGCCCCGTAAAGGTGAACCAGGCAAGCCAGCAGATATTCAAGACACACCCGATATGCCAATAGGCATCCAGGGTCTTGGTGGGGTCAAACTTTTCGGCAATCCAACCACTATGGAACTGAATCCAATACGCCAAGACAAAGCAGATTGTCAGGGCGAGAAAATCCGAAAGGAGCAAAAGCACCCTTTCCAATGTGGCGGCACGAATCATACAGTACTAATCTACAAAACAGCCGTCCCGAAAACCACGGACTAGACCAGGAATCGGATAACCTGGCTCTTTTCCACGATTTCGGACAGAGCGTCAATGGCATCTACAGCCTTGGAAGCCCTGCAGTCCTCGGTACGTTCCGTAATGACCACGATGGAAACCTTGCCCGGATCCTTCACGTTCTTCTGGATGATGGTCTCGATAGAAATGCGGTTTTCGGCGAGAATTCCGGTAATCTTGGCCAGAACGCCACGCGCATCCTTGGAGGTGAAGCGGAAGTAGTAACGGGCAGAAGTCTCGGACACGGGCACCAGGTCAGCGGAGTTGTTCTCGTTGAACCAGCCCATGGGGAGAGCCTTGCGCTTGCCCGTATCCACGGAGCGGGCCAGGGAGACCAGGTCGGCCACCACGGCAGAGGCCGTCGGCA
>CAMHOW010000110.1 GCA_946186895.1 uncultured Fibrobacter sp.
CGTAAAGTAAACACGCTTTCCAAGCGTGCGCCTTCAACCACTCGGCCATCCCTCCTTAGGATGTGGAGCCAAATATAGATTGATTTTGTGCACTTGTCAACCAATTTTTGCCATTTTTCCTATAAAAATTGCGAAAATTGGCCACTTTTTACGGCCTATTGCTTGCCAAGCTCATCCCAGACGACCTGCATGAGCGGTTCAAGGGTCTTGGGGGTGAAGTCGAACTTGATATTCGCGGCAGCGAAAAGTTCCGGCAGGGGACGGCTACTTCCAAGACTTTCGGCCCTGAAAAGGTCGTCGATGGCCTTTTTCGGGTCCTTCTTGAAGTTTGCCCACACCTGCAGGGCGCCAATTTGGGCTATCCCGTATTCAATGTAGTAGAACGGGCACTCGAAAATGTGCAGCTGTTTCTGCCACAGGTTCCCGCGGACCGCCTCCAGGCCCGAATAGTCGATGCCGGCATCGTAACGGTCCATGATTTCGTTCCAGATGTCCATGCGGTCACTGGCAGTGTGCTCCGGGAAACTGTAGATGCGGTGTTGGAAACTATCCACGCTGGCCACCCAGGGGAACAGCCAGATGACATCCGTCAGTTCGCCCAAAATACTGCGGGAAATGGCCTCGTGGTCGTCACCGTAGAAGGGTTTCAGATTGGACATGCCGATAAGCTCCATGCTCATGCTGGCCACTTCTGCAAATTCCGCAGGAACATCCCTGTAGGCCACAATAGGCTGGTTCGCCAGGGCGAACTGGTGGAAAGAGTGTCCCGATTCGTGCAGGAGCGTGTAGATGTCCCGGTCCGTGCAGGCGGAATTCATGAAGATGAAGGGGAGGCGGCTCTCGTCAAAGCCGATCTGATAGCCGCCGGGGGCCTTGCCGAGCCTGGAATCCGGGTCGATGAGGTTCTGGGCCTGCATCTCCCTGGCCCACTTGCCTGCCTGGGGGTGGATGCTTTCGAAAATCCGGTCCACCTTCTCGATGAGTTCCGCCCCGCTAGAATATGGCTTGAGGGCGGGCCTGTTCAGCGGGTCAACGTCCAGGTCCCAAGGCCTGAGCTTTTCAAGACCCATCTTTTGGGCGCGTTTCTTGTAGATTTCTTTCAGCAGGGGGAGCACCAGCTTCTCGATGCTTTCGTGGAAGGCTTCGCAGTCGGCGGGGGAGTAGTCGAACCGGTGCTTCGCGAGGAATATGTAGTCGATAAAGTCCTTGCAGTGGGCATTCTTGGCCACATCCTTGCGGATTTTGAATAACTTATCAAAAGCTCCGTCCAGGGCGTCCTTGTCCTTGAGGCGGCGTTCCCACATGGCCCGCCAGGCCCGTTCCCGCAAGCCCCGGTCTGTGTTTTCCATGTAGGTCGCCATCTGCTGCATGGTCTGAGTCTTGCCTTCGAACTCCACGCTCATGCCGCCGGTAATCTTCTGGTAGGCCTGGATTTCCTTGTTTTCTTCGGTTTCCAGGGGAATATTGTCGGGGGAGAACAGGTCCAGGGAAACTTGCACGCCCTTGAACCATTCGCCGAACTCGCCCTTGAGTTCGTTCTTGGCGGGGTGAGCCATCAGTTTCTTGTTCAGCTTGTCGTCGTACTCGTTGATGACTGGCTGGATGTTTTCCACAAAGTCGGCATAGGCCTTGGCCGCCTTTTCATCCTTGGTGTCGCAGGTCATGGCCACGTAGCGGCGGCAGCTGACTTCGCCCAGAACAGAATTCAACTCGCTCCAGTCCAAAATCCAGTCCCGTAGGGGAGTGGCGGCAGCGGGAACGTCCCGCAAGAGCAGGCTCCGGTAAAGCTCGCTGATTTTCTTTTCGTCATCGGGATTCAGGTTTTCGGGGACAAAACGACGGGGGAGTTTCATAATCATTCCTTCGGGAAAATGGAATAGACCCAGTCACTGACAAGGCCGTCCAAAAGGGATTTCCGGGCCCTGTCTTCCAGGGCGCGCATTTCTTCGGGCGAAATGGGATGTTCTATGTCAAAATCAAAGGAGACCATGGGGCCTTCGGCCTCCAGGGAGACGAAGATCTCCCCCTTGATTTTGTACTTGGTAATTGATGCGAGGCCAAGAAGTCGCTTGTCTAGCGGGAACTTGGTCGTAAGCGTAAGATCGTTTACTCCGGGCAAAAGGACAGTGGAATCCTTCAGCTGCAGCGGAAGCTCTATCAGGGTATCCAGGAAAAGTTCAGCCTTCAGCTCCCGGATCCACAGGGTGTCTGGACTCTGGTTTTTTGCCGTCATGATGGCTGTCAGGTGTGCTTTGCCCAGTTCCTTTTCAATGATTCCACGGGCCAAATTTTGGACCATGAGGACTACTTGGGGGTTCGGTAATAGCGTGGATTTTAGGTCCTTGATATTTTCGAACAGGTCTGGATTGATCGTTACCGAATCCAGTTGGAGTTCCTTGAATTCCAGCTTTGTCTTGGACAGAATACTAGCAGCGTCGATCTTGCGCGCCGCCGCACAGCCCTGCAGGAGAACACCTGTGAAGGCTACGGTAACGACAAAAAGAATCCATTTCGATATGGTAGAAGATATCTTCATTGTGTTTACAATATATAAAGAATAGAGTTATAGGTTTGGCCTTAATGAATTAAAATCGCCAATTTTAATGTATATTAATTGCCGATAATGCGGGTTATGTAAACTAAAATATAGAAAACGAGAGAGGGCTTTGTTTCACAATAATACTATTATGCTTGGTTTTACACTCAAATTCCCCTGATTTACCTTTGGCATATATTTTGCTAAATTTGGCACGAAAAAGTAAAACGCATGCCCAACAGGCAATTTTTTAAGGATTCTATAGAAATGGCTGAAGATTTGAACGAACAGGATGTATTAAAGGCCGCCGAAGACGCCATGAAGATGGAAGCCGAGGCCAACAAGGACGATGCCCAGGCTGCTGGCGACGCTCAGGCCGAATCTGGCACTGAACCGTCCGCAGAAGCGGCTGCCGAACAGCCTGCCGAAGCTGCCGCAGAAGTCGACCCGACCGAAGCCTTGAAGCAGCAGCTGGCCGATGCCAACGACCGCAACCTCCGCCTGATGGCCGAATTCGACAACTACCGCCGCCGTACCGCCAAGGAACAGCTGGAACTCATCGAAACCGCCAACGGCAAGCTCCTTGAAAAGCTCTCCGAAGTGCAGGACAATTTCGAGCGCGCTTTTGCCAGCGAAAACAAGGCCCAGGATTTGGAAGCCTTTGAAAAAGGCATGCAGATGATCTACAACCAGTTCGCGAAGATTCTCACCGACGCGGGCCTCGAGCAGATTGACCCCACCGGTGCGGAATTCGACCCGAACATGCACGAAGCCCTGATGCAGCAGCCCAGCGAGACTGTGCCCGAAGGCCACGTGGTCACCGTGTTTCAGAAGGGCTACAAGCTCAAGAACAAGATCTTGAAAACCGCGAAGGTGATTGTTTCGTCCGGGAAATAGGTCGGATAGCTCGTTTAACCTAGAAATTGACAATTTTTTAATGATGTTAACGATTGCAACGTCATTCCGGCCTTGAGCCGGAATCTAGATGGTGGCTCAAGGCCACCATGACGCATCGGAATCTACCCTACCTTTATAATAAATTATATTTGAAGTATGCTTAAGGTTAACGGACAGGACGTAGATGCCGCAGGCAAGACGCTGGAAAGCTATATTGCCGAGGCTGGTTATAACCAGGTCCGTATCGCCGTGGAACGGAACGGTGAAATCGTTCCCAAGTCCAAGTACGGCGAGACAGTCCTTGCCGACGGAGACTGTGTCGAAGTCGTGAATTTCGTAGGTGGCGGCTGATGGCTGCCGACCTCCCCTCTCGCAAGCAAATCCTAGAAGCTCTGGTAAAGAAACAGGGCTCTTCTGCTGTTGAAAAGCTCCAGCGGGCCACTATCGCCGTATGCGGGCTGGGTGGCCTTGGCTCCAATATCGCCATATCCCTCGCCCGCGCTGGCGTCGGCAAGCTTATCCTAATCGATTTTGACACGGTGGACATCACCAACCTACACCGCCAGCAATACAAGATGAACCAGGTGGGCATCCCCAAGGCAGAAGCCCTCCTCGAGAATCTGAAAGAAATCGCCCCCTACGTGCTGTATGAAGTCCATCAGGAGCGCGTGACGGCAAAGAATGTCGTCTCGCTCTTGGAAGGTGCTGATATCATCTGCGAAGCCTTCGACAAGGCCGACGCAAAGGCCATGCTGGTGGATACGGTCCTGGAGAAACTTCCTCAAAAATATCTGGTCGCCGCCAGCGGAATGGCAAGCTACGACAGCGGGAATTCTATAAAGACCCGCAAGATTACGGACCGATTCTATCTCTGTGGCGACGGCCAAAACGATGTAGATGAAGTCGTCGGGCTTGTGGCCCCTCGGGTCATGCTCTGTGCCGCCCATCAGGCCCTAACCGCTATCCGGCTCGTACTGGGATTGGATTAAGAATTTTGAAAACTGCTTTATAACCCTATATATCTTAATTATTTTTGAGACAGCGGACAGACTTTCGATTACCTCTATATTCACCGTCATAGTAAAGAACGGAATCTGTAGAGAAAGAAAAACTCCAATAGTAAGCGCTGGTTGTACCATGGCTTTTATTGGACCAAAAGTCAGCAAAAAAAGTTCCCAAGCAAACATTATCAAAAGCACAATTACCAGAAGGTTTCACAGAAAAACCGTAAGTGTCAAGTCCGTTACAACGGTCTCCTTTCAAATCATTTTCCCATCCACCGTCATTTTCCCATCCACTGGCGCTTTTCAACTTTCTTCCAGCAACCTCCTTGCCACCAACGAAATCCAGCATCAGATTCCACTCTTCATCTGTTGGCAAATGCCACCCCTCTGGGCATACTTCCTGCGCTTCGTACCAACTGTACAAACGCCCGAACTCAGTGCAGTTTTGATCAAGCCCGTCATAACAATAACTTCCAGCTGTCGCATAATTCAGATTTTCTGCCATCCATTCCTGATCACCCAAGAAAACAGTCTTATATGATTTTCCATCACGTGAATCTACGAAACTCCCTTGTTTTACATCAACTTTTTCATTGGATTTGTCGTCGGCACTAGAGCCTTTGTCGCTACCACAAGCAGAAAAAAACATTGTCAAAGCAGTGAATACAATAACTAACAGGGGTATTTTATTCATGAAAGAATCCTTATTTTAAATCAATTTAAAGAAAAAATTTTTTGGACAATATAATTTATTTTGCATAGGCTTATAGCGGCGTTTACTGGAAGGGGTGTTTTAATATGAAACACGGCGTTTTTGACCCTTTCCAGGGCTTTTTCTTGTTTCAGAACGAAACAAAATGGGCGTTTTTTGCGTTTGGCACGGGTT
>CAMHOW010000111.1 GCA_946186895.1 uncultured Fibrobacter sp.
GAAACCGTCAAGGCTGGCAACATCATCGTTCGTCAGCGCGGTTCTCACTTCCACAGTGGCGTGAACGTGGGCATGGGCAAGGATTTCACCTTGTTCTCCCTGGTTGACGGCAAGGTGAAGTTCGAACGCCTCGATGCAAAGCGTCAGAAGGTTTCTGTCTATCCCGAAGAAGCCTAATTCGATTTTGTTTCGATTTGAACGGTCGCTCTTGTAGCGGCCGTTTTTATTTTGTGGCGAATCGTAGGTTTGTCCTGGAATAGGGCTTTTTTCTATATTGTAACCAGATGATGTTTTGCGGTCTGAAAGACCTGTGTCGTAGGCCCCTGTTTTGGCCGGCTGTACTCACCATGTGGGCGGCTTTTTTTGCCGTTTCCTTGATGGCCTGTTCCGACGACGACAGTACTATCGAGTTCCTGTTCGACAGGGAAGCCTCGGATGTGAGCGTGCTCCGGTCCTGCGCTACCGAAGGCGATACCTCTGCCTGTTACCGCATTAGGCTCCGTTATCCCATTGAAACGGAAAACTTGGCCCGCATCTACATGTGGGTGGACACTACCGTTTTGGACGACACTTCCAAGGCGGTTTCTTCGGACCAGGTTTCGAAGGCGACGGCCAGTTTCGACTACCCTCAAGGGACCAAGGCTCTTTACGACACCATCGATGTGACGGAGTATGTGAAGGATTTCCGGGATACCTATGACAGCCTTCAGGTGGCATTTTATTGCGAATACGACGACAATGACGACCCGGGAGCTGTACAGCGGGTGTTCATTCATTTTGGCGACGATATGCCGCCGTCTCGGGTGAGCCTCTACGATTCCGTATGGACTACAGGCGCCCTGATTGAATGGTACAGACCTACGGACCAGACGGATTTTTACAAGCCCATGGAACTCTCTGGCCCCATTGTGGGCTACAACATTGTCCTTTATTCTCCGGACAAGAACGAGGACCTGCGCAATGTCAAGATCAGCCTCTATGCACCCAATGGTCAGGATATGACTGGTGGTGTACTCTACAAGCGTCACGCCAGAATCCGTGCCAACAATGATTCTGTCTGGGTGGACGGAGTTAGTCACGATAATAACGTGAAGAACTATTTGCGCTTTGTGGTGTTGGATGGTAAAGGATTCGACTTCGATACAGATAGCCTGAACCGATTCCGCGTGGTGTTCGAAGGCCTGAAGGCGCAGTCCAAATACAATATCGGGCTCTCGTCTTGGGATTCTAGCGGAAATTCCTCCGGTAACGAGGGTGTGGCCACGGTAGAATCTTATCAACTGTTCATGACTACCGATTCCATTGCGCCCTTGATGCCTACAAAGCTCTACGTGTTGGAAGATACCCTGTTCCCGGGAATGGCTCGGCTCGACAGCAACAACCGCCTGCGGATTTTCTGGAATCGGAGCCTTGATCCAACGAATAAGAACCATGGGATTATTGCGGATACGGTTTTGTGGATTCCCGATACCTGTGGATTTGGAATTTGCTTTGATACGGTCGCGTCATACGTAGTCGACTATTACGACACGGCTTCAAAGGAATGGATAACCTACGATAACGTGGGTGGAGAAGGCCGTTATTCCATCTTGTACACAAGAAGCGCCGATACCATGAAGGTTGCCTCTACCGGTTCCTTTGTGACGGACACTATTCGTTGGGTTTCTCCTGGGGATACCTTGATTCTAAGGATTCGTTCCAAGGATAAGTCGGGATATTATTCTGTAGCATTGATTGATACTATTGCGGTGTCCCCGGGAAGCCTTGCCAAACAGGTGACTTGCCCAGACGGGTTCCTGCCGGTGTCTGTTTCTAAAGATACGGTTTTCTGTATGGAAAGGTTTGAACACCAGGATGATTCCGGCAAGTTCGTGAGCAATGTGCTGTACTCCGAAGCCCTGGCAACCTGCGAAGCGATTACGGCCAGCGGATTCAAGGTGAGTCTCTGTAATGAAAGAGATTGGGAACGGGTCTGTCTTTCTGGCGGCACGCTTTCTTACGGGGTGCTTCAAGAAGACGAAATTGATGCTACGGAATACCTGTTCAGTTATTGCAACGTGGCGACCAATGATTCTGCTAGTGCAAACGACATAACTCTACGCAACCCGCGTTGTGTGAACCCTATGGGCATTAGGGATTTCCCGGGACAGCTCCAGGAATGGGCGAGGGGCCGTTCCGAAGATTCGGCTGCCGTGGTGAAGGGTGGAAGTTATAAAGTGTTCAACGGTTTGGAAAGGGAAGAAATTGCTTATTGCACGAACCGGTCGTTCCCTTATTTTACCCGTCTGGAATATGTGAAGGATTCTGTTTTCTTGTATCGTGAAGGTGCCAAGGTAGATACGGTTTATGCGGCTGATACCACGAGAACTCTTTACAAGCTTTTGCGGACCAAGGATTTTAAGGATTCCTTGCAGTTCTTCAAGGTTCAGGACACGACAGGTGCGGTTATCGGTACGGATTACGCCCTCTATTCCGAATACAAGAACGGCGGGGATAAATGGCTCGAGACCATCAGTAATGGCCTCAAGTACGTGCCTGACCATATCGAAGTGGTGTTCTTGACGGGCAAGACTACGGCCTATCGTGGAGCTTCTGCTTATTACAAGTCTCCCGTTATCGGTTTCCGCTGTTGCGCCTATCCGGAGTAATGCGTGAATTACCTGTCCATTGATTACGGTGAACATCGTGTAGGGATTGCCTTTGGGGATTCCGAGATTCGCATGGCGTTCCCTCGAGAAACTATCGACTGTAAGACAACCTCCCTGTATGAACGTCTGGATCAGCTGGTCAAGCAAAACAAGATAGACGAGTTTGTGGTGGGCATGCCCTACCACCCCGATGGCCGTAAGGATGGAAAGAATGTGGTGGTGGAGGCTTTTATCAAGGACCTGGCCTTGCGCTTTCCGGGCATGAAAATCCACACACAGGATGAATCTTTCTCCAGCGTGCAGGCCCAGGAGCAGACTGCTCATTGGAGCGTTAAGAAAAAGAAGGCCAATAAGGCGGTCATAGACTGTGCCGCTGCGGCCATTATTTTACAGCGTTGGTTTGACGAGGGGTCTGATGGCCGCGGGTAAGAAAGTCCTGGTTGTCTGCGACAAGAATCCCTTTACCAGTTTTGGCCGTTTGGCGGAGGATTCCCTTGCTGCCCTGAAATTGGCCGGCTATGACGGCGAAATACTTTGGCTTTCGGATCGGTATACGGGACTCTGGACTAATAGGGGCACGCTTGCAGGGGCTTTGAAAGCGAAACCCTTTGACGTAGTCTTTTTGATTCATTCCGGAATTGGTTACCTTGTACCGAGAATTCGTGCGGTTCGGCCGGACGCAAAGGTCGTGGTGATGGTTCACGATATATTTTGGAATTCGCTACATCGTCACAGTCTAAAGTATTTCTTATTCCGAAAGCTCTTTGCTGATCCTTCACGTGGGGCTGATGCTTTTGTCTTTAATTCCCGTTATACACAAGGTGAATCTGACGCCTATTTTGGTAAACCCCGGCTATCGGCGGTGGTGGGCTGCCCGATTCGTGGGAATCTCTTTTGTAAGGCCCAGGACCGGCCGAGCCTGGAACAGCGCGCTGGCTTTTGGTGTGAGCGTGGCGTGAACGGATTTCGGGGCATTTGCCTGAATATCAGCCTGGATGAGCCTAGGAAAAATCTGAAGACTTTTTTTGAAGTGGCTAGGCTGAACCCTGATGTGGCCTTTGTCCGTGTGGGAAGGCTATGTGCTGAAACGGCAAAGCATTTGGATTCGATGGGCTTAAAGAACGTTTTCCATTTTAATGGAATATCCGACGATTTGCTGGTGGCGTTCTATAGGAATTCGGACCTGATGCTTTATCCTTCGCTTATGGAAGGGTTTGGGTTGCCGCCCATCGAGGCTATTGCCTGTGGAACCCCTGCCGTAGCAGCAGAAACAAGCGGAATCGCGGAAAATTTGAATGGGGTGGTGCCCCTTTTGAAAGACCCTAATGACGCTGAGGGCTTTGGCCGCATTTTACGCAGTGTCCTAGACGGTGAGAACATTGTCAATGAAGAGGCCGCCCAGAGGCTTTTGGAACAATGCTCCCTGGAGGCGTTTGCAAAACGCCTGTCTGATTTCATGAATACTGTGGTCGGTTAGACCTTACTCCAGAGGATAATTAAATTACTCCCACTCAATGGTTCCGGGGGGCTTGTGCGTTACGTCGTACCACAGGCTGCCGGCACCTTCTGCTTCGAACTTGCGCCAGAGACCTGCGAGCAGACCCTGGTCGATTTCGGCGAAGTTTGCGGTCATTGCTTCGGTGGAGTTCACCGGACGCATCACGATGCAGGGCTTGTTTGCCGTACGGAGCGGAACGAGAACCACCGGCATCTGCCAAATCTTTTCGTACAGGTCGTTTGCCTGCAGGAATTCGGTACAGATATTGTCGAACTTGCGGAGTGTATCGAAGTTTTCGCGGGTGGCGTACTGTTCGACAAGCTTCGGATCTTCATCGGCGACGCTACCAATCTGGTAGATGACGCGGTTGATGGCCTTGAAGCGGTTGGCAAGTTCGGTTGAGAACTTTTCGCAATCCTTCCAGCTTAAGCCCGGTGTGGTGATGAGGAACGGCTGCGCATAGGTGCGTCCGTCGCCCTGCACGCCCACGCTCTTGATGGGGAGCATGCGGCCTGCAATGTTGTTCGCCTTCAGGTAGTCGGCGAGGGACTGACCGGCGGTGTCCTTCACGTCTTCGAACTTCACCATGTCATTGGCGAGAACGCCGTCGCTGCAAAGCAGGCGCACGCCGAGGCCCGGACCCGGGAACGGGTGGCGCCATACGAGGTTGTGCGGGATGCCGAGTTCTTCGCCAAGGGCACGGACTTCGTCCTTGTACAAGTCGGCGAGCGGTTCCAGCACGAGGCCCTTTTCCATAAGGTCCAAAACTTCTTGCACGCGGTTGTGGTGCGTCTTGATCTTGTCGGCATTCTTGGTGCCGCCGCTTTCGATGGTGTCGGGGTAGATGGTTCCCTGAGCCATCATCCACTGGTTCGGATCGAGGTTGAGCTTCGCCATTTCCTCGTCTTTGACCGTCAGGAATTCCTTACCGATGATGCCGCGCTTGGTTTCCGGTGCAGTCACGCCCTTGAGCTTCGCGAGGAAGTGTTCGCTTGCGTCGCGCACCTTGAGGTTGTTCATGCCTTCCGCCCTGAGGAAGTCCATAATCTTCTGGGATTCACCGAGGCGCATCATGCCGTTGTCCACGTGCAGACCCAGGACCTTTTCCGGTCCGA
>CAMHOW010000112.1 GCA_946186895.1 uncultured Fibrobacter sp.
CTTCGAGAGAGGGATTGCCGCGAGAGTCGAGGATCTGGCGGGCAACAACGGATTTGATTTTAGAAGCCATTTTTTAGCCTTTTGGTTTAGTGTGAAAAATTTTGCGGTGTAAAATATAGAAATTAGACGAAAGACGAAAGACGATAGGCGAAAGAAAACGTGGGCTAAAAGGGGAAGGTTTTCCCCTCGTTCGCACCCTGTTGCTCACTACCCCTTCTAGCGGGCTTCAGACGCCAGCCCGCAAAACCATGCAAGGCGAGCGCCGCAGCCATGCTCGCATGGCTATGGCCGAGCCGCAGGGGTTTCTGTAACGCCCGGCTTTATTTTTCCACCACATGCCCCGAAAGCTCGCGGAAATCGTCTTTTTTGTACAAAGTAACACCAGGGGATACCAGATGAAACACGGACTGTTCCGCGAGCGCATCGAGGCTGAACTCGAAGGAATCCAGGCGGTTGCGGTAGCTGTCGTTAGAATTGTCGAATGACACCATGTAAGGCGGGCGCCTAAGTTTGCCCTGCTCCACAAGCGACAAAAGTTCCACCCCTACCCTGTCGTTAGATACGACCCACGCATCTACAGGCGGGATCTCTTTCACCAGCTTAAGCAAAATACGGCTGAAAAGTTCGGGCGCCCCCCTCTCCTGCATAAAATCAAAATGACTCGCATGGCTCGCATCGGTCGCTTCGATTACCTCGAGCCCCACCTTCTTGAGTCCTTTCAGGCGGTCCCTCGACCACATGCTCATGTGGTAAGGCGAAATAAAGGCGACACGTTCCATACCCTTGTCTTTCAGGAAATGTCCCACCGCGCGCCCCGGGAAATCGCCAAAGGCCAAATTGAAGAACGCGTAGCGCCTTTCTTTTTTCAACGCGCGGGGAATGTCGTATAGCGGGTGCTCCCACCACACCGAAATAGGGAACCGCGTGCAGGCAAGCAGGGCAAAGAGTTTGCTTATGTTGAACACCAGCATCGTCGAGACGACGGCTCCAAAGCACTGGCGACAGCTTTCCATGTCTACGCGGTTGCCGCCCGCATCCAGAAACAACCTGCCCTTTTCGAAATACCCTAGCGCCCGAACCTTGAGGTTGTTATGGTGGGCCTCCGCATACACCTTCTGCATGAACACGAGTTCCCGTTCACCGAGGCAGTTGAAATCTCCACCCGGGTTACACCGCATAATAAGCAGGATTTCCTTTGTGCCTGCCGTAGACCTCGTGCTGGCAAAATAGTATCGCCCGCGGCCCCTACGTTCAAGCACCCCCCTGTCCCGCAGCGCCTCAAGGGTGCGCCGCACCGTGCCCGCCGAAGCCTCGTAGGCCAAGCACAAATCCTTGATCGAAGGGAGAGGGCTATCCGCAGAAATCTTGCCAGATTTCCAGGCATCTAACAGCAGGCGTTCTAGGCGTGCCCCTTCGCGCTCGTGGAGGGCAACTGCAATTTCGGGCTTACGACCCCAAAAATAACCGTTACCATGCTCCCCATACACCTTTCCAAGCCCAACCATCTTCTTGTATGCACGAAACACCGTAAAAGTGGAGGTCCCCAAGGATTTCGACACCTCCCGGACGGAGGGAAGCCTCTCTCCGTCCTTAAATCCAGACGATTCCAGCCAATTGCAAAAGGATTCAACGGTCATTATATGCCCTTAAATGGATAACACAAGATACACTTTGGCACAACAATCAAAAAATTAACAAATCCTTTAGTCAATATTCTAAATAATTTATCAGTACACGGGATTTGGGGCAACTTTGGCCAAAAGGAGTCCATTATGTTCAAAAAATTCTTATTCGCTCTGGGGGTCCTGCCTATGACCACATTAGCTTTTCAGGTCGGCGCCTGGGTCGGTGGCCCGGGGCAGTATCCGCAGCCCACACAGCAGAATGTACAGGCGTTCCAGGATTTGCAGGGCACTCACCTCGACCTTATTAGTTATTTCGCGCTCTTCGACATCAACGACTGGAACGCAACCGAAGAATACGCCAACGTCGCCAAGGACAACGGCTCCACGCTGGTGGTCACCTGGATGGCTAACGGATACGGTGCCCAGGACCTGGTCGACGGCAAAGCTGACGAATACATCCGCGACTACGCCAAGGGCGTCAAGAACTACGGCGAAGAAATCTGGCTCAGGCCGCTTCACGAAGCGAATGGCGACTGGTACGACTGGGGCGTAGGGAAATCGGGCGCCGGCAACACCGACGCAAATGTGGCCGAAGCTTTCCGCCACATCGTGAAAATATTCCGCGAAGAAAAAGTCGAGAACGTCAAGTGGGTATGGACCACCAACGCCTCGAACCAGGGCAGCGGAACAACGCTTACGGGCAACTACCCCGGCAACGAATACGTGGACTACATCTCCATCGACGGCTACAACTGGGGCAAATGCCAGAGCTGGTCCAGCTGGCAGACGTTCTCGCAGGTTTTCAAGAAGGCCTACAACGCGCTCGCGAACATCGACAAACCGCTGTTCATCGCCGAAATCTCCAGTTCCGAACTGGGCGGAAACAAGGCCGAATGGATTACCGACATGTTCGAGCACTTCGCCACGGACTTCTCGCGCGTTTTCGCGGTGATGTGGTTTAGCCAGAGCAAGGAAGCGAACGAAGGCGATTGGGCGCTCAACACCTCGCAGGAGGCCGTGGACGCTTGGAAGGCCGGCATCGCCAAGATGAAGGCGATGGAGCCCACCTCTTCCAGCAGCCAGGACATAAGCTCAAGTTCTTTGAGCGGTAACACGGGCATCAAGCCTACCGGGAGGGCCACCGGCAACTCCTTTCGCCTGCAAGACGGCAAGCTCTACATGCAAACAAGCAAGACCATAAAGGCAAGCGTCGTACAGTTCGACTACCAGGGCCGCATTTTGTGGCAAAGCGCCGTACAGCACTTTACTCCGGGCGAACACGCGATCGACGTACCCGAGGCAAGCACGCGAAGCATCTACAGGCTTTCAATTAAATAATAAACATCCCTCCAATCCAAACAACAAAAAGTCCCGAAAGATTCTCCTTCCGGGATTTTTTTGATTGATTTGACGGCGATGCTTCTACTTCTTTATGCAACGGATAGCAAGTCCCATGTTAAAATTACCGGGGTAAGCCAACATTCCTGAGTTTTTAGAAATGAATGAGATGTCGCCGCTGAAGTCATTGTCCCATTTGCCATTGTCGCACATATAGAAACTGCTGTCAGCCTTTACGTAAACCGTCTCGAACTCGTTTTCGTCGCCGCACTTTTCCTTTTTAAGTTCGTCGGCAGACTCGAAAATAGGCACGCCCATTTCTTCGAGTTCTTCCAAGGTGAACATGAAATCTTCAGCGGTTTCGTCACCATCATTTGCGCTGTTGCTCTTGTCGTCGCCACAGGCGGCAAGGAACAGCGGGAAAGAGATCGCCGCGCAACCAAGAGTACCTCTTTATTCCTCAATAGAGAAAATCTTTCCAGCGAGCATCTTGCGGGCGGTCTTCGAAAGCTTGGGCTCGTTAGTCAGCTTGTCTGTATCCACAGTTTTCTTTTCACCGTCCATGTCAAAGGCAAGGGTGGCACCGTCGGCGGTAACTTCCATCTTGACCTTCGCTCCCATCACAATCGGAACGTTCACGTCGTCATGGCCTGCCGGGAACCCGCATATAACCGGAATGTTGTATTTCTTCAGGTACTTAGAAAGCAGTTCCTCGGCTGTTTCAAATTTCAAGTCCATATCGGATTCAGACTCCACGAACTCACCCAAGACAACTCCCTTCACATTATCCATCACGCCGTGCAGTTCAAGGCTATTGAACATGCGATCAATATTATGGAAAGACTCACCCACCTCTTCCATAAAGAGGATAATCCCGTCGTTCGAAAATACATCAATATCGCTTGCACCAACTAGCGGAACGAAAGTCGCCATGTTGCCACCCACCAGGATACCCTCGGCCTTGCCCGTCTGGTTAAGCTTATGCTTCGGCACCTTGTACGTAGGCACCGTACCCTTGAGCAAGTCACGCAGGAGTGTGCTGTTGTCATCGGTGCCGCCCGTCTTTGCAATAAACGAACTCATGGTACCATGAATGCTCATCACGCCAGCCTTGGTCTCCATGGCATGTAGCGTGGTAATGTCACTGAACCCAATCAGCCACTTGGGATTGTCCTTCACCAGTTTCTGATCGATATAGTCCACCAGCTGGATAGTGCCGTAGCCACCGCGGTTACAGAGAATCGCCTTGATGCTCGTATCCTTGAGGGCCGCAATAAAGTCATCGGCACGTTCCTGAACAGTGCCTGCATACTTGCCGGCGTCTAGTTTACCCACGTTCTTGCCTATCTCGGGCACAAAACCCCAGGCTTTTATAGCCTCAGCCGTCTTCTGGATATTGGAATCGGGCGTGCTATACGAAGGCGAAAGCAGGGCCACCTTGTCACCCTTCTTCAAAAATACCGGTGCTACACCTTCGGCGATAGGCCCTGCATTATTATTGTCCGGCGAACTGCTAGAACTATCGTCACCGCAAGCAGTAAAAAAGACGAGAGACGAGACGGCAACTAAGGCCAGAGATTGCTTCGCAAAGGCTTTCAGCCTGCTCGCAATGACAAAGCGTTTGCCCGCAACGACATGTTTCATAACACCCATGATAAGCTCCATTTTTTCCAAATGTAAAAATATCAGAAAAGCTCCGCTTTTGAGCGGAGCCTTCTCTAGGATAATTCTGTGCTAAACAAGAATTAGAAACGGAAGTGAGCGAAAGCCTTGTTGGCTTCGGCCATCTTGTGCGTGTCGTTCTTCTTGCGGACAGCGTTGCCTTCGCCGTTCTTGGCAGCAACCAGTTCGGCAGCCAAGCGGTCAGCCATGTTGGCTTCGTTACGGCTACGGGCGGCATCGAGCAACCAGCGGAGGGCGAGAGCCTTGGCGCGGTCCGGGGCAACTTCCATAGGAACCTGGTAGTTGGCACCACCGACGCGGCGGGACTTCACTTCGACCTTGGGCTTGATGTTGTCGAGGCAGATTTCGAACTTCTCGAGCGGAGTCTCAGGACCTTCGAGCTTCTGGCCAAGCTTTTCGAGAGCGGTATAAACGATCTGTTCAGCAATGGTCTTCTTGCCCTGCTTGAGCACCACACCGACGAGTTCGGTAACGAGAGTGGACTTGTAACGCGGATCCGGGAGGATAGAGCGATGGAGAGCCTTTCTTCTTCTAGACATATTCTACTTCCTTACTTCTTGGCCGGAGCGGCACCTTTCTTCTTAACACCGTACTTGG
>CAMHOW010000113.1 GCA_946186895.1 uncultured Fibrobacter sp.
GGCGGTGGACGCCCCGACCGCGCTCAGGCAGGTACTAAGGAAATCGACAAGATTGCCGGTGCCATTGCCAACGCGAACAACTGGATTAGAGCGAAGCTCGGCTAGTTGTCATTGCGAGGCCCCTTTAGGGGCCGCGGCAATCTCTAACCCTCGTTTGTCAAGCTACATCTCGAACCCGGCATCTACCATGCACTTCTGAGCGAAGGCGTTGGCTTCGTCTTCCTTTTCGGGATGGTGATGCGTAATTTCAATGTTCTGTAGGCAGATTCCCTTTTTGCCGTGATAAAGCACATGGGCAAGTTCATGGAAGAACGTAAACCACATGGTCGCCCTTTCCTTGAATCGGTCGTGGAGCTGGATAAGGGGCACATCTTTGTACCAGCGGTACATGCCGTGTATTGGGGCACTCTTGAAGTTCTGCACGAACAGCACGCGGATTCCGATTTTACGGCATAGTTCCTGTAAGCCAGTCATGCATTCATCAACTACCTCCGCCTCAGGGGTCCAGTAGGTAATCTTCTTTGCTCTTTTGGGCAACGTCTTGTTTGCGGCGGCAAAAGCGATGATTTTGGGGAGTACTGCCTTGAGATTCTTGCGCACTGCGGGTTGGCCAAGTTTTTCCATGGGGTCACGGTCCGAAAGAATTTCTCCACGGCGAATCCAGGCAGATGTGGCGTAAGGGTCCTTGACTTCTGCCAAGGAAATGCGGAAAGCCACCTTCAACTGAGCTTTCTTATAATAGCCGTCCCATGCTTGAGGGGAAGCTACGGCAAAGAATTTCAGCAGGGGCATTAAGGATTTGCTTTCGTCTTTCTTTTGTTGAACCCATTCGCGGATGTTGACCTCCGCAGGGAAGGACTTTTTCCAAAGGGACTGGTCCGTTAGCGAGGCTTTTATTTTTTCGCGCGAAAGGAATTCGTCGTAGGCCATTTGGCGTCGTAACCAAAACCCAGCAGAGATTTCTGTAACCATTTCAAGCGAAATGGCTGAATCCGGTGTAATGCGGCAATTACCTTGCAGAATATCGTTCACTGCCTTGGGCGTATAACCCATGCGTGCCGCTAGGTCGTTGGCGTCAAGACCCATTTCATCAAGTTTTTCCGCCAAAGTTCGCCCCGGTGGTGTCACCTCAGCCAATTCATCACATCTATATACCTGCATAAGAGCTCCTACTTGTGATAATCTACAATTTTACTACACCTATAATATACATTAAAATTTTAATAAAAGCAACAGGTGTATTATTTTTTTTCTTTCGTGGAAATGCAAAAAGGGGTCGATTCCGACCCCTTAATAATTGTACCGAATTCGGTATAGTTAAAGTTTCCCCTTTATTTCTTTAATCACGTACTGCGGGGAGTCGTTGATGCAGATGTAGATGCGGCCGATGTACTCGCCGATAAGGCCCAGCATCATCAGTATGCACCCGCCGATGATCAGCAGCAGCGCGATGATGGTGCTCCAGCCGTCTACCGTAGTGATGCCCAGCAGCCTGCGGACAATCACGAAAATCGAGAACGCAAAACCCAAGAAGGCGAAGAAGAACCCCAGGAACGTGCTGGCGCGCAGTGGCTTCACAGAGAACGCCGTAAAGCCATTGAGCCACAAGCCCAGCAGGCGCGCGAAGGAATACCCCGACGTTCCCTCAAGACGGGCACGGTGGTTGGTCTCCACCCAGGCAATCTTGCGGGTGACGCGCAACACCAGCCCTACCAGGTAGGGGTAGGGGTTGTTGTATTTGCACATCTCGCGGATCACGAACCCGCGGGCCACGTAGAAGCTGCTGCCCTTGAAATCTTTCGGGGGCTCCAGCATCATCTCGCCCATCTTGCCGGCCATCCACGAGCCGAAGCGGCGGAACAGGTTCTGCTTGATCTCGCGGTAGTAGGCGTACACCACGTCGTAGCCTTCCTCGAGTTTGGCAATCAGGTCGTTCAGGGAATCCAGCGGGGCCTGGCCATCGTCGTCCAGCGAGACAACGTACTCGCCGGTACACTTGCCGTAGCCCGCCATCAGGGCGGAATGCTGCCCGAAGTTCTTGGCCAGGTTGATGCCGATGACGTTTTTCTCCGTGTTCGCGAGACCCTCGATGACGCTCCACACGTTGTCGGGGCTGCAGTCGTTCACCAGCACAATCTCGTAGTCGTCGCCCGGGCGCTTGGCGGCCATCTCGCTCTTGATTTCTGCGACCACCGTGGTGATGGTCTTTTCGGAGCGGTAGCAGGGTATCACAAAAGAAAACTTCGGCATGATATACTCCAAGGGTAAATATACATCATTACACTGCATAAAGCGGGATATTGGTAAGGAAATTTTGTTCCTTATAGGGGCGCAGCGAATAACGAATTGCCCTGAGTCCAGGCGTTTTTTGCAGTAGCATAGAAAGCGAGTTTGAGCGCACCGATTCGCCCGACTTGACTTCAATGGGCAAAAGGCGACCGTCCGACTGTATTAAGAAATCCAATTCCAGTCGAGAATCATCTGTTGAATGGTAGTAAATCGGATCAATTCGCTTACTTTTCATTTGCTGCAGAATAAATTGTTCGGCAAGTCCACCATTGAAATCAGCAATCAAGTCGCTTTTAATTAGAATTTGCGAGGCATCTGTATTCGCCATCGCACCGAGCAGTCCCACGTCAAGCGTATACAGCTTAAAAATATTCAGTTCTTCGTATATGTTTAGCGGCAGAGCGGGCCTAGACACACGAGGCACCTTGTACAGCAGGCCTGAATCGACAAGCCATTCGATGGCTTCTTCGTATTGTGTCGCACGAGCCCCCTTACGAAGCGCACCATAAATAAATTTCTTGTTCTCCTTGAATAACTGCGAGGGAATACTTTTCCATACAAGCTTTATTTTTGCAACTTGATCTTTGGGGGCATGCTTGGAAAAATCCTGTTCATACCCGCGCAAGATACTTTTCTGTATTTCGCGGACACCTTGCAAGGCTTTTGATTCGGCATACAACTTAACCGCTTCGGGCATTCCGCCCACAAAATAGTATTGCCTAAGCAGGTCAACAAATTTCTCATGCAACGGAGCTATTCCATTAAAGTCGCGTGATTCCAACAACGTTAGCGACTGTTGTTCGCCTACGGCATCGAGGAACTCCATAAAGTTCATCGGGAAAACATTCAATTCGTCAACCTTGCCAACAGGGAACGAAACACCCTGGTGAAGCGATATTCCAAGCAGTGATCCTGCTACGGCAATATGGTATTCTGGAGCCTGTTCGTAAAAGTATTTCAGAGCCTCGATGGCCTCAGGAATATCTTGCACCTCGTCTAATACAATCAGCGTATCGCCAGGGGTGATGTCCACCTTGCTCAAAGCGCTCAAATCACGAAGGATTCGGCCAATATCGAAGTCCCGGGCAAACACCTGTTTGGCCAGGTCATTCTTTCGGCAAACAATATAGGCTTCCTTTTTGTATGCGGTCTTGGCAAATTCTCGCAGAAGCCAAGTTTTCCCGACCTGGCGAGCACCGTTCAATATCAGTGGCTTACGGTTCGTGCTAGCTTTCCATTTTGTCAGATCTTTTAGGGCAGTTCGTCTCATTTTACATTTTTCCACACATGTTTTCTGCTAAAATTACATTTTTCCGCACATAAAAGCAACAAAAACTAGCATTTTTTGACACATGATGGGGCAAAATCGCCAATAACGCACCTTTTCTCTCCCATTTTCCCGTTTTCGCCTGTTCCGTTATGGCGTTTCCCTGGCATCCGACCCTAACGCAAAAGCGAGGCGATCACTTCACCATCGCGAGCACCTGTTCCTTGGTAACAAAGTTCAGCACCGAGAAAGCGGTCATCTGATTTCCCAGATCCTTGAACGACGCTCCCACGTGATAAACTACGTCGTCGACGATGACAAAACGGTCGTGGACCTCACGCATATTTTCCAAACGAACTGTCGGGAATTGCCCATTCAACCGAGCCTCTTCTTCCCTCATGGCATGGGTAATTCTGGCAGAATAAATAGTCGCTTTTACCCCTTCAGCGCGTTTTGCCATAAGAGATAACACCATGTCGTTGGCATATGGATCGATAATAACGAGATCTTTTTTTGCGGAACGTACCAACTGCACAGCAAATTCGTAGCCGCTCCACTGCGCATGAGCGGGCAGCAGCCCCTCGCTTGGCGGCAGGTTCGTCTTCACGAAGAAATCTACCTGCTTTTCGAGGTAAATGACTCGGGAATCGAGGTTTTCCAGCCTGTTTTCGTGCGAAATGAGCCTTTGGTTGACACTAAACCCTTTAAGCATGTGTTCCTTAAGCACCCGATTCGCCCATTGACGGAAGCGGGTGCCACAAATGGAATTAACCCTGTAATCAACAGAAATTATCATATCCAAGTTGTAATAGGGCAGCATTCGTTTAATTGACCGACCGCCTTCCTTGCGAACCTGTGCAATTTTTGCACAGGTTGACTTTTCGTCTAATTCCTGCGTTTGGAGGATATTGTGGATATGCCTGTTGATGGACGTTCTGTCTGTAGAAAACAGCTCCGCCATCTGCGCTTGCGTGAGCCAGACAGTCTCGTTTTCAACCCGAACCTCGATGTGGAATTCCCCGCCCTCCGGCTGATAAACGATAATCTCGTTCTTCTCGGCAGCCGGCATCAGCTCTTTCTCGTTCATCTTTCACTCCTCCCCCCGCCTACAGGCATAAAAAAGCGGGGCAAAAACGGTTTTAATACTCTACCACGTCGGGGGTGTTCTCAAAGCTTGCGTCGCAGCGGGAGCAGGCACGGGCGCGGTGTTAAAAATTACCTTCGGCCGGGAAGCCTTTCTATAAATACATCCCGAACCATCTGGAAGGCGCGTTCCGGATCAAACTTGTCCGCATCGGGCCGTAGCAGCAGTTCGGTATCGCCCAGAAATTCAGAATCCTGCATTTTCAATTCCACATTCTGCATGAATTGCTTGTAGCTAGGCGGCTTTCCTACAGAAAATTCCATATACTGTTTGTAGCACTCCATAACCTTTTGCGCATCCACAAATCCTTTATCGAAGGCGACCTGCAGGTCAAACAAATCGCGACCTTTCTTGCGCTGGTACAGAGCTCGGAGTTTTGTTCCAAGTAATTCTTCAAATGCATAAGTTGTAATTTCGCAGTCGCCTCTAAACCAATTACTTTCCACATTGAATGGTTTCTTGCGCAAGCCAAGAACATTGAAATGCTCGAAGCAATTTATTTCTATCTTC
>CAMHOW010000114.1 GCA_946186895.1 uncultured Fibrobacter sp.
GCGGGTATCGCTGATGTGCATCGCGACCTTCTGCACCGGGTTGAAGTTGGCGTCCGTAGCGATAACGCCGATCGGAGCGTCCTTGTCCTTCAATTCGTCGGCACGGACAAAACCGCGGCCACTGGAAATCTTCACGTCCATGGAAAGGGATGCGTTACCGTTCAGAGTAGCGATATGGACATCGGGGGTCAAGATGACCACACCCGGATTTTCCATAAAGGACTTGGCAGTAACTTCGCCGTCACCGGACACGTCCAGGTGCAAAGTTTCGTCGTGATCGGAAAGGAGCTTCACGCGGATGCTCTTGAGATTCAGGATGATGTCGGTGACATCTTCCTTGACACCGGGAATCGTCGAAAATTCCTTCTCGACACCTTCGATCTTCACGGAGACAATAGCCGCACCCTGCAGGGAGGAAAGGAGCGTGCGACGGAGGGCGTTACCGAGGGTGATACCCCAGCCACGTTCCAAGGCCTCTACGACAAACTTAGCATAGCGGCCATCTTCGCCGGTTTCCACTTTCTGGAAGCTGCGCGGCATTTGAAGTGATTTCCACATCATTGGCGATACCTCTTTGGATTAGACTCTTCTCTTCTTTTTAGGACGGCAACCATTGTGCGGAATGCCCGTCACGTCTCGAATAGAGAGGACTTCGAGGCCCGCATTCTTGAGAGCGCGGACGGCAGATTCACGGCCGCCACCGGCACCCTTGACGCGGACATCCACCTTGCGCATACCGAGGTCGATAGCCTTGTGGGCAGCAGCTTCGGCAGCGAGCTGGGCAGCAAACGGAGTGCTCTTGCGGGAGCCCTTGAAACCGGCATTACCGGGGGAACCCCAAGCCACAACGTTACCACGAGCATCGGTGATAGAAACGATTGTGTTGTTGAAGGTAGCGTTAACACAGGCGATACCCTGAACGTCGATACGCTTCTTGCCCTTCTTGACCTTAACTTCTTCAGCGGCAGCAACCGGAGCTTCGGCGGCGGCGGCAGTTTCCTTAATTTCTTCTTCAGCCACGAGGAATCTCCTTACTTCTTCTTGTTAGCCACAGTTTTCTTCGGGCCCTTACGAGTGCGGGCATTGGTGCGGGAACGCTGACCGCGGACGGGCAAGCCCTTGCGGTGGCGGATGCCGCGATAGCAGCCAATATCCTGCAGACGCTTAATGTTCAAGGTGATTTCTGCGCGGAGCTGACCTTCCACGGAGTATTCGTCTTCGAGGAGATGACGAATCTTACCTTGTTCTTCTTCAGTCAGGTCGTCACACTTCTTGTTCTTGTCGATGCCCAACTGAGCACAGACCTTGTTAGCGGTGAACAGACCGACACCATAGATTGCCGTCAGACCGTATTCAACAGTCTTGTTTTTCGGTAAATCGACACCAGCGATACGTGCCATACGATCTCCTTATCCCTGCTTCTGCTTGTGACGGGGGTTCTTCGAACAGATGATGCGCAATACACCCTTGCGACGGATGATCTTGCAGTTTTCACATCTGGGTTTGATGGAGGCTTTGATTTTCATAGGTTTGACCTTTTTTTGAATACCTATTACTTGTAACGGTAAGTTATCCGCCCACGATTGAGGTCGTAGGGGGAAATCTCTACCAACACTTTGTCGTCCGGCAAAATTCGAATGAAATGCCGACGCATCTTTCCTGAAACATGGGCAAGAATTTCGTGACCATTTCCGAGACCTACACGGAAGAAGGCGTTCGGAAGAGCTTCCAACACGACACCTTCTACTTGTATTCCTTCTTCTTTAGCCACTAGGACGCCATCCTGCCGCGAATGCGGCCATGTTTCAAGAAACCTTCATAGTTCTTGGTATGCAGTTGGGCTTCGAGCTGACGAAGCGTATCCAACGCCACACCTACCACGATCAAGACCGAGGTGCCCCCAATATAGAAACTCATATTGAGTGCGTCTTTCAGGTGAAGCGGTCCGACGCTGATTAAAGCGAGGAACAGGGACCCCGGAAGAGAAATTCGGGTCAAGATATGGTCAATATACTCTGCAGTCTTCTTACCAGGACGGATTCCCGGAATAAACCCACCAGACTTCTTCAGGTTTTCGGCAATGTCGTTAGGGTTGTACTGGATTGCCGTGTAGAAGTAGGTGAAGAATATAATCAGGAGACCGTAAATCACGCTATAGGTGATATGGCCCGGGATGAAGGCAGCAGCAAAAGCCTGCATCGCAGACATATTCGGGAACCAGGAAGCGATCATGGCCGGAATGAACATGATGCAGCTTGCGAAAATCACGGGAATCACACCAGCGGTATTCACCTTGAAGGGCAAATAGCTGGACTGACCACCCATGACCTTGTTTCCGATGGTCCGGCGAGGACTTTGGAGTGGAATGCGACGGTTCGCCTGCTCCACGAAAACGATGAATCCGATAATCACGACCACCACAGCCAAGATGAAGATCTCGATGGCGAGGGGCTGGATACCTTCCTTCAGCATTTCCAGTTCGGCAAGGACGGCTCGCGGGAAGCCGCCGACGATACCGGCGAAGATAATAAGAGAAATACCGTTACCTACACCGTGCGAAGTAATCTGTTCGCCGAGGTACATCACGAAGATGGTACCAGCAGTGAAGGTCAGGGTAGCAAGTAAGCGAAAGCCAATGTTGCCGAGACCCGAGGAGAAGTCATCTGCCAGCACAGAAACACCTGCGCCAGTGGCAGTGGTCACCTTCAGGGAGGAAAGCCATACCGAAATACCCCATCCCTGCAGGGCAGCAAGAGCCACCGTAAAGTAACGGGTGTATTGGTTCAACCTAGCGCGCCCTTCCTGGCCTTCCTTCTGGAGCATCTGGATGGCCGGGATAACGGAGCCCATCAACTGAATAATGATGGACGCACTGATGTAGGGCATGATACCCAGGGCAAAGACCGTCGCTTTTGCGAAGGCACCACCCGTGAAGGAGTCATACAGGCCGAACAAATTATTCGAGTTACGGAAGAACTCCGCAAGAACTGCGGAATTCACACCGGGGATGGTGATGTGGGCGCCAATGCGGTAAATGATCAGAATACCCAGCGTAAAAAGCAACTTCTTACGCAGGTCTTCGATCTTGAAGGCATTGACGAACGCATCAATAGCTTTCTTGAGAGCTTCCATTAGACGATCTCGACTTTTCCGCCAGCAGCTTCAATGGCAGCCTTAGCCTTTTCGCTGATAGCGTTAACCTTAACGTTGATAGCCTTATCAATTGCACCGAAGGCAAGAACCTTGACCGGGAGGTCGATGTTCTTGATGAAGCCCTGGTCGAAAAGAACCTGGGCGTCGAACTCGGTCACGCTCACAGCAGCGAGCTTCTTGAGGTTAACAATCTGGAATTCAACACCAGCATGCTTGAAGCCACGCTTCGGGATGCGGCGGTGAATCGGCATCTGGCCACCTTCGAAGGCGACACGGCCGGCCTTGGCGCTCTTACGGGCACCAGCACCCTTCTGGCCACGGCCAGCAGTAGTGCCGAAACCGGAACCGGGGCCACGGCCGATACGACGGCGGCTCTTGCCCTTGGCAGCTTTGCCAGGATTGAGAGTATTGAGTTCCATCTTAGATCTCCTCGACCTTCACCATGTCACGCACGGCATTGATCATGCCCTGGATGTTGGGGGTCAAAACGTGTTCAACAGACTGTCCAATCTTGCGCAGTCCGAGAGCAGCCACGTTAGCGCGGTGCACCGGGAGACGGCGGACAGTACCCTTAATCAAAGTAATACGAACTTTCTTCATCGAGTATTACTCCTTAGGCATTCGCACCGCGGAGGGCGGCGCAGTCCTGTTTGTTCTTCTGAGCCATGAGACCTTCGAGGCAGGCGCGCACGACAGTGCTCGGGTTGGAAGAACCGTGAATCTTTGTGAGGATGTTGCGCACACCGGCCAGTTCGAGAACGGCACGGGCAGCAGCACCGGCGATAACGCCAGTACCAGGAGCAGCCGGCATCAAAAGGATGCGGGTAGCACCGCTCTTGACTTCGATGTCGTGAGGAATGGTGCCATCCAAGAGCTGGACTTCCACGATGTTCCTCTGGGCGGCTTCGGTACCCTTGCGGATAGCTTCGGAAACTTCCTTAGCCTTACCGAGACCAACACCAATCTTGCCGTTCTTGTTGCCAACGACAACGAGAGCGGAGAAGGACATACGGCGACCGCCCTTGACGGTCTTAGCGCAACGGTTGATGTGTACAACCTTGTCTTCAAATTCAGAAACTTGAGCTTCGCGTTCCAAAGTGTACCTCACTAGAATTTGAGTCCGCCTTCACGAGCTCCCTCAGCGAGAGCCTGAACGCGACCGTGATAGATGTAACCGCCGCGGTCGAAGACCACGGATTCAATGCCCTTGGACTTGGCGACTTCAGCAATCTGGAGACCGAGCTGCTTAGCCTGTTCGGTCTTCGTCATTTCACCAAACTTGCCCTGGAATTCCTTGGAAGCTGTGGTGACCTGAGCGACAGACTTGTTGTTTTCGTCATCAATAATCTGGGCGACCATGTGAGACAAGGAACGGCGAACAGCCAAACGAGGGCATTCTGCAGTTCCGACAACAGACTTGCGCACGCGTTCGTGGCGTGCGATTCTGGACTGGATTCTTTTCTTAGCAATTGCAGTCATAGTTTACCCTTATTTACCTGTCTTCTTACCTTGCTTGCGACGTACAATCTCGCCTTCGTACTTGATGCCCTTGCCCTTATACGGTTCAGGACGACGGTACTTGCGGATTTCGGCAGCAGCCTGGCCAACTTTCTGTTTGTCGATGCCGGAGATGGTGATCTTCAGCGGATCGACAGCCTTGAGTTCCACACCTTCGGGAGCCTTGAAGATAACCGGGTGAGAGAAGCCGAGAACCAAGTTCAGGTCCTTGCCCTTCTGCTCCACGCGGTAGCCAACGCCCACGATTTCGAGGGTCTTCTGGAAACCCTTGGTCACGCCTTCGACCATGTTGTTGACGAGAGCGCGAGTGGTGCCGTGCATAGCACGAGTGAACTTTTCATCGTTCGGACGGGTGAAGGAGAGCTTGTCGCCATCGAGCTTGATGGAGATCAGTTCGTGAACGTTAGTCTCGAGCTTGCCCTTGGGGCCTTCAACCTTGATGTTCTGGCCGTTAACGTTAACCTTAACGCCGGCCGGGATAGTGATAATAGCTTTACCGATACGGGACATCTTTACCATACCTTTGCGATGACTTCA
>CAMHOW010000115.1 GCA_946186895.1 uncultured Fibrobacter sp.
TGAAGAACACGCTCGCCAAGTACGAAGAAATCTTCGTGCGCCTCACCGGCAAGCAGCCTGAACTGTAATAAGCCGAGCCACAAGCCATGCGCATTTCCACCAAGGGCCGCTATGCCTTGAGGGTTATGATCGACCTCGCCTCCCAAAAGGGAGACGAGTTCGTGAAGTTGCAAGACCTGTCCGCCCGACAGCAAATTTCTGAGAAATACCTAGAAGGGATTCTCGGGACTCTTGTCAGGAGCGGCCTTCTGGAAGGCGCCCGTGGTAAAGCCGGTGGTTACAGGCTCAAGTGCAACCCCAAGGAATGCAGCGTCTGGGATATACTTTCCCTGACAGAAACCTCCGTAGCACCCGTCGCCTGCCTGGACACCAAGAAGAACCCCTGCAAGCGGGCTGCCATCTGCGTCACTCTTCCCGTGTGGACGGAGCTAGACAAGATCATCCACGAATACCTGGGCGGCATCAAGCTGGAACAGCTGGCTAAAAAGGCCCAGAAGATCCGCGGCACCTCGGGCATCGGCAAAGAATGGAACTGCGAACTTTAAGCAGGCTCCACTGTTTGCACAAAGAACAGTGGGCGCTTGCAACTCAAAGGATTCAAAATGAAATCAGTACCTATCACACTGCTCACCGGTTACCTCGGAGCCGGTAAAACCACACTCCTTAACTACGTCCTCAACAACCAGCAGGGCTACCATGTAGCCGTCATCGTAAACGATATCGGCGAGGTGAACATCGACCAAACCCTTATCGAGAAGGGCGGAAACATCACCAAGGAAGATTCGGGCAAGGTGGTACCCCTTTCCAACGGCTGTATCTGCTGCTCCCTGAAGGCCGACCTTCTGGAACAGATTGCCGAAATCCTGGAAATGGGCAAGTTCGACTACATTTTGATTGAAGCCAGCGGTATCTGCGAACCCGTACCTATCGCACAAACCATCTGCATGGCCGGAAGCCAGCTCCAGGGCAAGAACGGCCAGCGCCTGGCCTGCCACCTAGACAACATCGCCGCCGTGGTAGACGTGCTCCGCCTGGCCGACGAATTCGGCAGCGGCGAAAAGCTCCTTGCAAAGGACCTTGAAGAAGAAGACATTGCAAACCTGCTGATTCAGCAGATCGAGTTCTGCAATACGGTAGTGCTGAACAAGGTAGACATGCTTTCTAAGGGCGACCTGGAACACGTGAAGGCAGTCATCAAGGCTTTGCAGCCTACCGCCAAGATGATCGAGACCAACTACGGCAAGGTGGACATGAAGGACATTCTGGACACCAAGCAGTTCGATTTCGAGAAGGTGGCGGAATCCAGCCGTTGGGCTATCGAGCTCAACCGCATGGACAACGACATGGACAACGATGATGACGACCATGACCACGATGAGCATGAACATCATCATGACCACGAAGAACACGAGCATCATCACCATCATGACCATGATGAACATGATCACGAGGAAGAAGACCACAGCCACTGCGACCATGAGCATGGGGTCTGCCACTGTGGCCACCACCATGACAAGGACCATCCCCATGGCGACGAATACGGCATCAGCACCTTCGTTTACGAGCGCAAGCCGCCTGTAAACCGCAAGAAGTTTGAAGCCTTCCTAGACGACTATCCCAGCTGCATCATCCGTACCAAAGGCCTCATGTGGTTCAGCGACGAACCGACAGAGAGCTACCTGTTCGAGCAGGCTGGCAAACAGGCTTCCGCCCAGAATTTCGGACGCTGGTTCGCCGCCGAAAGCAAGGCCGTGCAAGACCAGCTACTGCGCGAAAACCCGCAGCTCAAGAACATCTGGGACGAAAAGTACGGCGACCGCACCAACCGTCTGGTCTTTATCGGCCAGCACATGGACAAGAAAAAGATTATCGCCGCAATGGATAATTGCCTGGAAAAGGAATAGCCTAGACTTGGCTATAGGTCCACTTTACGTGACCTTCCAGAAAATCATGAGCATCAAAGACCAGACCAAAATGGTCTTTGATTTTTTGTACTTCAAAGCGCATGGGATCGTCGTCCCAGCCTAGGTCGCGCTCTATGATCTTGGACTTGCAGCCAGGCTTTTGTGCCACCATCAGTTCCGCAATCTCTTTCCAGCTAATCCATACATCTCCAAGCCCAAGGTAAATCTCCTCGTTCTTGTCGGATTCCAGGAGGTTCATGTACAGACTGGCCTGCTGGCTGGCATGGATAAACTGGGTGCCATCGTTTTTCACGACGGTAATGTCCTTGTCTTCTTTGACGGCTTTGGCCATTTCAAAGAACCGGCGGTCAGGCTGGGAACATCCGTCAGGGAACGCGGGGTTACCGAAGGTATAACCCGGACGGATGATGTTGCGTTTCATAGTCACTTCGGGGAACTGGTCACCGTAACCCTTGCGGAAGCCAAGCACATAGGCCTCTCCTGCCGCCTTGGTGGCGCCGTACAGGTCCAGAGGCAGATTACTGGTGACCTCACGCATAGAGGGGCGCATCACGCCCATGGCCGCCGTACTGGAAGTATAGATGAACTTCTTGCAGCCCGCCTTGGCGGCGCTTTCAAGCAGGAACACGGTGGCGCGGGTGTCGTTCATCAGCATGGTGCTGGGAGTCTCGCCCCAGCCAAGGGCGATATGGATACAGGCGTCGCAGCCTTCAAGACCCTTGGCAAGCTTGTCAAAATCTGTAAGGGAGGCTTCTACGAAACTCACACTGGCCTGGGAACGCAGGCTTGGCACCTTGTTGGGGTGCCTTGTGGCAATAACCACCTCGTGGCCCTTTTCCAAAAGGGCACGAACCACATAGTGACCGATAAAACCCGTTCCGCCGGTGACGAATACTCGCATAAGAACCTCTTTGTTGTGCTACAAAAAATAAAGTCTTTAGGGACTTTGGGCAAGCGCCTGTAGAAATTTTTATAGGTAAAAGCCGATAAGTCCTGCGGTGCAAAGGCAAACCAGCACCACCGCCGGGATAATGGGGCGACGCATGGACTTTGCACCCAGCACACATACTAGGCTACCCTTGGTAAGGGTGTTGGCAAGGCTTGCAAACAAGAGCGAGAGCACCAGTTCACGGACAGGCAAACCAGCCTTCATATTCATGTCTAGAACCGAGAAAGCCACCGCATCCATCTCAGCGGCACCGCCCAAAAAGCTGCAGGCCAGAAGGGCGCCCGACCCCAGGTACACACGGGCCGCATTGGCAACGAACATCACCGCCGTAAACACAATGCCAAACTTGATAGCCGGGAGCAAATTGAAGGGGTTGTTGAAGGTACTGGATTTGGCCTTGTGGTCCATGTTCTCCCGGATCTTCAGGTACAGAGCGTAAAGCAGGGCCGGCACTGCAGGCAACAGCAGCGGGAGTGCCAGGGGCTTGGCTAGCTCGGGAACCAGCACCACGCAGATCAGGTACAGACGCACATACATCACCGCCCAACTGAGCACAATTCCCAGCGTAAAGTTACCCGCATAGTCCTCGTTCTCGCGACTACGGCCAGCCAGGTTCAACGTCAGGGCGGTACTGCTTGCAAGCCCACCCAAAAGTCCCGTAAGCCAAATGCCTTTTCCGGGCCCCACCAGCTTAATCAAGATATAGCCCACAAAGCCGATACCACTGATAAATACCACGAACAACCAGATGGTATGGGGATTCAGAACCTCGAGCCCCGCAGGTCCGTAAGCCTGGTTGGGCAAGAAGGGCAGAATCATCAGGGAAATCACCGCAAACTTCACCGTGGCGATAATGTCTTCGGTAGAAATGCGTGAGGCAAACTCGTGGAGCTGCCGTTTCAAGGTCAACAGCCACACGATGACAATCATCAGTATACAGGATTCCAGCAGCCGGTTATACCAGCAAAGGGCACCTAAGAAATACACCACAATCAGGGCAAAACTGGTGGTAAGGCCGTCCTCTTCCTTGTTCACAAAGCCGTGGGCCACGTGGCTTGCCACCAGCAGAAGCCCAACCACGACAAACCCCGTAATGAAGGGAGCCACAGAATTCATAAGCTCCGCAAGGAACGAGGCCAGGGCGCCACAGAGGCTTATGATAGAGAAGGTGCGCACGCCCGCCGGATGGCGGCTTGCACTCTCGGAGTAAGACTTCTCGCGCTGCATGCCAATGATAAAGCCGATTCCCAGCGCCGCAGCCAACTTGTAGAACTCGTTGAACTCAATCATAGCACCTCCCCATCAAAAGCTAGTCGCGTTCCCACACCTGGAAAACCGTGGCAAAGTCATTCTTCTCGTCGCTTGGGAACTTTTCACCACTGACCATACGCCAGCCTTCGCCCCATTCCGGGAAAAACACATCACCTTCAACCTCGGCAATCACCCGAGTCAAGTAAAGCTTTTTCACCTTGGGCATGGCCTCGCGATAGACAGCCGCTCCACCGATGATAAAGCACTCTGTTTCCCCGGCAGCCTCAGCCTTTGCAAGCGCCGCCTCTAAAGAAGAGCACACAATACAGCCAGGAGCCTGAAAATTCTCCTGACGGGTCAGCACGTAGTTGGTGCGGTTCGGCAAAGGGCGACCGATGTCGTCGTAATTCTTGCGACCAAGGATAATGGAATGGCCGGTGGTAATGGCCTTAAAACGCTTCAAGTCGGCAGACAGGTGCCAAGGCAGGTGCCCGTCACGGCCGATGACGTTATTTTCAGATACTGCAACTATAGCGGAGATGAGCATAGTAAACATCCTTGTTCAGAGTTCGGAATTCGGAATTCGGAACTGATTGTGATATTCTAGAACCAATTCTGAATTCATAATTCCGAAATCCGAATTACACAGCGATCGGTGCTTTAATGGTCGGCCACGGGTCGTAATCGGTGAGCTCAAAATCCTCGAACTTGAATTCGAACAGATCCTTCACATCGGGGTTCATCTTCATGGTGGGGAGCTTGCGAGGCGTACGGGAAAGCTGTTCCTTGGCCTGGTCAAAGTGGTTGCTGTACAGGTGCAGGTCACCGAAGGTGTGCACGAACTCTGCTGCCTCGTAACCGCAGACCTGGGCAAGCATCATGGTCAACAGAGAATAAGAGGCGATGTTGAAGGGCACGCCCAGGAACATGTCGGCGCTTCGCTGGTACAGCTGGCAGCTGAGCTTGCGCTTGCCGGACTCCCCTACACCGCCCA
>CAMHOW010000116.1 GCA_946186895.1 uncultured Fibrobacter sp.
CACCGTCAGGTGCCCACGAAAATAATCTGCTTTTCCTAAAGAGTCGTGTCCAGAGTGAAGCAGATTATTGAGTGTCAGGAGGGTCTTAGGGAGGGCGTAAGCCTTCCCTAGTTATTTAATAGTACTTGTCAGGCGGAAGGCGAGAGCCACGTCGCTGACTTCGTTTTCGCTGTACACGCTGAACTGCAACTTAGACTTGCCGATGTTGCGTACCAAAGCTACGGTCCATGCCCAGTCATCCATTTCGGCCTTACTATTAGACATGATCTGTCTGTCGTTGATGTATTCGCCTTCGACCATCAGGTTGGAAAGCAGTACGTTCATCACGGGAACCATGCGAACGGGGAGTTCCAGGCCTACGTAGGCAGGCTGGTAGTAGATGCCCGGCTGGAAATACTTGGATTCGGGAGCGATGTAGTTGGGAGCCTTGGTGTTGAGGTCGTCATCTTGGGTGTAGATGCAGGCATATTCGCCGTAGAGCCTCAGGTTGGGAATAATGGAGAAACTACCGTAGGCGGCCACGCGGTGGGTGAGGTAGGCGGTGTTTTGCACCACATCAACCAGGTTTCCACGGTAGGCAACCTTTACTTCCAGCGGGAAGGTGAACTTCATGTCGTCTTCTACACGGAGGTAGCCCTGGTTGGCGTTACCGTCTTTGGTGGCGAGCATGGCGTTCAACTGGTTCTGTCCATGCTTCCAGCCCAGTTCCAGAGCGTTGTGGCTGTAGTCACGCATCCAGAGACCGCGCTTGGTCAGGTCTTTGTCGACATAGGTACCGTAGTGGGTGGACTGGGACCAGTCTGTTTTCCAGCGACCGATTTTCAGGTTCACCTGGTCGTTTTCGGTAACGCCCCACTTGTAGTTGGCCCAGTAGAGGTCGGCGAGAATCTTGTCTTGTGCGGACTTGGTGGCCTTAGCATTGCCGTTTTCGTCGGTATTGACATCGGTGACATTCTTGTTGCCGAATTCCGGGGCGAAGATGCGGAGCATGATGGTTCCGTCCAGGTTTTCGCTCTTGTACTGTCCGCCCACGTTGGCACGGATCCAGCCACTGCTGAAGTTGTTGTCGTGGTCGTTGATGGACTTGGTGACCTGGGTCTGAACGTTGCCCTTGAGGGTCATGTTGTCTGTAACGCTAGCGGCGTCTGCGGCATAGGCGGCGATGCCTGTCGCCAGAACGGCTGCACTTAGGATTCCGTACTTCATAACTGAATCTCCTGTTAAATTTTCGGCGGTAAATTTAGCTTTTTTAGAGGCCTTCTACAACTTGCTCTAGGCGTTTCTTGGCGGGGGAGTCTTCTAGAGGCATAAAGAGTTCCTTCGCAAAGGCCCGGGTCAGGAGTTCCCTGGCCTTTTCGACGGGTATTCCCCTGCTGGTCAGGTAGAAAAGCTGTTCACTATCCAGTTCCCCGCAGGTGTTCCCATGGGTGCATTCCACGTCGTCGTGGTAGATTTTCAGCACGGGCTTTACGGAGACGGAGGAATCTTCGGAAAGGAGGATGGTGTTTACCAGCTGGGACGAGAAGACCTTGGAGCAGTCCGCGCCTACCACGACGCTGCCGTCGTAACTTGCGTTGGACTTGCCGTTCAGCAGGTTCCTTGCAAACTGGACGCTTTCGGTTTCGGGAGCCTCGTGGCGGATGGTAATGCGGTGGTGGACGGAATCATCGCTATCGAGTACGTTCAGGGAGCGAATTTCGAGACGGGCACTGCAGCCTTTCAGGAAGGCGTCCAGGCTGGTGCGCTTGATTCCGGAACCACGTTCAATTTCGGAGAAGAAAACCTTGGAACCCGCCTCCTGCACGATACGGAAATGCCGGAACCGAAGGGGCACGCCGTCGGCCGGGTTCGCAAAGAAGATGTGGACTTGAGCGTTTTCGCCTACGTGAATGTCGAAACGTTCCGCACAAATTTCGTGGGCCACCTTGTTGTCTAGAATTTCGAGACTTGCCTTGGCGTTCTTGCCGATGTTCAAAACGGTATGGCCGAAATCGTTGTTGCACTTGAGCATGGCCATTTCGCTTGCGTTGTCGGCAATGTCCCTTTGCATGGGCCGGGCGTTATAGGCGATGGGCAGCAGGGCCGCAAAGTCGGTTTCATGCTCAATATCAAAAGAGTCCTGTTCGTCATTGCGAGGAGCTTCGGCGACGTGGCAATCTCCCTCGGCGTTTGGCGCGTTCGGAATCTTTGCCACAGGGAAGAATGTCCACAACTCGTTGTTGCGGCGGGGCATGCCGATTTGCTTTAAGCGGGTCTGGGCGTCCATTACTTTTCCTCGATCCAGTCGTAACCTTTTTCTTCCAGTTCGAGGGCCAGTTCCGGGCCACCGCTCAAGATGATTTTCCCGTGACGGAGCACGTGGACAAAGTTGGGCTTGATGTAGTCCAGGAGCCTCTGGTAATGGGTTACCAGAATGACCGCCTTGTCGGGGCCCATAATGTGGTTGATACCGCCGGCCACGATGCGCAGCGCGTCGATGTCCAGGCCGGAATCGGTTTCGTCCAGCAGGGAAACTTTAGGGTCCAGAATGGCCATCTGCAAAATTTCGTTGCGCTTCTTTTCGCCGCCGGAATAGCCTTCGTTCACGCCACGGTCCCGGTAGCGCTCGTCCATTTCCAGCAGGGCCATTTTTTCATCGATGAGCTTCTTGAATTCGGCGTCGTCGATTTCGGGCTGTCCGAGGAACACCCGCTTGCTGTTCAGGGCCATCTTCAAAAATTCCACATTGTTCACGCCGGGAATTTCGGTGGGGTACTGGGTGCTGATGAACAGCCCGCTGTTGGCCCTTTCGTTGATTTCCATCTGAAGCAAGTCTTTGCCGTCTAGCGTGACAGAACCGCCATCTACGTGGTAGGCGGGGTGGCCTGCGATGACCTTGGAAAGCGTGCTCTTTCCGGAGCCGTTGGGGCCCATGATGGCGTGGACTTCGCCTGCCTTGACTTCCAGATTGATACCTTTCAGAATCTGGGTTCCGTCTTCGATGCTTGCCTTCAAGTCTTTAATGGATAACATGGATAAGCCTATCCTTGCAGTTGATGATATTGTCTGCAAATTGGTTGATGTCGATGGAGCCTTTTTTGTAAGAGGCGTCCAGTTTTTGTAATTCTTGCGTGAAAGCGTAGAGGTCCATGCGTTTCTGGATTCCTTCGGCGCTGTCTAGCTGGATGTTCTTCTTTTCCCTGTCGCAGTAGCGTAACATGAGAACCATGAGGGAGTCGTAGAATTCGTTGATTTCCTTGGGAGGGGTCCAGGATTCTTCGGGGAGGCCTTCCATAAAGAGCTGTCCCTGTCTCGGCAGTATGTCGTAAAGCGCCCGTGGCGAGAAATAGCCGGTTTCGGCGTAGTGGGCGATGGCGGTGTTCACGAATTCGTCTACGACGGAAGATTCCAGAAGCTGGATCCCGCTTTCGGCCAGGTTCATATCGAAAAATTCGCAGGCCCGGTCTAAAAGGGTGGGATTCCTGAAGAGAAGGTTGGCAAACCGGATTTCCATAGGCGGAATCAGTCGCCATTGGACCATGGTCGCTTCTTCTTGAAGCTGCTGGCGGGCCTGTTCCTGCTCGGCGGTAGGCTTGTGCTTTACGTGAATCTGGTTTACATCGTTCAGGGACCTGCTGGTGTCGAAACGCTCCGAAAGGAGCTTCACGTACTGGTTTCTAAGTTCCGTGTTTTCGATGCTCTTGATGAGGGACTTGGCGTAGGTAATGAAGCCTGCCCGTGCCTCGATGCTGGAGAGGTCCCTCATGTGTGAAAGGTAGCTGAGCCAGTCCTCGGCATTCCGGAGTTCTTCTCGGAAGGCGTCTGCCCCACGTTCATTTACGAAATTGTCGGGGTCGATCTTGGTGCCGTCTGGCCTAGAAAGGGCGAATACCTTCGGGCCGATTCCCTTGGGTAGCACGATTTCTAGAGAACGTAGGGTGGCCTTCTGGCCTGCCGCGTCGCCGTCGAAGACTAGGTAGGCGGTCTTGGCGTAGCGGGCAAGGATGCTGGCTTGGGTTTCGGTAAGGGCGGTTCCGGATGCGGCCACCACGTTCTGTACGCCACCCTGGTAAAGGCTTATCAGATCAAAGTAGCCTTCTACGATGATGACGGCGTTTTCCTTGGCGATGGCGTTCTTGCTGTGGTTCAGCCCGAAAAGGATGTCTCGCTTGAGATAGAGCGGTGTTTCCGGGCTGTTCATGTATTTTGCGGGACTCTTTCCTGAAAGATCCCGGCCGCCAAAAGCCACAATTGCTCCCGAGAGGTTCTGGATGGCGATCATCAGGCGGTCACGGAACTTGTCGGAAATGCCTCCGTTCTCCTTTTCTACGGCAAGGCCCGCCTTGACGCATTCCTTGGGGGAGAATCCTTTCTTGGCGGCGTAGCCCACGAAGCCTTCGCGACCGTCGGGGGCGTAACCGATGTGGAACTGCTTGCGGGTGGCTTCGGTAATGTGGCGTTGTTCCAGATATTGGCGTGCTTTCTGATTTAGAGTCAGCTGCTCTTCAAACCATTCACAGGCCAGCTCGTTCAGCTTGCGGACTAGTTCACGCTCTTCGGTGATTTCGGCCCGCTCGGGATTGCTCACGTTGGGCAGCTCGAAACTGCAGAAGTCCGCCACCCAGCGGACGGCGGCGTTAAAGTCGATTTTCTCGTGTTCTTGCACGAACTTGAACACGTCCCCGCCGGCACCGCAGGCAAAGCACTTGTAGATGCCCAGGGTGGGGTTTACGTACATGGAGGGGGAGTGGTCGTCGTGGAAGGGGCACACCCCTACGAAGCGCCCGTTGCCCGACCTTTTCAGGGGCAAGAACTGCTCAATGACCGCCGTGATGTCGGCCTCTGATTTGAGCTGTTGGATGACTTCGTTAGGGTAGAAGGGCATGGCCCAAATTTAGCTTTTTTTTATATTGGAGTTATAAATTGGAGTCTATTATGATTAAACGTCCCCGTCGCTTGCGCAAGAACGAAAC
>CAMHOW010000117.1 GCA_946186895.1 uncultured Fibrobacter sp.
GATGTGGCTCTCCTCCAGAAGCTCATCCTCAAGCCGCTCTTCGATATCGACGACCCCCGTACTTCCAAGCGCATCGACTTTGTCGGTGGCATTCGCGGTCTCGGCGAACTCGTGAAGCGTGTGGATAGCGGTGAATGTGCCTGCGCCTTTGCCATGTACCCGACCACACTCGATCAGCTTATGAACATCGCCGACGCCGGTGAAATCATGCCGCCTAAGAGCACCTGGTTTGAACCCAAGCTCCGCGACGGCCTGCTGGTCCACTCTCTGGATTAATCATTGACACATGTCGGATAGGTCTTAGGGAGGGGCCCTGTGGGCGCCCTCCCTAGTTGTTAAAACCCTCGAGGGATTATGATTTCAATCCGTCACCTGAAAAAAGTATTCCCTAATGCCACGCCGCTGCTGGACGTGAATGCCGAAATAGGCCGCGGAGAAGTGGTGTCTATTATCGGCCCGTCCGGTACGGGAAAGTCTACGTTCCTCCGGTGCCTCAACCGTCTGGAAAACCCGACGGCAGGGGAAATTTTGATTGACGGCAAGTCCATTACGGCACCTTCGGCAGATGTTCCGTCGCTCCGTCGTAAGATGGGCATGGTTTTTCAGAGCTTCAACCTGTTTAACCACCTGACCGTCCTAGAGAATATCATGGTGGCCCAGGTGGATCTGCTCCACCGCTCAAAGAAAGAGGCCTACGAGAAGTCCATGGAGCTTCTGCATCGGGTGGGGCTTGCAGACAAGGCACTAAACCTGCCCGAAGAACTTTCCGGCGGTCAAAAGCAGCGTGCGGCTATCGCCCGTACCCTTGCCATGGACCCCGAAATCGTTTTGTTCGACGAACCTACCAGCGCCCTTGACCCGACCATGGTGGGGGAGGTTCTTGCGGTTATCAGGAACCTCTCCAAGCAGGGTCTCACCATGCTTATCGTTACTCACGAGATGAAATTCGCCCGAGATATTTCCACCCGCATCTTCTACATGGACGAAGGCGTCATATACGAAGAGGGAACGCCTGAGCAGATTTTTGAACATCCGCAAAAAGAAAAGACCCGTCAGTTTATAAGGCGTCTCAAGGTATTCGAAGAGAAATTCTCTGGCGGTTCTATGGACTATGTGGGTATTGTCAACCGTCTGTACAACTTTGCCGAGAAAAATCAGATCTCTGGGAAAATGTCCAGAAACATGCTCTATGTTTTTGAGGAAATTGTGGCTCAGTCCTTGGTTCATAAGATTCCCGATACAGAGGAAATTCTCATGGCTATGGAGTATTCCGGTGAAAACGAGGGGCTTGTGGCTAAAATTGAGTACGGCGGCAATTCCTTGAATCCCCTGGATGATATAGATGACGTGTCCCGAAGAGTTGTAGAGCTTGCTACCAGTGATCTCAAGCATGAGTACGTAGATGGCAAGAACTGCATGAAATTGCGTATTAGGTAACGGGAGGGAATGACGATGCTTTTAAGATTTTTACTCCTGCTTAGCCTATTTCTTCTCGGTTGTAATGAATCAAAGGACCAACTTCAGTCTGTTGGACAATCGAACGCCATCATGGTCAGGTCAGATCGCGATGCTGAAGCTGCCGCAGTCGAAAACAGGGATTCTCTGCTGAAAGATGTTCCGCCTCAGTTCAGTAACAAGAGGCTCAAGTACAATTCTCTTGCCGAAATGAATCAGAATAAGAAACTGGTTCTGGGCATGCAGACGGGATTTGTCTTTGTGGACAAGGAAACCCGCCGCCTGCTCCCGGGCGCAAAGATCGAGTACTACAATTCCACGCCCGATATGGCGTATCTTGTTTCTACGGGCAAGCTGGACGGCTTTATCAACGACGAGCCAGTCATTCGCTATGTGGCACTGGGAGTTCCGAATCTGGCTTACATCCATGCGGGCTTTGAACCGCTGAACATTGTGGTGGCCTTCCCGATGAATCCGGCAGGCAAGGCCCTTCGCGATGAGATGAACGAGTTTATCGAGAAATTGCGGGCAGCAGGTACCCTAGCTGCCTTGGATAGCCTATGGCTTGGCAATGATGAGGCGAAAAAGGTCGTGGAGTTCCCCAAGGCCATGCCCGGCAAGCGTACCCTCAAGATGGGCACTAGCGCTATCTCTGCACCCTTCGAGTATATCAAGGACGGCAAGGTCGTTGGCTACGAGATGGATCTTATGGCCCGTTTCTGCAAGGAATATGGCTATGGTCTGGAATTAAATGATGTTCCCTTTGAATCCCTGTTGCTTGGGCTAGAGACGAACACTTATGATTTTGTTGCCTCTACCTTAAGTGACATGCCCTCTATCAGCGAGCATTTCTATGAGTCCAACGCCATCTATGTTTCGGAATGCGTGATGGCAGTGCAGATTCTGGATGAAAAGAATGTGTTGTCGCCTGCGAAAAATGGTGGGGCAAGCGACTCTGCCGCCATTGTCGAAGAAGGCCTGATTACGTCGTTGAAGTCCAGTTTTGTGCGGACCTTCGTCATGGAATCCCGCTGGAAACTGGTGGTAAACGGCATTGGTGTTACCATCTTTATCTCTATTCTTTCTGCGGTTTTCGGGACTATTCTTGGTTTTTTGATTTGCCTAATGCGCCTTTCCAGGAACAAGGTGGCCGATGCCATCGCCATCACCTATATCCGTATTCTGCAGGGGACCCCGATGGTGGTGCTCCTGATGATTCTTTTCTACGTGGTGTTTGCTCGCACGGGTCTTGACGGCGTCTGGGTGGCCATCATCGGGTTTGGCATGAACTTCGGGGCCTATGTCTCTGAGATGATGCGTACGGGAATTGAGGCGGTAGATAAAGGCCAAATGGAAGCGGCTCTGGCCCTCGGGTACACGAAACCTCGCGCCTTCTTCAAGATTGTGGTTCCCCAGGCGGCAAGGCATTTCTTGCCGGTGTACCAGGGTGAGTTCATTTCGTTGGTGAAGATGACGTCCGTGGTGGGTTATATTGCCATCCACGATTTGACTAAGGCTTCCGACATTATCCGTAGCCGTACTTACGAGGCGTTCTTCCCGTTGGTGACCACGGCAATCATCTACTTTATCATTGCCTGGGTCTTGACGCGGGCCTTGACGGCTATCCAGAAGCGTATTGACCCTAGGAACCGGCGAAAAAGGCTGAAAAAAATCTAAATTTACATCAATGAACGGCCTGAAAACCACATTCCTCAGCCTGCTTGCGTTTGCGGCTTTTGCATTTGCCGAACCCGCTGATTCGTCGGCTTGCTCCGAAGGAACAGCTATTTCCGCGATCCGGTTTGAGGGCTTGGAGCATACGAACCCCCGTGTGGTGCAACGGGAACTTTTGAACAGGGCGGGGGAGTCCTTTTCTACCGAAAAGTTCGAGGTCGAAAAGCGTCGCCTGCAGGACCTGGATTTGTTTACCGACATAACGGTATCGTGTAGCTCGGCTGAACTAACATATCATTTTAAGGAAATTTTCCGCTGGATTCCTGCCCCCGCAGGCAAAAAAACCGACCGCGACGGGCTCATGATTGGCCTTGCCCTCGCAAACCTGAACGTGCTGGGTGAGGACATCCGTGCCGAGGTCCAGTACCGCACCTCTACCGACCCGTTCCTAGACAATAACGAATACGCCTTCTATGCCAGTTCGCCCTACTTGTTTGGTCTGCCCTTGGGCTGGAACTTGGAATTTCTCCGTACCGACAGTTACGATGAAATTCGGGGCTTCCAGGACGACAGCTGGCTTTTGGACTTGGATTTGGATTACGGGATAAGCTCCCGTTTGTCCCTGCTCGTGACGGTGGCCGGCCGTGAGTTGAAGGATGCCGCCTTCTTGCCGGAAGTCGGTTTTGGTTTCGCCTTCGATTTCCGCGACAGCAAGCTGGATAGTCGTGAGGGTGTCTATTTTGAATATATGCTGACCCATGTGGGTGAGGGTGACGATCGCGATTTCGACTGTAATATAATAGATGATGGCGCGACTTGTGATGGCGGCATGGGTGGCGAGAATTATCGCGAATTCTTGACGGATGCCCGGGCCTATTACACGGTATGGCGTTTCGTGACGGGGGCGACCGCCCTGGTGCGTTACCGCATGGGCGATGTGGAACGCTACGACTACTATTACCATGGCGGTGCCAATACCTTCCGTGGTCACGAGGCCGATTCCAACTACTTGGGCGTCCATGAGGCTCTCCTTACGTTGGAAGAGCGTTTTGTGCTGATGGAACGCCATGCGGCAAGCGTTGCCGGCGTGAACTTCTTCTACGGGGTGCAACTGGTGGCCGGCTTGGACGGAAGTCTTTTGTGGGATAAGGGCCGCCCCGGCTGGGAAAACTACGAGGGGGCCGTTTATGGAGGTGTCCATCTGGTAATTCCGGCCTTGGACCGTGTCCGTTTCGAGGTGGGGTACAGTCCTGATAAGGGTGAACCGGTGTTCTACTTCGGCCTCTTCGACAAGGTCACGTCGTCCCGTTGGCGTAGCAGGTAGTTGCACTGCCATTTGTAAACCAAAGTTTACTCAAAATCGCCGTTATTATACCCTAAAAATCCCTTTTATCCCCGTTTTTTGCAGGAAAAAATTTTTTTTCGCTTTTTTTGCCATTTTTTTGGACTTTTTTCGAAATTTACTTGTATATTCCTAACAGCAAAGACCAAAAATGCCTTTTTTGGGGCGTTTTTAGCGTTTATATGTAATTGGAGATATATATGGCAGAAGACTTGCAATACCTTATGGAACGCATCCAGAAAGATGCTGTCGATAAAGCAGAAA
>CAMHOW010000118.1 GCA_946186895.1 uncultured Fibrobacter sp.
CGAAGGTGGAAATCTTCGTGGACGACAAGCCGGTGATGGTTCCTGGCGATACGAATCTTCTCGAAGCCCTCAAGGCCGTGGGTATTGAAACGCCCCACGTATGTTACCACCCGTTCCTCCCGGTTTCGGGAAACTGCCGCCAGTGCCTGGTGGAGCAAGAAGGCCCCCGCGGTCGTATGCTGGTGATTGCCTGCTATACGCCGGTGGCCCCGGGTATGAAAATTTACACCCCGGCTTCTAGCGCCCGCGTGAAAAACGCCCGCAAGGCCACGCAGGAATTCATGCTGGTGAACCACCCGCTGGATTGCCCCATCTGCGACAAGGCCGGTGAGTGCACCTTGCAAGAAAACTACATGGAAGCGGGTCAGAACGAATCTCGCATGCGTCCTGAATACGGCAAGAACTACCACGGCAATCCGGCCCACCAGTTTATTGACGCCAAGGGTCAGCTCCGCGGCGGCAAGCACGTGGACCTTGGCCCCCGCGTTTTGCTAGACGAAGAACGTTGCGTACAGTGCGACCGTTGCGTACGTTTTATGCGTACTATCGCCGGTTCCGAACAGCTTCAGCTGGCGGGCCGCGCCGACCATACCTACATCACCACGTTCCCGGGCGAAAAGCTGGATCACGAATACGACCTGTGCGTCACCGACGTTTGCCCGGTGGGCGCCATGACGGCCAAGTATTTCCGCTTCCAGAAGCGCGTCTGGTTGCTCAGCCACACTCCCACGGTCTCTATGGACGATTCCTTGGGCGCAAACATCTGGCTGGACCATGCCGATGGCCGCATCTACCGTGTGATGCCCCGTTGCAACCCGGAAGTGAACCGTAGCTGGCTTTCTAACACCAGCCGTCTCGCTTTCCAGAACTTTGACAAGAACCGCCTCCCGTTCATGGGATTCCATGTAATCCAGAACCTGGTTTCCGAAGTCAAGGCTGAAGGGGGCAAGATTGCCCTTGCCGCTGGCGGCACCTGCACCATCGAGGACCTTGCGGCCCTCCGCATGCTGAAGGATTCCCTTGGCGACTGTGCCGAGCTGTTCGGCGGTACGTTCAAGAAGGTGGGTTCTCCCGACGGCATCGCCATGAGCGGCGACCCCATGGCCAACCGCGCAGGCTTCAAGCTCATGGGTGTTCCCGATAACAACCTCGCAGACCTGGTGAAGCGTGCCGGTGAATTCAAGCTGCTTTTGACCGTGAACCTGGATATCTTCGGCGAAGACGCCTCTCAGGCTTCTGCCCTCGAAAAGATCCAGAACCGCGTGGTGCTTTCGGCATTCAACGACGAGACTGCCGCCCACGGCACCCTCTCTTGCGGTGTCCGCCACTGGAGCGAAGTCCAGGGCACCATGGTGAACAGCCTGAACATCTTGCAGAAGCTGAATGCCTGCCCGGTATGCCCCGACGAAAAGATCCGCCCGGCCTACGAAATCCTTTCGGAGCTGGCCGGTTGCAAGTTCCAGTCTGCATCTGAAGCCTTCAAGAAGGCGGGCGAGTACGCTCCCGCCCTTGCAGGCCTCTCTTACGACACCATCAAGAGTACAGGCAAACTCCTCGAAGGAGGTGAAGCATAATGGATATTATTGAATCCAAGACCTGGGTGGAATGGCTGATTACTATCGGAAAGTTTGCTTTCTGCTTTGTGCCGGTCCTCTACATCCTCTTGCTTATTCCTATGGAACGCCGCGGCGCGGGCTTTATGCAAGACCGTCAGGGCCCGAACCGTTCCTATATCAAGATTCCCTATTTCGGAAAGATCCGTTTGCTGGGATACGTGCAGAACATGTGCGACGGCACCAAGCTGTTCTTCAAGGAGATGTTCGCTCCCAAGGGTGCGAATAAGTTCTTGTACTACGTGGCGCCCGCTATTCCGTTCGCCATCGTTTTCTTAAGCCCCTGCGTGATTCCCTGGTTTGGTCCTATGGTCTTTGAATGGGGTGGCAAATCGGTCCGCATTGCGGGCTCCATCGTGGATTCCGATGTGGGCGTGCTTCTGCTGTTCGGCCTTTCATCCCTTTCGGCATACGGCGCGGTCCTTGCCGGTTGGGCATCCAAGTCCAAGTACAGCTTCTTGGGTGCGCTCCGTACCAGCTCCATGACCATCAGCTACGAAGTCTGCCTTGGACTTTCTATGATGGGCATCTTGCTGCTGGCGGGTTCTTTCAACCTGACCGATATCGTGAGCTGGCAGGAACACCATGCCTGGGGCATTGTGGTTCAGCCTGTGGCCTTCTTCTGCTTCTTGATCGCAAGCATCGCCGAAACGGGCCGTGCCCCCTTCGACGTGGCTGAAGGCGAACCCGAACTGGTTGCTGGTTACCATACGGAATATGGCGCCATGCAGTTCGGTCTGTTCTATATGGGTGAATACTCCCACATTTGCATTAACAGCTTCTTGATTGCGACCCTCTTCTTGGGCGGCTACTCCGTGCCTTTCGTGACGACGGAAACCATGCAGGCCCACATGGGTGGCTCTCTCGCTATCCTCTGCGGAGTGTTGGCCTTCCTCGCTCTTGCGTTCCTCCACTTGATTTACCGCTATTCCGCAAAGCTTGCCAAGCGTGCCCAGTCCAACAAGATGGAAATCTTGCAGGAATACAAGCTTTACAAGTTGATTGCCTGGGTGGCCGTTGTGGTGTTTGTCGCCCTGGGCGTCTGTGCCTGGCTGTTCTACAATCCCGCGAACTTCGTGGTGAACGGCTTTGCCGTGGGCAGCCTTGCTACCGCCGTGGGTACAGCCCTTATCCACTTGCTGGTGCTTGTGGTCAAGAGCGTGTTTTTCTGCTGGGTGTGGATCTGGGTCCGCTGGACTCTGCCTCGCTTCCGCTATGACCACGTGATGCATCTCGGCTGGAAGATTATCTTGAATATCGCCCTCATCAACCTCGTGGTGACAGCGGTCATCGCCAAACTCGTAGGGGGTAACTAATGCGCGTTATTAAACAGAAACCCATGACCCTGGGTGAACGCCTCTATATCTTTGAGGCTATTCGCGGTCTGTGGACAACACTCAAGCACGCTGCCCGCGGTCTTTTCGACTACGACAGCTTGCCTACCATCTCTTACCCCGAAGGCCAGCCGGAAGTGCGTAACACCTATCGTGCCAAGCACCGCCTGATGCTGCGCCCCGATGGAACGCCCCGTTGTGTGGCCTGCGGCATGTGCGCTGCGGCTTGCCCTGCTCACTGCATTTTCATTGAGGCTACCCAGAGCGACGATCCCCGTATTGAAAAGCGGGTGATGCGCTTTGATATCGACCACCTGACTTGCGTGTTCTGCGGTCTTTGCGTTGAGGCCTGCCCGGTAGATGCTCTCCGCATGGATACCAAGGTGATCAGCCTTGAACACCGCACTCGCGACGAATTCGTGTCTAGCCTTTTTGATCTGACCAACTGGAATCCTGCTGATTACCCTGACGATAAGCAGAGCCAGATGGCTCCTGGCGGGACTTTGAACAAGCAGGCTCTGGAAACCTGGGGAATGGAGGTTAAATAATGCTCGCTCTAGTATACTTTATCATTCTCGGGGTCATTGCCGTCGGTGCAGCTCTTTGTGTGCTGCTTTCTAGGCATCCCCTTTACGGAGCCCTTTCCCTGGTGGTCTCCATGGTCTCCCTGGCCGGCATCTACGGCCTGGTGGGTAGCCCCTTCCTGGGAGTGGTCCAGATTATGGTCTACGCGGGCGCCATCATGATGCTCGTGACCTTTGTGATTATGGTCTTAAACGGTGCCAAGGATAAGCGGACCCCCATGTTCGACGGGGTGTCCTTCTTTATCATCCCGGCGGTTATCGTTCTTGCTGCCATGGTGGGCTTTGCTCTGACGCGTACGTCTCTCGCCTTTGACCCTGCCACGGTGGAGGGTTCTGTGAAGGTCACTTCGGAGACTTTGTTCAATATGGCTGCTACGGGTCCGGGTTACTTCCTCTTGTTCGAGGTGATTGGTGTGCTGTTGCTTTCGGCAATGGTGGCGGCCATTTTCCTTGCCAAGAGACACCTTGGTTCTGTGATTACCGATAATACGGAGGAGAAACACTAATGGAACTCCAAGCTATGTATATCCAGATTCTTGCCTTGGTGATTTTCGCCATCGGCATTATCGTTGCCATTTCCCGTCGCAACTTGTTCTTTGTGCTTATGGGCGTAGAATTGGCCCTGAACGCCGTGAACCTCTCCTTTGTGGGTTTTGCCAAGACGTTCCCTGCTGAAGCAAGCATCACGGGTCAGATTGTGCCGCTGTTCTCCATTGCCGTGGCGGCTGCCGAGGCGTGTGTGGGATTTGCCATGGTCATCATGATTTTCCGTAATAAGGAAAGTGTTGATGCGGATTCTTATTCGGATATGAAGGGGTAGGCTATGACACATTTACCACTTTGGTTTATTCCTCTTTTCCCGCTGATTGGAACGATTCTTCTGGGAACTATCGCCGTGGTTTCTTCCGGTGCGAAGAAGGGTCCCTCCGAAGGACTTGTGGGAACGCTTTCCGTGTTGTTCCCGGCTCTCTCCTTTGCAGTAGTGGTGATTCTTGCCTGCAGCATGCCTGAGGCTGGGATTCGCGAGACCCTCTGCAACTGGATTGACATTCCCCTGTTCAGGGCGGATATCGGATTCCTGTTCGATGGCCTTTCCCGCATCATGCTCTTGTTCGTGACG
>CAMHOW010000119.1 GCA_946186895.1 uncultured Fibrobacter sp.
CCCACAATCAGGTTCTTGCCGCTAAAGACCATGATGGGCTTGCCATCTTCCAGTTCCAAGAAGGAATCGTGCTTCTCGGCGGTGGAACCCGTAAGGGGCTGGAACCAATGGGTAAAATGCGTGGCACCGCGATCCAGAGCCCAGCGCTTCATGGCGTGAGCCACCTCGCCTGCAATGTTTGCATCCAGGGGAGCACCTTCGTCGATGGTGGCCAGTAATTTTTTGCAAGTCTCCTTGGAGAGGTAGTTGCGCATGGCCTGGGCATTGAACACGTCCTCGCCGAAGTAGTCGATGTTTGCGGGTGCGGCAGCCTTGATGGTCGATGCCGGTGCCGAGGCGATATCGTTGACAGTGGTTTTACGGGTGCTAATCATAATGTTTCCCCTAAAAAATTGTTATGAACGAATAATAGAAAGGGAGAAAAGGCCTTTACAGGGCAAAAATGGTGATTTTCGGGCCATTTTCTTTACATTTTTGTAAAATTCTTTTATTTTATTACACTTTTGTAAAACACAGCCGCTCAAGCCGCTAAAACAAAGCTATATTCAAGCCATGGAAAGCGCCATCTTACAGCAACAAGCCCTACGCCAAGTCACGGAAACCCTGCGCCATTCCCGCTCCAAAGAGGGGCTGGAACGCAAGCTGCAAGAAATCCTCAGCGAGAACTTTGCCGCCCTGGACAAGGCCTACGAGCAAAAGTTCCAGGAGCTCCGCAACATCGTCAGCGGTACCCCCAGCGAACTCATCGGCAATACCCGGGCCATGCAAGAGGTGGAACGCCAGATACGGCAAATCGCAAACTCCGAGGCCGTAGTCTTGATCCGCGGGGCGGCAGGCACCGGCAAGGAACACGCCGCCCGGACCATCCATACCCAATCTGAAAGGAACGGCAAGCCCTTCGTCATCTTGAACTGCGATTCCCTGAATGCAGGCGAAGGCATCAACTCCCTGGACAGCGAACTGTTCGGCTACGAGCGTGGAGCCTTCACAGGCGCTACCGCAAGGCACTTGGGCAAGGCGGAACAAGCAAGTGGCGGTACCCTCTTTATCGACGAGGTGGCAGACCTCCCGCTGCCCGCCCAGACCAAGCTCCTGCAATTTTTGCAAGACCGCAAGTTCACCCGACTGGGGAGCAACATTGTCCAGAACGCTAACGTGCGCATTGTGGCAAGCACCAGCAAAGACCTGGAAAAGCTCATGCAACAGGGGCTTTTCCGCGAAGACCTGTACTACCGCCTGAACATCTTCCAGATCAAGCTGCCCGAATTGTCTCAACGCAAAACAGACATCCTTCTTCTGGCGGACCACTTTATCGGCAAGATGAACCTGAAATACGGCAAGCATATTCTGCGCCTGAGCACCCCCGCCATCGACATGCTCATGAGCTACCACTGGCCAGGCAATGTCCGTGAGCTTGAAAACTGCATCGAGCACGCCTGCCTTGCCACCACAGACGTGAGCATCAACGCCTACGACCTTCCGCCTACGCTACAGACCGACGTCACCTCGGGCACATCGCTTATACCCGAAGGTCCGGCGGCACTCGCCACGCTGCTCCGCTCGTACGAGCGAGAAATCTTGATAGAGGCTTTACGGCGGAACAGCGGCAACCTGAGCGCCGCCGGCCGCGACCTGCAAGTAAGCCCCCGCATGATGCATTACAAGGTGAAAAAGTTCGGCCTGGAGACTCACGAAAAATGACCGAACAGAACCATAGTCACGCCAAAGAAGTTTTGTCTAATCAAGAGGGGCCCTTCAAGGACCTGGAAAGGCTGGTCCGCAAGTATGCCTGCACGCCATACTTGCGCCCCATCGCCGACCACACCCGCCGAGCTTTCGCCGACGCGGAGCAGTTCATCGCGGACTTCTATTCCAAAGGGAATGCCCAGTCCGCGCCCCTCCCCGTCATCCTAGATTCCGGATGCGGCACCGGCGAAAGCACATTCCACCTGGCAAAACAGTTTCCTGACTATCCCGTCATCGGCATCGACAAGTCCGCCGTCCGGCTCAACAAGGCGAGCAAAAACAACGACGGTCCTTCGCAACCCCTCCCCCGCAATGCGTTCTATGTCCGTGCCGAACTCATCGACTTCTGGCGACTTGCACTAGAAAAAGTAACAGCAGGCCAGTGGACCATTCCCTACCATGCCCTCTACTACCCAAATCCCTGGCCCAAGCAGAGCGAGGCTGGCAGACGTTTCCACCTGCATCCCATTTTCCCAGCGCTCCTGCGCCTCGCCCATACGACAGAGCTTCGCACCAATTGGGAAATCTACGCCCAGGAATTCGCTCAGGCGGCACACATTTTACAGGAGATGCCGGTTAGTGATTGCATCCCCTCTTCGAGGGTCGCAATGACAATTAGCTGCGAAGCGTTTGAGCCAGAGCAACCCATCACCGCCTTTGAGCGCAAGTACAAAAATGCCCGCCAACAATTATGGCTGGCCATCGTCCATCAATAATTAGAAAGTCAGTTCCGCTCTTCTAGCCACTTCACGAAGGTGGGCACGTTCTTGGTGAACTGTACACGCACATGGGAATCCTTCAAAATCAGGAATTCCGTAAGTCCGTATTTCTTGCCCTCGGCGCCCCAATCGTAGGTATATCCAAGCCTAGTCCAGGGGTAGCCCGTCTTCTTGTCGTAGGCTTTCGCCCGGTTGTCATCGAACCAGCGCTTGAAAGAAAGCTTGAATTCCTTATCGGAATCATAGTCCTTAAAATCTTCGCCAAACGAAAGCGTCATGGAGTCCAGCTTCACATCGGTCTGGTAAGCCGGACGCACCAGGTCCATAGGCTTTACCCACAATGCAGAGAAATGGGTGTACTTTGCATTGGCACGAATTCCCAGCAGCTGCTTGAGACGAACGTCCCAGTCCTTCACACCGGTCTTGTTGGCCTTGTACCAGGAATACAGTTCCTTTTCCGAAACCACCCATACCTCCTGGGACATCACCAGCGTATCCGTATCGTAAATGTCGGGCCTGTCGTGGAAGGTAATCACCAGCACACGGGTAGAATCCCTATCCCAGGTAACGCCTTCCGATTCAAGAGTGACGGTCACCAGCGGGTAAATCTCTTCTTGCTTGGCTTCGGCCGCATCGGCTATGGCCGCCGCGTACTTCACCTGAAGCAGGGAATCTGAATCCATGCCCGTAGAGACCTTAGTCCCCCTAGGCGTCACCACCTCGCAATAAGGGATATTGTGGAAACTAGAGGCCACCTTGTGCTTCTCGAAAAATTCCAGAAGCAGGTCGTCGTTCTGGGAGAAAAGCCGATCCCCTTCCACGAAGGACACCACCGTCTTGCAGAATCCGGACTGTGGCACCACAATTCCCGAAGACCCATCCTTGCGGGTTGTGTCCAACACAAACTTGTGCTTGTCTTCGCCACAGGCATACTCATAAGATTTCAGAGTTGTCACCCCAGGCGCCATTTCCTGCAAAAAGAGGTTATCCTGGTCTTCGCTCCAGGCGGGCTTCACCAACACCGTAGAGTCTCCCAGCTGCATATACTGGGCGCTAGCCTCGCTACAATAGAAAGCAGGTTGCCGAAACACGCCGATAACGCCCGTCTTTGTCTTGAAAAGTTCCGGATCATCCACCTTAGGGCCATTTGCACACCCCCAAAAGGCAACAGCAAATGCCACAAACAGAATACTCAAATAAATCTTTCTCATCACAATTACAAGATAGTTATTCACACGTCATTCTCAAACCATCAAGCATACAAAAAAATCCCGTGGTTTTACCCACGGGACTTCTTAATTGCTAGAAAGAGAATTAGGCTTCTTCAGCGGGCTTTTCAGCAGCTTCTTCAGCCGCCTTCTCAGCCTTCTTCTTGGTGCTCTTCTTCTTGGGGGCGGCGGCTTCACCGATGGTGGTGCCAGATTCGCCCGGCTTGTGAGAGTCCATCCAAGCCTTGAGCTCGGCGGATTCACGGTTCTTGAAGTAGTCCACCACGGAGAGGAAGATCTTGCGGTTGTTCTGGTCAATTTCGGTCACAACAGCCGGAACTTCGTCGCCAACCTTGAATGCATCGGCCGGAACCTTGATGTATTCAGCGGTGAGCTTGGAAACCGGGATAAAGCCTTCGATACCGTCGGCAAGTTCAACCACAACGCCGCGGTCGAGCATGCGAACGATCTTGCCCTTCACTTCGGCGTCCACGGGGTATGTGGTTTCCACAGAATCCCACGGATCTTCGGTGAGGTGCTTCATAGACAGAGAAATGCGGCGCTTTTCCTTATCGACAGCCAGCACAACGCATTCCACCTTGTCGCCCTTCTTGACCATTTCCTGCGGGTGAGTGATCTTCTTGGTCCAAGACATGTCGGACACGTGAATGAGGCCATCCACACCTTCCTTGATTTCGACGAAGGCGCCGAAGGAAGCAATGTTGCGGATTTCGCCAACCACGCGGGCACCCGGGGGAAGTTCAGTTTCGATAGAATCCCACGGATCAGATTCCAGCTGCTTCATGCCGAGAGAGATACGTTCTGCATCTTCTTCAACCTTGAGCACCACGGCTTCCACTTCCTGACCAACGGTGAGGATTTTGGAGGGGTGCTTGACATGCTGAGTCCAAGACATTTCGGAAACGTGGATGAGGCCTTCGACGCCGCTATCCAGTTCAACGAATG
>CAMHOW010000120.1 GCA_946186895.1 uncultured Fibrobacter sp.
GCCTTGAAGGTAACGCCCGTCAGTTCGGCACGGGTGTCGTCGAACACCACCGTCACGCCGCCGGTACTTGCCGTCAAAGAAACATAGGGAGTCTCGCCGCATTCGAAAGGCCCGGTCAGGCTTTCGCAGAGAATCTTGTAGGAATCCTCGCGAGGAATATGGAAACTGACCTCGCCGTAGGTATCAGTCGTTACCTTGATTTTGTTCTTGGGTTTCTTGATTCCCACGAAGGTCAGGGTCTTCTTGGCATGGGGAACATCGTCATCGTTCACGTAGGTGATGTTCAGAACCGCGTGGGTCTTGTTGGGGGGCAGCTCCTTCGCAAAAGTAGAAGGAACCGCAATCAAAGAGGCAACCGCCAAGGACAAGGCAAAACAAAGACCTTTCATATAAACTCCTGGAAATAACAACCCATACCCCAAGGAAATACCTTGAGGCTATTTCCCGGAGAGCAACACAAATATAGGATTTTATTAGGAGAAATCCCGATTAGTCATGTATACAACGGACTGACAAACCATAATCTTTATGTTCATCACTCCAAGTATAATGATACGCAGCAATCATGATACGGGAAATCACCCCCTTGAATTCTTCATTGTCACCAGATCTATAAACCTTTGTTGTACTCCAATAATACGTATTGCTCTTGTTGCCCAACCCACTCACACTGCTATATATTCCCGTAGGCAATGCCGAAAAACCAGTCCTGTTGGTAGCCCTATCCCAAATATCGCTGTCGCGAGACTGCAGCTGAAAAACCTCCCCATCTCCACCTATACTCTCGGCATATGCAATAAGTTCATCCCATTCCGACTGATCCGGCAAGTGCCAATTTTCTGGACATAACCCGCGAATGCCGCTTTCCTTGGCACAACTGTTGCCATAGCCGCAGCCTTTTGCATCATTACTGAATAAACCTGCACTATCCACGGCGGCATCCCAGGTATAAAGCATTCCATAGAGTTCAGGAAGAGGCTTATCGTCATAATCTTTTGGAACAATCACGCCCTCAGGATAGTTCTTAAAGTTAAGATTCTGGGCCATCCAGGTCTGCTTCCCTATCCTAACCGTGCTGTAAACCTGCCCATCACGATCATCTGTAATCGTAGAATACTCTACGACCAGCCTGGGAGAGGTATCCTTTATACAGCGAACAGAAACTCTGTCGGCAGGGTCGTTTGTCTTTATCAATTTTTGACTACTCTTTATAAGAAGAGTATACGGGTCGGAAGCACCTACACTTCTACTCCAATAACGGGAAACTTCGCCTAGGTAGTAGTAATCAGCTTTATTATCACCATAGTTATAAGTATAAAGGGCCGAAGGAATTGCAGAAAAACCGGAAGTATTAGTGGCTCCGGACCACTCTGCAAAACCAAGTGCCTGCAGGTCTGCTGCACTTGAAACATAAGACGTGAGTGTCTCAAATTCCTCATCAGACGGAACATGCCAGCCATCAGGACACACACCCCGCAATACAGGGAAGTAACCGCAAGAAGCATTATCTCCACAACCAAGGCCTTCTTCAGAATATAGTCCAGCAGAATCTAGTGCAGCAGACCAAGTATAGAGGCGACCGTATTTTTCACAGTTGGCAGGATCGTCACCGTAGCAGAAACTATGCGACGTATTTATGTCATATGGGAAATTCAGATTCTGCGCCATCCAGGTCTGGGTCCCTATGGTAATAGTCTTGTAAAGCTGGCCGTCCCGTTCATCAATGAGATCACCGTAACTCTTTTCAGGATTCAAATAATCGGTAATGACAGAGGTCGTTGAAATAGGACCCACACTGCTACTTGAACTGCCGACCCCGCTGTTCGCACTACTAGTCCCGCTATTGGCACTACCAGCCCCGCTGTTGGCACTGCCAGAATCTGCACTATTTCCCGAAGTTACGCTTGAACCAGAATCCGAATTCTTGCCACTGGAATTGGAGTCAGCATTATTTCCGCTGGAACCAGAGTCTACCTCTTTCCCATCGGCATTAGATTCCTTACCACTAGAAATGGATTCCTTGCCGCTAGAACCAGAGTCTACATCGTTTGAACCATTGGAATCCGATGAAAGTGAATCATCGGCAGCAAAGGCCTCTTCGTAGTCGTCCTTATACTCATTTGCATAATCGGTACAGCCTACAAAGAGGAACGCCATCGTAACGGCGGCAAAAAAAACAACCATTCCTAACTTTATATTCCGAATCCCAAGCTTCATGTTTCCTCCTAGAACAAGAATGTAAGGGCCGCACCCACAGCGCCACCAATTACAAGACCTATACCTACGGTACGCATTGTCTGTGCATTCTCAATTTTATCAAGATGGTCGTCGTATTCTTCGCGATTCGACGGTTCCTTCTCGCTTTCTGATTTCGCCTTGCTGTGGAATACGGCCGCCATCACGCCACCACCAACGACAACGGCTCCCGCAATCGCTAGCGGAACCCAATGAATCTTCAACCCCGATTTTCCCTGCGGCTCGACAGGTTCTTTTGCTGCTACGGCCGCTTCTGCCGCTGCATTCTCCTTGGCCTGCATTTCAGCAACATCCTGCTTGAGAGAATCTTCGACGGTCTTGGGCTCAGCCTTTGGTTCCACCAATGGCATAGAAGTATCCCCCACCGCCGCCGTGGTAGACTCTTCCTTGACCGAAGCCTTGACATCGGCAAACTCGTCATTCGTCTTGGGCTTACCCCATGTCCAACGGCCGACAAGGTCCTTGTCCTGGAACACTGAGGTAAACTCAACGCGACCCTTGAAGTTCTGCATTTCGCCATTGATTCCAAGAGGCAAATTCACCTTTTTATTCGGGAGGTTTACAATGATATGGGAATACTTGCGGCCTGTAGGCAAAGCCTCGACACCAAAGAGTTGAGTTCCATTCAGATAGTAAGATCCAGAAATCGCCTTATTCAGGTCTAGGTAAAAATCAAGGTATTCCGGTTCCACCACAATCATCACATTGGCCTTGGCCGCTGTAAGGGAGTCGTTGATCTCATTCACAGACTCCAGGAACAGCGGGGCAAACTCATCCCCCGATTTGCGCAGCACAATATCACCGCACCTATCCAACCAACGGTTCATCAGGTTGCTCTGCTGCTCCATACGTAGAGAATCAAAGTATAGACTGAAATTATAGGTGGCGTCGAAGGCCCCCTCCATGTTCAACGGTTCCAAGTCAACCGAACCATTCAACTTGAGCAACTGATCTTTAGCAACCAAAATTCGGCCAAGAGCCGAAGCGCAGACCTTGATTTGCGCAGTACGTTCTGCAAGGCTGTTGCCCATAGTCATAGATCCCAAACGAAGTTCGCCAGTCACCTCCATGTACTTGGTTTCAAATACGGGAAGGTCTACCGCATAGAAATGACTACATTCGTCGTCCAACACCTCGTTAATGGAAATCATGGAACAGCGGTCATTCATCTGCGCAATCCTGTTGGCCGTTTCCCACAGGGAATCCAGAGTGGCATTACCCCCGACTTCGGTCTTCAGACTTTCCAAATCTTTCTTGATTGTGGCGAATTCATCAGCATTCTTCACAAAAATGGATGCCGTCGGGTCAGACCATACTGCAGACACCAAGACCGTAACTAAAAAAAACAATATGCGGCAACGTTTCATTGGATTCCTTCATTAAGGATAATTTATACTTAATCTATCTTTTTTTTGTGCAACATATCACCATCACCATAAAAAAAAACAATCTTTTCATGTTTTCAGCGTCTAAGCGGCTCAATTTCTAGGCGCAACACCCACCTTTTGCTACATTTGGGCTCCTTCGGAGTGCATGTAGTGTGGCTCGGTTATGACAATTCGCGCAAGCGCGATGGACATAGCTCTCATATTTTTCTACATTTGTCGCCGAAAAAAGGCATAAAATGAGCGAAAACTACAAGTACGGGTTTGTAACGGATATCGAGAACGAGGCCTTCGAGAAGGGCCTGAACGAAGATATCATCCGCCGGGCATCCAAGCTTCGCGGCGAGCCCCAGTTCATGTTGGATTTTCGCCTGAAAGCCTATGAAAAGCTCAAGACCATGGAGCAGCCGAACTGGGGCGAGCTGAGTTTCGCGCCGGTGGACCTGCAAGACATTGTCTACTACTCCGCCCCCAAGACCAAGAAGAGCCACGAGAAAATCGAAGACGTGGACCCGGAACTCTTGGCCACCTTCGAAAAGCTGGGCATTCCGCTGGACGAACAGAAGCGCCTGGCCAACGTGGCCGTAGACGCGGTTTTTGACTCGGTGAGCATTTACACCAGCCACAAAAGAAAGCTCATGGAAATGGGCATTTTGTTCTGCAGCATTAGCGACGCCATCAAGGAATACCCCGAACTCATTGAAGAATACCTGGGCTCGGTGGTGCCCGCAGGGGACAACTATTTTGCCGCCCTCAACAGTGCCGTCTTTGGCGACGGAAGTTTCGTGTACATCCCGCCTGGAGTCAAGTGCCCCATGGACCTTTCCACCTACTTCCGTATCAACAACAAGGAAGCAGGCCAGTTCGAGCGCACCCTGATTATCGCCGACGAAGGTGCCAGCGTGAGCTACCTGGAAGGCTGTACCGCTCCTGAGTTCAGCAGCAAACAGTTACACAGCGCCATCGTGGAACTGGT
>CAMHOW010000121.1 GCA_946186895.1 uncultured Fibrobacter sp.
AGAAAAGATACGTTTGAAAATGTTCAACAAACACGATATTTCACGCGATGCCTGCAGACCAGATACTTTTGGACAAGTTGGAGTCCTCTACTCTATAAACAGCTTGTGCTTTAGCTTGTAAATTTTCAAGCTTTTTTTTGCTTTTCCCCGAATACACACCAGCGGACTAGCGGGATGCGGTGGAGGGCTTCATATAGGAGGGGGGAGAGGGTGAAGACGACTATGGTGAGAATTGCGTACATGGACCACGGGGGTAACTGGGTGTAGGTTTTCATCATGTATCCCAGGCTGGCAATTACCAGATAGTGAACTATATAGATGCCGTAGCTGGAGCGGGTCAAATAGGCGGCGAAAGCGCCTGTACGGTCAAACTTTGCCTTGAACCAGCCCATCATTGCAAGGCACATCAGCCAGCCGTACAAGCAATTCAGAGGGCTTCCCAGATATTGCGGCGAAGTATTGTCCTGGCCGAAGGTGGTGCCGACAAGGATTCCTCCGGAGACAACGGCACAGGCCATAAGCGGAATCCACGCCCTCCCAAGCTGAGCCTGCACCTCGTCGTGCGAGAATACGAAATACCCCAGCAGGAACGGGATCATGTAGAACAGGGGTTTGTACAGGTTCAGCAGGCCGTCCAGGCTTTGGGGCCGCGGGTTCCGGACAAGCGTCTGCTCCCCTGCCCAGAACAGCACGCCCAGCATGATAATCCAGACGATGTTCGCCTTTCCGCACCAGGTCCAGAACTTGTCCCCGCGGTCCAGAGTCCTCACAAGCAGCAGCACCAGGCACAGCAGCCACAACACCTGGATGAACCACAGCGGGCCGATGCCGCTGACCGCCATGATGAAATATCGGCCCAGCGCGGGAATCCCGTCAAACACCCCCTGCCTTGCCGCCACGGCCGTATTGAAGTATCCCACCATCCAGTGGAATACCAGCAGACCCAGGGTCCCGGGGACCAGTAATTTCCGCGTACGCGCCTTGAACCAATCCCGGGCGGAATGCCTTTCCAACGAATATCGGGCACTGATGCCCGCAAGGATGAACAACAGCGGCATGAACCACGGGTACAGGATATACATCAGCACATCCTGATACTGCGGCACCTCAGGATACTCGCCAAACCCTCCGATTCCCCCAAAAACACCCTTGTTGTTGTAATAATAAACTACGTGGTACAGCAGTACCAGCAACACTGTCACCCAGCGGAGATTGTCAATCCAATGTTTTCTCATAAGACCAGCGATTTATATTTGGTTCGATTATTTACTCGCCGAAAGGTATTCTTTAAGCGCTTCCACATATTTACCAAAGGCTTCCTGGCCCGCGGGAGTAATCCTGCAGGTAGTACGGGGCATCTTGCCCTTGAAGCCCTTCTCCATGGTGATATATCCGGCAGTGGTGAGTTTGTCTATCTGCACGCTGAGGTTACCTGAGGTGGCCCCTGTCTGCCTTTTCAGATAGGTGAAATCGGCTTCATCCACTCCGGCCAGGATGCTCATCACCGCCAGCCGGAGTTCAGAATGAAGGAGCGGATCTAACTTGGGAAACATAGGCTACTTGTACTGTTGTTTTACAATAAGCCCTGTGGCTGCCAGGACGATCCCAGCAAATGTGAAGATGAACAATTGTTCGGCTTCTGCCTGGGCGATATAAAATATGGCCAGGCCTCCGATGCCGGTAATCCATCCGGCAATCTTTATCGTCCAGTTCTTGAGGACAATGCCGCTGATAGTTTCTGCTATTCCGAAGAGAAGGACAATCTGCGCTGTCAGAGTAGCCCCAAGGACAATTGCGGTAAGTTGACTGTCGCCAAGCAGGCTGTAAAGAACCGTGAACAGGGCGATAGAGCAGGCAAACACCCCGAATGATCCCCAGATGCCGCCGTTGATACGGCTGATGTAGTTCTCTGCGCGAGGTGCGGCGTCCTTGATTTTAATCCACCTGGCAAGGGGATAACCGATGGCGGGAAGCGCAAACCATAGATTGTTCCATACCGCCTTTCCTGTGGTTTTCCATAGGGTGAAGACAAGAAGTGAGAATACTGTGAGCAGAATTCCCCACAAAACGAAGTATTTTCCGCTGCTACGAACAATATCCTTGCGGTTGTTGTTCATTGTTTCAGTGATGAGCGCCAGGCTTTCCTGAGCTGTCATTTCTTTGTTTTGTTCCATTGTATCAATTGTTTAACCATTTTTTGCGGATGGACGAAGCTGCGCAGTCTTCCCCTTCCACGTTGCAAATATAAACAAATTTACAATATAAACCAAATTTTTGCGGTTTTCGTTGTATGGATTAATGATCACCTTTAAGGGTTAGATAAATCGAAATTTAACGAACCGTTTCAGAGAAGGATTTGTGTTCTCTTACATTAGCGCGGTAGTCGGAGGGAGACATCCCTATAATCCGCTTGAAGTATCGGCCGAAAAAGCTCTGTGACGGAAAATTCAGGTTCCAGGCTATCTGCTGAACCGTATTCATCGTGGAACTGAGTTGGGCTTTCGCATCCAGGATGACATAATTCTCAATCCATTCGAGCGGAGTTTTACCGCTCGTCTTCTTTACGACGAAGGAGAGATACTTTGCCGTCATGTTCATTGTACCTGCATAGAACTCCACATCCCTGTGTTCCTGATAGTTTTTCTTTACCAAATTGAGGAAACGCTCCATTGTATCGGACGGACGGTCAGAAAGAGTCTGCGAGAAGGCCTCCTGATGGAGGAACCAGCCCATCATAAGGAAAAACACCTTGGTCTGCAGTCGCAGGGCTTCCTCGGTGTTCGGGTTGTCCTCCTTAATTTCAAGCATCGCGTGGCACATGTCGAAATACTTCTCCATCGCATCACAGGCTCGGCCATGTAGCTGGATGTATGGATTGCGCTCCACGGCATCATAGAACTTGTAGCTGTCACCTATGTCCAGGCGGCTCAGGAAGCGTTCTGACATGAAAATATGCGTTCCTTCAAAGTCTTCGCTGACTTCATAGGACTCCATAATATGCCCGGAAAGGACGATGAGCATTCCCCCAGGTTCCAAGCGGTAGGGGGTTAGGTTTACGGAGCCTTTGGCCATCCCTTTTTCACAGTAAATCATGGCAACCTGGTCCAGTTTGTAGGGCTGGTGGTTCTGATACCGATAAACTGGATTGTGGAGGATGACGAAGTCCTTCCCGAAGGAAGAGTACCATCCCGTTTCAGTAAGGTTTACATTTTGGGCCGACAAGTCGCCACTGAAGAAGTCATCGTGCTTTGCCATATCTGTACAATCTTTCAACAAAGATATACGATTTTTCCTATAGCAAATCGAATTTCGGGAAAATCGTACAATTTCCGGGAATTATCGGCCTTTCATCTGACATGGAAACAGGATAATTTTGCACTGAACAAGCAACACAGGATATGAAACGTAATATCAAATCATTCATCATGCTCTTCGCTGCATTATTTGTCTATAGTGCGGCCGGAGCGCAAAATGCACGGACCATGGAAGAACAAAAAGAAATGAAAGACACCGTCATTGTCGACGGTAAACTCGTGGAAGTCGGATACAAGGTAATCGCAGAAGGCGTAACGGACGGCTTCACCAAAATCGAAAACGGCGTGGTCAAGGGCTATAAGGCCATTGAGAACGGTGCAGTCACAGGATTCAATAGCGTTAACGACTGGTTTATCTCCAAATTGTTCCAGCGCAAAGGCGAAACGCTTGATGAGTGCAAGGCCCGTCTTCAGGCGAATGCGCAAAACGCAGCCAAGTAGTATGATGCTATGACAGAACTGGAGAAAGCGCTCAGCGGTGAGCAGTTCAGCCGCCGTGACCCGGAAGTAATAGCCTTCCAAAACAAGGTAAAGGATCTTTGCTTTGAATTCAACAACACGGTACCATCATCGCCTCGCCGCAGGGAAATCCTGAGCGAACTGGTTGAAGGGCACAATGAATACCTGTTTGTGGAATCGGGTTTCCAGTGTATCATGGGCAAGAACATACACTTCAAGGGGATGGCCTTTGTGAACCTGAATTGTACGTTCCTCGATTCCAACATTATCACCATTGGCCATTGCGCCCTGATAGGCCCGGGGTGCAGTCTGATCTGCACCAATCATTCGATTGACCCAGTCGAGAGGCTCAAGGGCATCTTCAACGACCGTCCCATCTCGATTGGGGAGAATGCCTGGCTGGGCGCCAACGTAACGGTGCTTCCAGGGGTGACTATCGGCGACAGAGCCGTAATAGGCGCAGGGTCTGTCGTCACACACGACATCCCTGCGGACTGCATCGCTGTAGGCAATCCGTGCCGGATTGTCAGGAAGATTGCCGCAGAGCAGTGACGTCTAAATTCCAATTTATCGAACAAAGGGGCGCTGGTCGGTGTCTGGCGCTGTGAGCTGCCTTCCTGGACGCTCGGTCCATGGATGCGCCGTCTCGTAGATCGAGCGTCCAAGATTGCCATCGAAGAGCCCTTTTCCGGACGCACAATCCATGAGATGAATGAATGATGGACTGAGCGTCCAACGGATCAGATTAAGGGAAATCCTGTCGGGAAGGAACAGTT
>CAMHOW010000122.1 GCA_946186895.1 uncultured Fibrobacter sp.
AAATGAATGGTGATCCCGGCACAAGGCCGGGATGACAAGCTCGAAAACATGCTCCGCGTTTTTAGACACGAACTTCGCCTGATATTCCGGGACCCGAAATTCTGGATTCCCTTCGTCATCCCGCCGGTGATTCTCGCGGCGAGCCAGGGGATTGCGGTCTCCCGCTATGGCGGGCAGATTATGGAAGGCATGGAAGGCTACATGATGCTCCTGCTCGGTTGCCTCATGGCGCCCATGGGCTCACCCTTGGCCGGAGATTCCTTTGCGGGGGAGCGGGAGCGGAATTCCCTGGAGCTTTTGCAGCTTTCTCCGATAAAGCCTTCCACGCTTTTCTGGGGCAAGCTTCTGGCCATACTCCCTTTCCCGGTGGTGTTCTCCCTTTTGGCCCAGTCGGCCTACTGGCTTGCCCATCCGGATATTCCTGCGGTGTCCGCGGTGGCTTCTATCCTGGGCGCCCTTTCGGCGGTGCTTCTCACGACGGCGTTTTCCCTGATGCTCTCGCTCCGGGTGAAGACGGTGCGGGCGGCGGCCCACATTTCCCTGTTCCTGATTGTGCCGCTGCTCCTTCTGGTGCAGATGTTCCACGAGGTGTTCTTGCAGGGGCTCTTGCTGCCTGTGGCGACACTTGCGGCTTCCGTCGTCTTGTGTGCGGTTTCCGTGAGCCTTGGGCTCCGGCGGTTCGTGTCCCTCTAGGGCACAAACATACAAAACGCTTTTATTTTTCTTCGCGTTAGAAAAAAGTAAGCAAATTGTAGACAAATTTGTGGGATTCATTTCTAATTTTGGGGCCGAATTCCTCAAAACAGAGAAGGTCCCCTCATGAAACTCCCCCAAATTATTGGCCTTATGGGCGCTTTTTCGTCCCTGGCCCTGGCTAGCGGCCTGAATACCAACACCAACCAGTCTGCGGCTTACCTGCGCAACGTAGCCCGCTATGCCACCACTGAGGCGGACGCCCCTTACTACAACCCCGCCGGAACGGCCTTCATGACCGACGGTTTCCACATCTCCCTCAACTCCCAGGCTTTCTGGCAGAGCCGTAACACCTATACGGAATCTCCGCTGTTCGGTGGAGAGAAGAAGTTCCGTGGCAAGGCCCAGATCCCCGCCATGCCTAGCGCTCTTGTGACCTGGCACCGTGGCAACCTGGCCCTTTCGGGCTATTTCGGAATCACCGGTGGCGGTGGCGCCCTGAACTACAAGGACGGATTCCCCTCCTTTGACGTGGCCGTGGCCCAGATTCCCGGAATGCTGACCCAGAACGGTCTCGAAACGACGGATTACGATGCGGACATTTCTTTGACGGGAACCTCCTACATATTCGGTTTTGCCCTGGGAGCCTCTTACCGCATTGTGGACTTTGCCTCTATCTACCTTGGCGCCCGCTTCAACTACGCCTACAACCACTACGAGGGCGAACTCAAGAACATCAAGGTGAACCCGAAGAACGAACTCCTGGGTCTTGACGGCAGCATGGTGGAAGCCGCTTCCACCTTCAATAACGTTGCTGAATATCTGGCCGGCAAGGCAGGGGAGGCCGCAGGTGCTGCCGAACAATATGCCGCCGCCGCTGAAAAGTACGCCGCTGCCGGTGACAAAGCCTCTGCAGCCCAGAGCAAGGCTGCTGCCGAGCAGTACGCCGCCACGGCCGAGGAACTCATGGTCAAGTCCAAGACTTTGGAAGCTGTTGCGGGACAGGTCTCTGACAGGGAACTGGACGTGGAACAGACTGGTTACGGCATTACTCCCATCGCCGCCCTCGCCATCAACTACAAGCGCCTTTCCTTTGGCCTGCGCTTTGAATACAACACCTCCATCGAGATGGAAAACGACACCAAGGTGAACCAGGTGGGTCTTGACAACTACAACGATGGTGTCAAGAGCGATAACGATATCCCCGCCTCTGTCTATGCGGGCGTTACCTACTCCCTGCTTGACAACCTGCGCTTGAGCCTGGGTTATGGCCACTGGTTCGATTCCAAGGCGAATCTCCCCGGCAAGCTGGAACATTATGCCGGCGATACCGACGAGTTCCTCTATGGTGTGGAAGTGGATTTCTTGACCCGCTGGACTATCAGTGGCGGTGTCCAGGTGACCCGTTATGACTTGTCCGACGAATACCTGAGCGAGATGAACATCATCTTGGATAACACCACCTTTGGCTTTGGCCTTGCCTTTAGAGCCACCGACTGGCTCAAGTTCAACCTGGGCTATTTCCACTCCCTGTATAACGACTGGGACGAAAAGGTGGAATACGGCAAGAACACCTACAAGCGTGAAAGCCGTGGCGTAGGCGTCGGCATCGACCTGGATATCTAATTCATTGAGGGCTTGTCCCTGCTGTCACTCTGACTCTTTAACCAAACTGTCACCCCGGACTTGTTCCGGGGTCGTCTTTTTATCCCCGTCTGTCACCCCGGCCACAGTGCCGGGGTCACTTTTTTAGGCCATTCTCTGTATCTAATGCGTATTCAACTTACATTTGTAAACTTTTCTTAACAAAAAAAAACAACGCAATGCTCAAGTTGTATTGACTCCAGGGCCTCAAGAATATATATTTGTACAAAATAAAACCTACTTGGAGGTCTTTTTTTATGTCAAAACGAATTGTAGGCAAAAATACAATCGCTCTTGCGTCGGCTGTTTGTGCCGTGAGCTTTGGTCTGTTCGGTTGCAGCGATTCTAGCGGCAGTGGCCCTAACAGTCAGAGTGATGTCTGCAAGGCCACCAAGAGTGGCAATACCGTTACGGTGGAAATGAATGCCAATGGTGCTGTGACTACTACCATTTACGAGTTTGGCGACGACGGCAAGATGACATCTACCTCTAATGTTACGGAAGTGGGCGATAACGGCAAAACTGCTTGCGAAGCCATGAATGTGGAAGGCGTTTCCGAGGCAACCTTTGAAGCAGGAAAGTGCACCGTCAAGACCACTGCGGGGCTCATGCCAGGATCCATTGACGATATTTACAAGGCTCAAAATTTGGCCTGCGATAAGGCGAACGAGGCTGCCAAGCCGGCGAGCAACAGCTCCGGTAAGAATCCCTTTGACAAGAACACGGCTTCTGACGACCTCTGCTCTGTCACCAAGACGGCAACGACTGTTACCGTAAAAACCAATGACGAAGGTGACGCTTCTACTATCGTGTATGTGTTCGCTGCAGGAAAACTCACTTCAGAGGTTATAACCAGTGACCTTTCCGCCTTGGGTGATGATGCCACGGCCGAAGCGGTCTGCAAGGCTGGTGCTGCAGCAGGTGGTTCCGCAAGTTACGAAAAGGGTGGCAAGTGCACCGTCACTCTGGGAGCAACAGATCTTGATCTGCTGGGTAAAATGACTCTGGACGATCTCTACGAGAGTAACGTGGAAATGTGCGATGAGATGAAGGCCGCAACATCTACCAACGATGATGACGATGGTGATGTGACTCCAGGTTCGTCCGGCTCTACCAAGCCCAAGTCCTCTGCTAGTGCTGCTAAGACGGAGAAGGTGGTGACCTTTGAAGATGGCATCATGTACACTTCTACCTATGGTGATCGTGTGCGTACCTTCTTCAACACTGTCGACGAGTACACCTTCTTCGATGACAATGCCGAGACGAAGGATTCCTCCGGCTGGTGGTTCAGCTTTAACGACAGGCCTGATGGAGGAACCTCCATGGTATTTGCCGAAAGTGAAATGGGCTCTTACACGGCGGAAATAGATCTTGTGTACGATTGGTTCTACAATGGAGAATTCATGGAAGCGGATCCCTATCCTTATGGAGCCATCGGCTTCAATATGTCTCCCACCGGATCGGCTGTAGATATGTCCGGTTGGGAGGGCATGTGCGTTACCTATTCTGCAACAAAGCCCGTGGCCTTTACCTTGAAGAGTTCTTATGATGGTAGAAGTTCCTGGTATACGAAGTTGCCTAGCGGTACCGTGAAAACGGTGAACTTGGCGTTCACGACTATCACCTTCCATCAACCTACGTGGGCTATTGAACAAAGCGTGATTTACCCGACCTTTGCCAATGCCGTGTCTAAAGTTGTGGCCATCCACTTCAAGTATTCGAACGATGAGGCTGGTGTTTCTTGCTCGAAGACGTCGGCTAGCTGCACGACAACATCCACCAATACCATCAAGATTCACAAGGTCGGAAAATACGGCGCCTGCGGCTCGTAATCTGAATTAAATATTTCTTGCCGTGAGCAATAAGCGCCTCGTATCAACGAGGCGTTTTTGCGAGAGAATCCGCAAGCCATAGAGGCATTTTGGAATTTAGCGGATTCGGTCAGTACCGTGAGCAACAAAGCCCCAGTTATTAAACTGGGGCGGTTGCGAGAGAATCCGCAAACCATAGAAGCACCTTGGAATTTAGCGGATTCGGTCACTATAAGGAGAAGGCCTCTGCTCAACGCAGAGGCCTTCGTTTTAGGGTAGTTATAAGCCGGGTTCTGTACCCCTTGCGGGGCGATGACCATCTCTCT
>CAMHOW010000123.1 GCA_946186895.1 uncultured Fibrobacter sp.
TGGGCGTGGTGATGATTCTCGGTGGTGCCGTCGGGAACTTTATTGACCGTATGCGGCTTTCTATGGTGGTGGACTTTATCGATTGCGACTTGCCCGACTTTATCATGACTCGGTTCCCGACTTTTAACGTGGCGGATTCTTTTGTGACCGTGGGCGTGGCCGTAGTTGTATTGTCGCCTGTGATTTTGCGGAAACTGCACAAAGAAATTAAAGCTGAAAAGGAAACCGAAAAAGAGATGGCAAAGTCGAAGGAGCATCCGTGAATTATCTTGTAGAAGAACAGCATTCCGGAGAGCGCATCGACAAATTTCTTGTGGGTGTTATGGACAATGTGTCCCGAACAGACATCCAGAAACTGATTGCCGCCGGCGAAGTCAAGGTGGGCGGGGCCGCTGCATCCAAGAATTTCCGCGTAGAGTCGGGTATGGTAGTGGTGGTGGAGAAGGTTCCCGAGAAGGAAGCTAGCACCCTGGAACCCGAAAATATTCCACTGGACATTGTTTACGAAGACGACGATATCGTAGTGCTGAACAAGCCACGCAACCTGGTGGTGCATCCGGGTAACGGTGTGCAGAACGGCACTTTGGCCGCAGGACTTTTGTATCACTTCAAGGAAAATCTTTCGGCGGTAAACGGACCGCTTCGCCCGGGCATTGTACACAGGCTGGACAAGGATACGCCGGGCCTTATGGTGGTGGCGAAAAACGATGCCGCCCACAGGCACTTGGCCCACCAGCTTGAAACTCGGACGCTCCACCGTACCTATAACGCCCTCGTGTGGGGCCATGTGCGTGACTTGGAAGGGACTATCGACGCTCCTATCGGCAGGAACCCCAAGAACCGCTTGAAGATGGCGGTGGTTAAGGATGGCAAGCCTAGCCGTACCCATTATGTGGCGAAGAAATTCTTTGCCTTTGCCACCTTGTTGGAACTGCAATTGGAATCGGGACGTACCCACCAGATTCGTGTGCATAGCCGTTACATGGGTCACCCCGTGGTAGGCGACCCGCTTTATGACGGCCGCGACGGTTGCCTGAATCGTGTGTCACCCCTGATGAAGGAATATGCGGCTAAGGTTTTGGAAATTGCGCCGGCCCAGCTTTTGCAGGCGGTAAAGATTGAACTGATCCACCCCACGACGGGCAAGAAGATGAAGTTCAAGGTGCCGCTGGAAAAGCCTTTCGAGCAGGTGCTGAAGCTTTTGAAGAAGGAATGCCCTGCCGACGCTCCAACCTTCGATGAAGATGAAGGATTCCACGACTTTGATGCGGATATCCGCTTTGACGAAGGCTATGAAGATGAAATTGACGAAGGAATGTTGGACAAGTTCGATGAATGCGTTTTCCCTGAACTAAAAGAAAGGAAGACACGTGCCCAACGCCATGCTGAAAAGGCAGCCAACGCTGCGAATCGTAGGGCCAAAGCCGCCGAACGCAAGCGTATCAAGCAAGAGAAGGCCGCCCGCCGTCGCGGGGTCGCTCCCGAAGATTTTGTTCAGCCCGGTTATGAACCGACCATAGATCCGGATCTGCTGTAAATGTTAATTTTGAAATCAAACAAAGGATAGAATCATGCGTGATCAATTCGAAAGCCCGCTTATCAAGCGTTACGCTAGCAAGGAAATGAGCTTCATTTTCAGCCCGCAGTACAAGTTCCAGACTTGGCGGAGGCTCTGGATTTACCTCGCCGAATCCGAAATGGAACTCGGCCTCCCGATTACGCAGGAGCAGGTGGACGAACTGAAGGCCCACGAAAAGGACATCAACTTCGAAGTCGCCGAAGAAGAAGAAAAGCGCCGCCGTCACGACGTGATGAGCCACGTTTACGCTTACGGCGTCCAGTGCCCGAAGGCCAAGGGCATCATCCACCTGGGTGCAACGTCTGCATTCGTGGGTGACAACACCGACCTTATCCAGATGCAGCAGGCTATGATTCTCGTTCGCAAGCGCCTTTGCCGCGTGATGGACAAGCTTTCCAAGTTTGCGATGGAATACAAGGACATGGCCCAGCTCGGTGCCACGCACTTCCAGGCCGCCCAGCTCACGACTGTGGGTAAGCGCGCTTGCCTCTGGCTCCAGGACATGCTCATCGACCTCGAAGAATTGAACTTCCTCATCGAAGTGCTTCCGTTCCGCGGCGTGAAGGGCACGACCGGTACGCAGGCCAGCTTCATGGACCTGTTCAACGGCGACGAAGAAAAGATTATGGAACTCGACCGCCGCGTGACCGCCAAGGCTGGCTTCAAGCGCGTGCTCACCATCACCGGCCAGACTTACACCCGTAAGTGGGACAACCGCGTGAACCAGGTGCTCAGCTCCATCGCTCAGTCTCTGCACAAGTTCGCTACCGACATGCGCCTCATGCAGGGCGTCAAGGAAGTCGAAGAACCGTTCGAAAAGACCCAGATCGGCTCCAGCGCCATGGCTTACAAGCGTAACCCGATGCGCAGCGAACGCATTTGCTCCCTGGCCCGTTTCGTGATGGCCCAGGTGAACAGCACCGCCTTTACGCAGGCAACGCAGTGGTTCGAACGTACGCTTGACGACAGTGCGAACAAGCGCTTGGCCATTCCTGAAGCATTCCTCGCTATGGATGCCATGCTCATCATCGCTGAAAACGTGACCAACGGCCTCGTGGTTTACCCGAAGGTCATCGAAAAGCGCATCATGGCCGAACTCCCGTTCATGGCTACCGAAAACATCATCATGGAAGGCGTGAAGAATGGCGGCGACCGTCAGGAACTCCACGAAGAAATTCGCGTGATGTCCATGGAAGCCGGTAAGGTTGTGAAGGAACAGGGCAAGGACAACGACTTGCTCGAACGTGTCTTGAAGAACGAAAAGTTCCAGAAGCTCGGCATTACCGAAGCTAAGCTCAAGGAAATCCTCGACCTCCGCAAGTTCGTGGGCCGCGCGCCGGGACAGGTTGTGAAGTTCGTTACTGAGGAGGTGCGTCCCGCTATTGAGGCCGTTCCGGATTGGAGCAACATTGATGCTGGAGAGCTGAAGGTCTAATAGAGTAAACGTCATTGCGCTTCGCGCATGACGTGGCGGCTCGGTCAAATCCATGTGAACATGGATTTGACTCTCGCCTTGATTGTCATTGCGAGCCCCGTAAAGGGGCGCGGCAATCTTGTCACCCCGGACCTGATCCGGGGTCTCCTTTTATCTACAGTTTTTCTATTTTCGTCTTATGTTTTTTTCGAAGAAAATTTTTGCTTTCTTGCCTATTGCTCTGGCGACGCTTTCTTTTGCCCTTCCGCAGACGGGAACATTCCGCGATGCTCGCGACGGACACACCTACAGGACGGTTGTTATTGGGACCCGCGTCTGGATGGCCGAAAACCTTGCGTTCAATGTGAAAGGGAGCGCCTGCTACGACAACAATCCAGAGAATTGCGCAAAGTACGGCCGCCTCTATAATTTTGAGATGGCAAAGAAGGCATGTCCTACGGGCTGGCACCTGCCAGAAAACGACGAATGGAAACGTTTCCGCACGGTCATCGAAGACAGTGACGGCAAGGAGGCCGCCTGGGTGAGCCTCAAGTCGCGGGACAAGTGGGACGGCTCTGACCGTTACGGGTTTGATGTAGTACCTGCTGGCAAGGCAACCGACGAATTTGTGGAACTGGGAGTGTCCGCTCATTTCTGGAGCGCCACCAGCGAAGAAGGAGACGCTTACGGCTGGCATTTGGCCCCTCCTGGCGATTTCTCCATGGAATTTGATTACAGCGGGAACATGTATTCCGTGCGCTGTCTCAAAAATTATTGATGCTGTTCAATAAGCTATTTGTATTCCACGTGGAATAGGAAGCGGTCTTTAGATACATACCAGTTGCTGCCATCGCAAGTTTTCACGTATAGGTGTAATTTGCGGTGGTTGACGGTTTTTGTGTATTCATGTTTAGGACCACAATCACCCTGGTTGCCTTCGTCTGAATCGTATTTCCAGCCCATGTCTTCAATGGCCTGGTAAAATTCCTGATATTTTTCATAGTAGAAGTAGCATTCCATCCGCCAAAAGGGACCCGAGTATGTGTCACCGGGCTCTCGGATTTTGGTGACGTCTGTGGTGACATGTTCTTCGGAATAGCAATCCTCGGGAATGGGGTTTCCCTTGAACTGCATGATGGGGGTCATGTCCCTGAGTTCTTCAGCGGAAAAGTCCTCCGGTTCGGGATCAGTGGAACAGGCCGCAAGCCCACAGAGGGCCAGCGCAAAAGGCAGAATCTTTAGATAGGAAAATTTCATACTGTCGAACAACATAGAAATTTTATCCGCCTACGCGAAGCACTGGGGTGGTGATGTGGTACTATGAGAAAAAGAGCCCCTTTGCAGGGACTCCTTTTTAAATGTTCATCGAACCTATCTCAGCACGATATCGCCGTTCGCGACGAGCTTGTCACGCAGCTTGTTGTGAGCCTTGTTGACTTCGT
>CAMHOW010000124.1 GCA_946186895.1 uncultured Fibrobacter sp.
GCCCGACTTGCTCGCGTAGCTCAGTTGGATAGAGCAGCTGCCTTCTAAGCAGCGGGTCGTGGGTTCGACTCCCGCCGTGAGTATAAATAGTCTGGACACCATTGGTGTCCAGACTATTTATTTTTAAGGAGGGGGCGAACCCGAAGGGTTCGACCTCTGCGTAAGGCGAACGCAGTGACCGAGCTCGCTTGTCGGCATATCCGAGCCGAAGCCGGAGCTGCTTCGCGTAGCGGAGTAGCCTCCCGCCGTGAGTGACTATACTAGTTAGGGAACGCTTATTTAAACGCGTTCAGTCGTGAAAGCGGCTGCCTGGCTTCAAACGTTATGCCGATGCCGAGTTGATTGATGAATGCTCGGCGCTTGCGATTCTTGACCGGGTCGTCAAAATTGACCGTCTTTAAAATCCACTGCAACTTCGGGGTGATGTTTGCCATGCTGCCTAATGGAAATCGCCTCATTGCCTGGACTCCGCCCATGAACGCAAGATTCATGATAGAGTCTTGGCCCACATAGAATTCATCGAAACCGAGTCCCGCTAATATATCCAAGCCGTATTCGTCAAATTCGAAAGTGGGGCCAATCATGGCGTCTAATCCTGCGGCAGAAATCCCGCTGGCAATCATCAGGTCGACTTGAAGTTGGAAAACGAATCGGAATACCTGGATTCTTGCGTTCGGAACGCTTAAGGTGAAATATTCGTCGACAGTTTCCAGGCCGGAAGTCATGAGTGATTTTCCTACGGAAACTCCGATACTGAGGCCTAGAATTCCGCTATTCTTGTCGGCTTCGTATAATTCGGTGACGATGTCCTGATTGATCAGGGCTTGTAACGCGGTTCTGTAGGGTGTGTTGGGGTAACGTTCGAAAAAGTTGTCTCGGGCAATCAAGAGCCAACTGTAGTCAAAATCGTAGTAGGAATCATGTTCGTAGGGGTTCTCTTTTTGAATCCACAAGGTTGCCCAGGATGTTGCCGCGTCAACGGCGACTCCAGCCGGAGTCTTGGCGATTTCCTTAGCGGCGGAGCCAAGATCATCGGGTTTTAGTCGATACATTATCATATATTCGACGAACGCACCCGTTTTTAGTTTTGAATTCTTTTGCAGGCTAGTCTTTTTGGCAAGCGCATAGAGCATGTCGTATTTTGAAATCATGTAGTCCATGACTAGGTTATATACGGCGTTATCTTCGGCTGTCAGAATTCTTCCGTTTATTTCTCGGTTAGAGAAATTCTTGTATCTGGTGTAGGCGACTGGGATGGATGAATACCCGGGCCTTTCCGTCCGATAAAGACTGCCTGCCAGGCGGGTGAGCTTGCTTTGCACTAGTTCGTTTTTACAAATCTCGTTACGAAATTTTGGGGCGTTTTCCTTGATGTAGTCTAGTGTGGCTGGGACTTCGGAAAGATCTCCGCGTACGAAATGAACCATTAGGGTAGAGTCAAATGAACAGACATTAACTTCTTGCGCTAAAACCGGAGCACTCCAAAGTACGATTCCGAGAAACAAGACGATTGCTTTCAATTTGAGCATGTTTATAAATTAGCATTTATACAATCGGGAACATCATGCGTGTCCAGAGGGCGTCGTCTAGATCGCGTCTGGAATCAACAACGGCCAATACCTTGACGCTGTTTTAGTTCCTTCTCCAAGGAATCAAAGAGGTCTTTTTGACGGATTGATTTTCCCTTCAAAAAATCAGCTTCGCTTTGAGCCAAAAGTCTTAAAATTTTTGAGGCTTTATTCTGCATTGAATAATTCTATCTAATCGCGTTTTATTTCAACAGCCGCCAGTTCCGTGCCGGATTCCAGGTGATGGACCGAGAAACGTGGGGTGGTGCCGGACTCGTAAAGCCCAAAGGTAGGTGGGTTTCCGCCCTTGGGGAGGCTGGTGGAACCCGGATTCAGGCAATAAACCCCGTCATGGTTCTTTTCAGCGGTGAAAACGTGGGTGTGCCCTGAAAAATAGGTGTCGGCCTTGTAGTGGCTGAACAGGTAGGGGTCGTAGAGGTGGCCGTGGCTCAAGAAGAGTTTCAGGCCGCCTTCTTCGATTTCGGCAAAATCTGCCATGCAGGGGAACCCCAGCACCATCTGGTCCACTTCGGCGTCGCAGTTTCCGCGGACGGCGGTGATTTTCTCCTTGAGGGGGGCGAGCAACTCTACGACGCCCTGGGGGTCGTGTCCGCCGGGTAGGGGGTTCCTGGGTCCGTGGTATAAAAGGTCACCCAGCAAGAAGATACGTTCGCAGCGGAACTTCTCCAGGTAAGAAAGGGCCATCTTGCAGGCGAAGGCGGAACCGTGGATGTCGGACAGGACGAGGGTACGCATGGTTTATAAGTTAAATATAGCCACTTTTCCATTGTCTGTTTACAGATTTTTGTCTATATTTGGTGCGTAAAATTCTAATTACCTTAAAAGGAAGGTCTAATTATGGCTAGAAAGAAGATTGCACTCGTTGGTGCTGGTCAGATCGGTGGTACAATGGCTCTCGTGCTCGCTCAGAAGCAGCTCGGTGACGTGGTCCTTATCGACATTCCGCAGACTCAGGGCATGCCCAAGGGCAAGGCTCTCGACATTATGGAAGGCCGTAGCGTCATCAACTCCTCCGTGGATCTTCAAGGCTCTACCGACTATTCCGCCATCAAGGGTGCCGATGTGGTTATCGTGACCGCCGGTTTCCCCCGTATGCCGGGCATGAGCCGCGACGACCTTCTGGAAAAGAACTGCGGTGTGATCAAGACCGTTGCCGAAGCCATCAAGGCCAATGCTCCGGAAGCTTTCGTCATCGTGATCACCAACCCGCTGGACGCCATGGTTTACAACATGCAGAAGCAGTCCGGTCTTCCGGCCAACAAGGTCATCGGTATGGCTGGCGTGCTTGACTCTGCCCGTCTCGCTTGCTTCGTCGCCGACGAACTGGGCGTGTCTGTCGAAGACGTGAAGGCCCTCGTGATGGGCGGCCACGGCGACACCATGGTTTCCATCATGGAATGCGTGTCTGTTGGCGGTATCCCGGTTTCTCAGCTCATGAGCAAGGAAAAGTTCGCCGAACTCGCCAAGCGTACCGCCGGTGCCGGTGGCGAAATCGTGAACCTCCTCGGCCGCGGCTCTGCCTTCTACAGCCCGGCTACTTCTGCCATCCACATGGCCGAAGCCTACCTCCTCGACAAGAAGAGCGTGTTCTCTTGCGCTGCCAAGCTGAACGGCGAATACGGCGTGAAGGGCCTCTACTGCGGCGTGCCGGTCGTGGTCGGTGCAAACGGTGTCGAGAAGATTCTCGAAGTCAAGATGAGCGACGAAGAAAAGGCCGCCTTCGACAAGTCTGTTGAGGCTTGCAAGAAGAACGCCGAATGGGTGGATGCACATACGTAATGAGACCGCTCGGGCTAAACTCGGGGAATGCTTCTCTGGTTAGCCCTCGCTCTCGCAACCACGCCTCGTTAATACGAGGCGTTTGTTGCTCACGGGAGACCGCTCGCAGAACCCTCCCTTGTCGTTTTCGCACCGAAGGTGCCCACGAAGAAACTTGTTTCGAGTGTCGGGAGGGTCTTAGGGAGGGTGGAGCCTCCCTTGTCGTTTTCGCACCGAAGGTGCCCACGAAGAAACTTGTTTCGAGTGTCGGGAGGGTCTTAGGGAGGGTGAAACCCTCCCTTGTTATTTCCTGTAACATAGCGCACACAATGCCGTGCGGGTTGTGAGCAGGGTCATACCAGCAAGGGACAAAGCGCCCTCGTGGCCCTTTTTGCCTGAAAATATTGTTAGATTTGGGAACGTGGAAAAGGTAAGAGAACTCATACCGAAGGATTCGATAATCGAGCAGCTATTGCTCGTCGTTCTTCTTATTGTCATTATCTGGCTTTTTAACAAGTCTTTCCGCCTGTTCCTCAAGCGCGCCGAAAAGCATGGCTTTGACCGTGCGGCGACGCCCCTTGTTTCGGATCTGGTCAAGTACACCACTTATGCCGTGGGGCTTTTGCTTGGGCTTAATATTCTTGGCGTGAACACCAACGGCCTTTTGGCGATGCTCGGTGCAGCGAGCCTTGCGGTGGGCCTTGCGCTCAAGGATACGCTTGCGAACGTGGCGTCTGGCTTGCTTCTGCTATTCTTGCGCCCGTTCGTAGCCGGCGACTACATTGAATGCGGCTCCATCAAGGGCAAGATTTGCGCAATCGGTCTTTTCAATACTACACTTGAGACTTTCGAGGGCATTTACGTTTCGGCGCCGAACAGGTCTCTATGGGGCGCGCCTATCGTGAATTACGCCCGCAATCCCATTCGCAGGCTCGATATCGAAGTGGGTGTTTCGTACGACGCTTCGCTCGATGTTGTTTTTTGCGCCATGCGCAGGATGGTGGAGCGTGACGCGAGCTTCTTGAAGGTCCCGCCTCCGAAGTTCTTTGTGAGCGAGTATGCCGACAGCTCCATA
>CAMHOW010000125.1 GCA_946186895.1 uncultured Fibrobacter sp.
ACAGAGAAGCGGATTTCCTGGATCTTGTTCCACTGGATATCCTTAGCTACTTCGGCCTGCTTGTTGGCGTCCCAAGCCTTGCCCTTGTCGTTGAACTTCTTCAGAGGAATCTTCACCAGTTTCCAATCGGTGCCCACCTTGGCGCCTTCGATCCAGTCGTTCAGGCTGACCTTGGTCTGGCTCTTGATGTCGTTGCCCTGGTTGTCGAGGATACCGACGTACACCTTTTCGCCGCCGAGCTTACCCTTGATCCAGAAGTAGAGACCGCCCTTGTTGCGAACCTTGGACAGATCGGCATACTTGCCTTCGCCCATGGAGTAGGTCACGCCGGACCAGTCGTTGTTATCGATGTAGAGGGCCAGCACGTTGGGGTTGCCGCTGGTCTTGGACTTGGCTTCGCGCTGGGCAGAAAGACCACCGTAGCTGTAGCTGAAGCCCTTCAGATTGTTGTCGTAGAAGGTGACAAGAGCCTTAGCCTTGCCATCCAGCTTTTCGGGATTCTTCGGGCCGTCGATGACGTCTTCGTTTTCATCCCAGTAAACAATCTTGGCCTTGGGGGCAGCCTTCTTGTTGCCCTTCACAATTTCAATGTTGTCCACCCAGATTTCGAAATCCTTGGCACCGCTCTTGTCAATAGAGAAGCGGATTTCAGCAATCTTGTCCCAGTCGATACGAGCCGGGAATTCGGACTTACGAGTGTTGTCCCAGTAGAGACCACGATCCGGGAAGTCCACCAGAGGAATGGAAACCTTCTTCCAATCCGTCGTGATGGCACCGCCCTCAATGTACTTGTTCATAGGAACAACGACCTGGGTCTTTTTGCCGTCGGACACTTCTTCGTCAAGAAGGCCGATCTTCACGGCTTCGCCACCCTTAGCACCCTTGATCATGAATTCGATCTTGGAATCGAGCATGAACTTGTTCAGGTCGAAGGTTTCGTTGTAAAGGCAAACGGAAGCACCGGAATATTCGCTCGGGTCCAGCTTGATGTTCAAGGCTGCCTTGGACTTGTACCCGCCGTCCTTCGTGATGGTGATACCCTTGCTCTTGCCACCGTAAGAATAGTCGAAACCACCCGGACGGTACTGTTCATCGAAGAACTTGTAGACGACCGTTTTCGGCTTTTTCGGCTGAGCCATTGCAGCCACGCTGACACCCAGGAGGATGACGGACGCGACTTTCAATGTTTGCTTAATCATATGTCGTTTCCTTATGTTTGTGTTTTACTTGAAATTTTACTTGAAAATAAACTTTTTAGGCTGATGCCAGGGGCTATCGGGGTACTTTTGCGTGTACACCCGAAACCAGGGGCCTACTTGGCCTCTTTCAGCATCTTTTCCACCAGTTCCTTGCTGAAGCGGTCCTGGCGCTTGCCGTTGATGTAGAAGTTGGGCGTGCCCTGAACTCCGACTTCAACCCCCAGTTTGAAGTCCTTGTCGATACGGGCCTGCATGGCAGAATCCAGCACCATGTCCTTCTTGAACTGTTCCACGTTCAGGCCGACCTGCTTGGCGATTTCCACAAAGATGGAATCACCCAGTTCGCGGCTGTGGGGAGCGAGGGCGTAGCGGAATTCCCAGAACTTGCCCTGCTTATGGGCGGCAATAGAGGCGGCAGCCGCAGCCGGAGCGTTGGCGTGGAAGCTCAGAGGGAAGTGCTTGTACACGAACTTGATCTTGTCGCCATACTTGTCGTTCAGCTCCTTCATGGTAGGAGCAATGCGAGAGCAATAAGGGCACTGGAATTCGGTAAATTCAACAATGGTGAGCTTCGGATTTTTGGTGTTTCCAAAAACCGGGCTGTCTTCGTCGGGGATATCCCAGACCTTGTTGTCCGCTTCCATCTCGGCGCGGGCCTGTTCCAGGGAGATGCCGCGCTTGTCGAGGGCGTACTTGATGATTTCGAATTCTTCCTTGACCTGCTTGAAATCCTTTTCCAGGGAGTCCAGCTTGGCCTGCTGGTTGAAAGAGGAACCGGCGGAAGCCTGGTTGCAAGCCACGAGGCTAGCGAAGAAAATTGCCATAGCAACGAGAGAGAGACGTTTCATAGATGTCCTTTTGTCTGTTAAACTTTGCAGGATTAGCCCTGCGGTAAAGGGGAATATATAAAAATAGGGCGTTGCCATTGTGGGTACGGGGCTTTTCCGCGGATAGAGTAAGCAAATCGTAAACATTTATTTACATGGTTTAATTCTAGATTCCGGCTCACTGGATCGCTGGCTGGGGCAGGCTCGGGCCGGAATGACGTAGGAGTCGAGTGCAATGTCAGACTGCTTGCAGGCTAGCATTGCCGAGACGAACTAGTCATGCCCTGAAGGGGAATGACGTAGGAGCTGAGTGATGCAGAAATATGCTTGCATATTTCTATATCCGAGGCGAACGAGTCAAGCCCCATTAGGGGAATGACGTCATGGCGGTTCCGGGTCAAGCCCGGAATGACGTTCGATCCGCCATCTAGATTCTAGGCCTTAAGTTCCAAATTCTAAATTTATGCCATGGTTTTGAACATCATCTGGCTCGTTTTCTTTTTTGGAGCCTTCGTGGCCTGCATGGTCCAGTGGCTCGTATTCGGTGACTCCGGCATATTCAACAAGGCCATTCTCGGTGCTTTCGACATGTCAAAAACGGCCTTCGAAATCGCCATAGGGCTTACGGGCATACTCTCCCTGTGGCTAGGCATCATGAAAATCGGCGAAAAGGCCGGCGCCGTCCAGATTCTCGCAAAAATCGTCTCTCCCCTGTTCAGCCGCCTGTTCCCCGAAATCCCGAAAAACCACCCGGTCATCGGCACCATGCTCATGAACATCAGCGCCAACATGCTGGGCCTCGATAACGCCGCCACCCCCATGGGGCTCCAAGCCATGAAGCAGCTTCAGGAAATCAACCCCAACGAAGACAAGTCCGTCGCCAGCAATTCCCAGATTATGTTCCTGGTGCTGAACGCCAGCGGCCTTACGCTCATTCCCGTAAGCATTATGACCTACCGTGCCCAGCTGGGTGCCGCTAACCCTAGCGACGTTTTCTTGCCGCTTCTGCTTTCTACCTTCTTCAGCACCCTGGCAGGCATATTCGCCCTGAGCTTTTTCCAGAAAGTTAAACTCAAGGATCCCCTGACCGTGGCCTGGATTGCCGGACTTTCGGCCTGCGTTATTTCCATCATGGTGTACTTCAGCCACCTGAGTGCCGAGGCCATCGGTACCACGAGCCTCTTGATTAGCGGAATCGCCCTGTTTGGAATCATCGTCGCCTTCCTTGGCCTTGCGGTGTACAAAAAGATTCAAGCCTATGAAGCCTTTGTAGAGGGCGCCAAGGACGGCTTCCATACCGCCGTCATGATTATCCCGAACCTGGTGGCCATTCTCGTAGGTGTGGCCGTGTTCCGGGCAAGTGGTGCCATGGATTTGCTGCTGAACGGAGTTTCCTGGATACTTGGACTTTGCGGCGTCGGTAACGACGTGGTTCCGGCCCTTCCCACCGCCATCATGAAACCCCTGAGCGGGAGCGGTGCCCGTGGCATGATGATTGACGCTATGAAAACCCTTGGGCCCGATAGCTTTGCAGGCCGACTCAGCTGTATGTTCCAGGGCGCAGCAGACACTACGTTCTATATCATCGCCGTGTACTTCGGTTCTGTGGGCGTGAAAAAGACCCGCCACGCCGTTACCTGCGCCCTGATTGCCGATGCGGCTGGCGTGATTGCCGCCATCGCCATCGCCTACTTGTTCTTCCCTCCGACTTAATAGTTGATGATTGGAACCGAAGGTTTGTGGCTAGAGGTTGATTTAACGATGCGATGGATTCTTTTTGCTGTTTTAGCACTCTACGGCAGCCTATTTGCGGCAAGCCCCGCAGATACTGTTCGGGTAAAGGACAGCATTCCGCAGAGCGCCAAAATAGACACGGTTTACGACACCGTCTACGTGAGCATGGGTAGCGGCATTCCCTGGAATAACGAATACTTCGACCCTAACAGGCTGCTGCGGCACGAAACCTTCGATCCGGCCCTGAGTGTGGCCTATACCTACTCGGTGAGTTTTATAGG
>CAMHOW010000126.1 GCA_946186895.1 uncultured Fibrobacter sp.
ATGACCGCGAGAATCATGAAGCAGTGATCGAGCGTCACCGGGGTAAAGATGAGCAGGAGCGTCTGCCCGCCCATCACGAGCACGAGGAACGCCATCTGGATGGTGTTTGCCACCGCATGGATTCGCCCGGCGGTATCGGGACGCGTGAACCCCTGGATAACCGTACGCAATATGACAAACGCCGAACCCGCGCAGAAGCCGATAATGCCGTAGAGCACCGCCTGCAGCCAGGCGTTATGCACGAACGGGAGCGCGAACATCGTAATGGCGGAAGCCGCCGCCGCAAACGGGATGAGCCCCGTCTCGACAAAGCCCTTGGAAGCCCAGCCCGCCGAAAGCGAACCGAGAACGTAACCCAGCGCGACAATAAACATCGATACCGGAATGACCGCCGTGTTGAGCATGTCGGTCATGTTCTGGATAAGGATAAGGAATATCTGCGTCACGCACCAGATGGCGGAAAGCCCGAGGATGGAAAGGCGCACAATCGGATGGCGCCACGTAGACGAGAAGTTGCGCATGGGAGAGCGGAACTTGAGGGAATCCTGCCTGGCCCCCACGCGGATAAAGAACCCCGCAATCGTCGTGACGACACTCAGCCCCAGGTAAATCCAGAGCGTAAGCTCGATGCTCACCGGAGAATCGGGCCTACCCGAAAGCCCCATCGCAAAGAACGCCGCGCCCGCAGTCCCGAGAACCGAAAGCGCCATATACCACGAATTGATCTTGACCAGGTCCTCGCCCTCGACCATCTCCTTCATGATACCGAGCTTCGCGGGAGTGAGCACGGCAAGGAATACACCGTAGAGACCGAGCAGACCATAGGCCACCCATTCGGCACCCGCCACATAGCACACGACAATTGCAATTACGGACGCGAGCATGCCCACCGAAGACCACGCCATCACGCGCCCCTTGTGGTAGTGGCCGGCAAAATAACTCGCCGCAGGCATCATGAATATGGCCGGAGAGAAAATCGCAACCTGGAGCAGCATGCTTCGCCACCAGAATGCGGAACCCTCGAACGAGAAAGAGAGCCAACGCTGGAAATGGACGAAGAGCCCCATCTGCACAAAGATGCTACAGAAGACAAACAGCAGGAACAGCGGGACGTTCGGGTATCTAGTCAGTTTCATAAATCCTCAAAAGATGACTAAGTATAGAATTATGGCAATTTTTTAAGGAGGGTCGCGAATCGGGCAAATAACTTACAATTTTGTTACTTTGTAAATTCTTGTAAACAAAACAACGAAAACGGCGTGCATGTGACGAATGCAACACAACAAATAAAAAAAAGATTTTAGTAACAATGCCGCTAATAATATTTGTTTATATTTTGTGCGTAACGCATAAATTAAAGGGCAAATTTGGCGCCCAATTACTTGGAATAGACTTACACCTCTCTTTGTTGAGACCATACTAGAGTGGCTCCCTTCACCAGGAGTCACTCTTCCTTTTTTTCTTTACTACATTATTTTTCATGAAATCGAAGTCTATCCTATTCACAATCTTCTGCATCGTCATTCTCACATCGCACTTTGTAAGAATGCACATGAAGAAGGATGAGCAGAGCGTTTCCCCAAAAGAGACGGAAGTCGTCACCGAGGCCCCGAAGGCGCCGGAAGTGGCAGAACCGCCCGCACCCAAAGTCTTGGCCGACTCTGCGGATAGGCAGCAGGCCCCAGCCCAGGACACCGTATACACCCCCGCCATCTCGTACAAGAAGGTCGGCAAACGTATATGGACGGCAAGCGACCTGGGCGTCCTCATTAGAAGGGACTACGGCGACCACTGGGACACCCTCGGGGTCAGGAGCGGGGACAAGGTCCTTTATTCCTGGCTAGAGGCCATCGATGCCTGCCCGATTGGATTCCGGCTCCCCAGAAAAGAGGAATTCCTCAGCCGCGATGCCGAAGACCTAGGCGTCGGGACCTGGTGGACTTCGAACATTGTCAATATGTATACCACCCAAAAGCGCAGCAAGGATTCCGAATATCCAGAGACAACTGATCATATCCTGGTGGCTATTGCTGACGTTGACGAAAATAGCGGCATGCTCTCGATATCCGAAACAAACTATCAAGAAAAGCACTCCGTCCTCTGCATTTCGGACATGTCTGATAATTTCGAACAAGCTATATACGACAAACCCCCGAAGATTTCGCACAAATCGGGAAACATCACGAGCGTAAACTTCACTCCCCACTATGATAGCGAAAGCAGCGGTTGCGCCGACTGCTGCTGTGGCGAAGGGGATGGAGGCATGCTTAAAATCAATCTAGATACCGACAGGGATTCTTTAGACAAAATAATCATCTATAATTACAATTCCGGATTCTACTGTTCGCTGCAACCACCGGAGGAATCGGAAGAGTCGGAAGAAGGTTCTCCCGCCCCTTCCAATGAGCAGGCCGACGACGAAGCCCTCGAATGTATAAAAGACCCCAAGATAACGGATGTCAACTTCTTCGCCCTATTCCAGAAGGGAGCCAAGGTCAAGAGCAAGCATTGCGAACAGGCGTACTTTGTGATTAGCGACCTTGGCGGTCCCTACATTTCGACTTTTCCTTGCGGAGACACGATTACGGTATCCTTCACCGGCACCATAAAGGACGTTCAACGCCAAGAATCGGAGGAAGGCGCCAGCTGTACCTACAAGATTTTCAACCCCGCAACAAACTACACCGCGACAACGACCTACGGATGCAAGAACGTCCAGGTAGGCTCCACCTATAAAGTCAAGGTGACCGTTACCTACAAAGAAAATAAATCAGGCGTCTACTATACAATGTACCCCTGCTGCACAGGCCGTGAAGATTTCGGCGATGACGAATTCAGCCTCGATTTTGAACCCGCAGAATAGAGTTTTACATTTTTTGTAAAACCCTGATTTCCGCGTTTTTTCACTTTTTTGGGGGTAACCCCTTGCCAATATTTTTTTCGTTAGGTATCTTTGGGCCATGATGAACTTTGTGACAACAGCATGCTTCAACCGTCGTTGGTGGCGCGGACTCTAACATAGAGCCCGGTATTTGTCGCAAATCACCCAAGATTTTAAGCAAAGGCTTCCGGACTCACGGAGGCCTTTCTCTTTTACCCAAATCGTTGAAATCCTCCGGGACAAAAAAGCCTTTGCGGAACCCGAAACCGAGAAACGCAAAAGAATTTATAAACCAGAGGATCACATGACGAACAAAATCAAGCACATCACCGAAAGCCAGGGCTACGAACCGCGTACCGATAGCATCTACGTGGCGCTCCCGGGCGAACGTTACACCCCGTTTTCGCTCGGCAAGAAGCTCGGTGCGAAGGCCATCTTTGAATCCGCGAGTTTCTCGCACGGCCGTAGCCGCTACTCTACCTTGATGGTGGACGAGGGCTTCCGTCTGCGCCAGAACGACAACGACGTGAGCATCATCATCGACGGCAAGGAAAGCACCTTCCTCAAGGAAGGCGAAGGCGACATTCTCGACGCCCTCACGCTGATTTCTGCCGAAAATACGGTGCCGCCCAACCAGATTCCTATCCCGTCTTCGGGCGTGGGCTACCTCGGTTACGAATTCTGCGCCCGCTGCGATACGATTCGCCTTGCCCCGCAGGTCGATGAACTCAACATTCCCGAAGCCGAATTCCTGGTGGGCCACATCTACATCGTGTTCGACCACTTTACCGAAAAGCTTCACCTGTTCGCCCTGAACTACGAAGAACACCAGATTGATTTGAAGGCCGCCATCGAAAAGGTGAAGGCTCGCCTCGCTGACCTCGACTTCAGCTACCTCGCCCCGGAACAGCAGTACGGCAAGGGCATCACGATGACCGACCTGGAACAGTCCCGCAAGGAATACACCGAAAAGGTCGAAGC
>CAMHOW010000127.1 GCA_946186895.1 uncultured Fibrobacter sp.
CCCCCCCCCCCCCCCCCCCGCGAGGTTTAGCCTCTTAATCTTTGGCATATCACTTGCCGCCATAGCCTTGTTGAACACCTCCTGTGGCAACGAAAGTTCCAGTGGTCCTGACAAGAAGGAAAGCAGCGGAACGGAAATTCCCTGCAATACCGAAAACGAGGGGATGATTATCAAGCCTGCCGATAGCGATAAGGAACATATCTGTAAAGACGGCTCGTGGAAGAACGAAGCAATCTCTATTAGCAGTTCTTCAACACTTAATAACAATGTCATTCTGAGTGCAAGCGACGAATCTAGTAGCAGTATCCTAAATAGTTCTTCTAGTTCCGAAAAAATCGGAGAATCATCTAGTTCCGAACAACCCACAGAATCTAGCGACAACAAAGTCATCGATTCTTCATCTTCTACTGAAACCACAGAAGAATCTTCAAGTTCAAAGAAAATTGAAGTTTCAAGTAGCAGCGAAGAAATTACGATGTTCCTTTGCGATGATGGAGTGACCTATGTCCTTGACTTAGCAAACTGCGAAACAGAATCCTCAAGTTCAGAAGAAAACGAGGAATCAAGCAGTAGTGAAGCAACAATGCAGTCTAGCTCCGGAAATGTAGAAGAATCGTCTAGTTCTGAAGAGTCCGATGAATCAAGCAGTAGTGAAGAGAGCGAAGATAGTTCCTCTAGTATAGAGCAGAGCAGTTCTAGCGAAGTAAAGCCGTGTAAATCAGAAACAGAAGACCATTGTACATACGGAACCTTATACGATACACGTGACGGGAAAACATACAAAACAATCACCATAGGAAGTCAGGAATGGATGGCTGAAAATTTAAACTACAAATGCGATAGCTTGAATTTTGTGAATAGAAGTGTCTGTCATCCTGATCCAGACTCGTGTGCCAAATATGGAAGATACTACTATTGGGGAGCAACCATGGATTCTCTAACAACTGGATGTGGATATGGGAACAGATGCAATCCAAAACATCCAGTCCAAGGTGTTTGCCCGAAAGGATGGCATATCCCCAATTTAGCAGAAATACAAAATTTGCTTAATCTCGTAGGCGAATCCATTTCTGCTCAAATGCTACGTGCAGACAATGGTTGGACTAGACCTCGATCCTGTAATGGGAATGATGGCTATGGTTTTGCGGCTTTACCCACAGGTTGTTCTTGGGGAGGCAAGCTTAATTTTTTTAGAGAAAAAACTTATATAACAATAAATGCGGAGGAAAGCACCACAAGAAGAAAGTTTCTTGTCATTGATGGAGCTGACAATATGATAGGTTGTACTTCTTCGGCGTATATTGATTCATGGAATGATTCAAAGGGCTATGCACTACCTGTTCGCTGCATAAAGAACTAAAAAAACTTCGGTTGCGAGGGAACGCCGTGACCGAGCAACCTCCTGCATAGGGGGTCTATTTGTCGAGGCGAGAGGGCATAGTTGCTAGGCAAAAAATCCGGAGGGTAGCGGCGAACAAAGTGAAGGCGCGACCGACGGTCTTTTTTGCAGGCGACTGTGCCCTTGAGACTCGGATTATTCAAAGAATCCGTCATGTCATTTTTGTCAAGTCGTATTTGCTATTTTCTAACCATTGGCTGATCACTCGGCTTTTTTGTCGGAATTTCCGACCTTTCCCATATCCCCCGACAGGGGCCCGCAAGGCGAACGAGGCAAAATCAAACTTGTTTGATTTTATTTCTGAGCCGAAGCTGCAGACGCCATGGGCGTCAAGGCGAAAAAATGAAAGAAGTCGAGAATAAAATTCTTGTTTTAAGGAACCAGCGAGTTATCCTTGATTGCGATGTTGCTACCCTTTATGGCGTAAGCACCAAAGAAATTAATCAGGCGGTGAAAAATAATCCCGAAAAATTCCCTTCGGGGTATATCTTTCAAGTTGATGCCGCTGAGAAAAAGGAGGTGGTCAAAAATTTTGACCACCTTGCTAAACTGAAATTCAGTCCTGTTAATCCGACCGCCTTTACGGAGCGAGGACTCTATATGCTTGCTACCATCTTGAAAGGAAATATCGCTACGCAAACAACCATCAATATCATCAATACTTTCGTAGAAATTCGCGAGTTGTCTCGTGCTATTGCTCGCATTCCTGAAGTTGTTGATGAAGGTGAAAAGAAATCATTGTTGAAAAGGAGTGGCGAAATCATTTCGAATGTGCTCGCCTCGGATTCTACGCATTTGGAAAGTGAAACGGAAATCGAATTAAATTTGGCGATGGTCAAGATAAGGCACAAAATAAAGAAAAAAGCAAATCGTTGAAGGTGGCGTTGCGGGGTTATTAAGAGGCCTCCCCCACCATTTTACCAACACCTAGTCCTGTTTTTCGGCTGTCCCGTCGTTTTTCCTGGCCAAAAGTTCGTGGCTTTTGGCCCATTTTTCTATCTTTTCGCCCACTATGAACAATTCTGTGAACGATTTATGGGTCGGCGTGGACGTGGGTTCTACCACGGTGAAAATCGCAGTCGTCGATCCCGCTACTTCCAAGCTTTTGCACTACACCTACCAGCGCCACAACGCCATGCAGGCCCAGAAGGTCTTCGAGGTGCTGCGGGAGGCCCACGGGCTGTTCCCGGGAAAAAATTTCAGGGTCGCCTTTTGCGGTAGCGGTGGTCAGCCCTTCGCAGACGCCACCCGTGCGTTTTTCGTTCAAGAAGTCGTAGCCAACGCCCTTGCGGTGCGTGCCACCTACCCCGATACCCGAGTGGCTATCGAATTGGGCGGCCAGGACGCCAAGGTGGTGTTCTTCGAGAAGGACCGCACCACGGGCAAGCTTATCGCCTCTGACATGCGCATGAACGGCGTGTGTGCCGGCGGTACGGGCGCCTTTATCGACCAGGTGGCCGAACTTCTGCGTATCAAGACCGAGGCTTTCGAGGGTTACGCGAAGCGTGGCCAGAAGGTCTACGAGATCTCGGGCCGTTGCGGCGTTTTCGCCAAGACCGACATCCAGCCCATGCTGAACAACGGCGTTGCCAAGGAAGACATCGCCCTTTCCAGTTTCCACGCCATCGCCAAGCAGACCATCGGCGGTCTTGCCCAGGGCATGGAAATCAAGCCCCCTGTGATTTTCGAGGGTGGCCCCCTGACCTTTAACCCGACCCTGGTGCGCGCCTTCAAGGAACGCCTGGGCATTAGCGACGAACAGGCCATTGTGCCGGAACATTCCGAGGTGCTGGTGGCCATGGGTGCGGCCCTTTCGTTGGGCTCCATGTTCGCCGAGCAGGAATGCCAGTACCGCATGGAAGGCTCCCTGGACGCCCTGATTCACTTTAACGAGACCCGCCAGGCCGAAAACAAGGCCAAGGCCGCAGCCGATCTTTTCTTCAAGAACGACATGGAATACAAGATGTTCCTGGAAGAGCACAAGATGGCGGGCAACAACTACCCCCAGCCGGCGTCGGGCTCTACCCTGAACGTGTACCTAGGTATCGACGCGGGTTCTACCACCACCAAGTTCGTGCTCATGGACGAGCAGGAAAACGTGGTGGACGGCTTTTACGCCAGCAACAACGGCGAACCCCTGCAGGTGCTGAAGAATGCCCTGAACGAACTTTCGGACCGCTACGAGGAATACGGTTGCACCCTGAACATTCTGGGTGTGGGTACCACAGGCTATGGCGAGCAGTTGTTCGCCAAGGCAGTCCACGCCGACTACCATACGGTGGAAACGGTGGCCCATGCCAACGCCGCCCAGAAGATCTGCCCCGACGTAAGCTTCATCTTGGACATCGGCGGTCAGGACATGAAGGCCATCTCCGTGCAGGACGGCGTGGTGACGGGTATCATCTTGAACGAGGCCTGCTCCTCGGGTTGCGGCTCCTTTATCGAGACCTACGCCCGCA
>CAMHOW010000128.1 GCA_946186895.1 uncultured Fibrobacter sp.
TGCTCTCTGCGTTTTCATGTTCACCAACCTTATTAAGATCCCTGAGCAAGCGAAGCGCGTCGAAGGGCGTAGTCGAAGGATCGAGTCCAGAATTTTAAGTCCGCTCCGTTTGGGGCGGGCTTTTTTTGTGATTTGTTTCTCTTTTTTCTGAAAGTCGTTCTTAGACAAGCTAAAAAATGTATATTACAGGTAGGGTATGGGCTAAGAAGGAGCGGATAATGTTTTACAAGCATTGGAAAAAAATAGCGCTTGCCCTGACTGGTTTGTTTTGGGCCAGTTGCGATAGCGATTCCACATCGGCAAATGAGGCGAGTCAGTCTCCCGACGAATCATCGGCCAGCAAGGCAGATGGCACGTCATCCGGTTCTGCGGTAAAAGAAAATTCCAGCAGTAGTGCAATCCAATATGCACAGGCTCTGTATGGGGTGCCGAGTGAAGTTGTCAACTGTTACTTGAACAGGATGGACTCCTCTGTGGTTTGTGCTGGACGTACGGCTTGCAAGATGCTGTCTGAGGAACGTTGGGAAAGTGAATACAAGTGTATCGAGGACATTTGCCCCGACTATGGCGTTGTCCGCGTTGGCGAAACTACTTACGAGTGCGATGGAAAAGTGTACAACCAGGCGGAATTTAACGCTAAGTACAACATAGTGTATGAATATGATCCATCTAAGGAACCCGTCATCTGTGATGAAACGGACGAGAATACCGTTACCTGCCGGGATGGTGTTACTTACACGATTACCACCGATGAAAAGGGACACAAGACTTATACCGACCCTGAAGGTGAAGTGCTTTCCGAAGAAGAATTTGAAGAAAAATACGTGATTCAGCATGAAGAGTACGCTCCTCTTTATGGTATTTCATGGTAATGATGGGGGTGTTTGGTTATGTTTCGTAAGCATTGGACAAAAATTATCCTGGCCCTGACGAGTTTTTTCTGGGCAGGCTGCGACGACTCTTCAACAGAAGCGGTTTGTCTTTATGGTCCGGACCCCAATGGAGCCTTCGGTCCTTCACCTGAAGAGCTGAGTAGTGACTCTGCTGATGAAAGTAGTGCCTCTGAAGGTGTTTCTTCCGAAAAAGCTTCATCTAGTTCGGCTACGGAAAGCTCTAGTGCCGAAGCTCTCTCCAGTTCTTCGGAAACGGGAAAATTAGTGGGCCATAGGGTCATCAACGTAATGAGCGATATGGAAGTCTTGCCGGAAGGCTGTGAGCCGAACCGGGAAGGCTATAATCCGGCCTATATGGCTCCTTCCCAGACTGCAGAAATTGCGTTTTCTAGCAAGATTGCAAAGATGCTGGAAAAAGAGGGTATCACTCCCGAAGCGGAAGAATGCCTAAAGGACATCATGTCTCACCTGCAGCAACCCGTCATGGCCTATGGGGTGACTTCGGAACTGGTTCTCGATGTCAAGTGCAAAGATGGTTCTACCTATTTCTCCAAGTCCACCTTGCGGTATGCGGAAAGTTATGAGGTATCTCCGGAAGAGTTTGTTGCGATGTCCGAAGCGTGCGACAAGAAATTCGACGAAGCCACACAGAAACTGACTGAACAGGCCGAAGCTTGCCTTGAAAAACCGGAAGAACCGTAGTCTATGAATATACGCAAGCACTGGAAAAAAATTGTCCTTTCGACGGCGGCCTTCCTTTGGGCTGGGTGCAGTGACAGCGAAAGCGTCTCCCAGCCACAGTCCGATAGTTCCAGTTCAGGATCCTTGGAATCTTCCAGTTCGTCGGAATCGTCTTCGACCTATAAGCTTGCGAGGGATACTTCCGTGACCTGCAAGGCAGAACATGTCTTTGAACAAGTCTATTTGATGGATTCTGGTAGCGAGCCAGACCTTGCCGCAGGTGATCTTCGCGATCTTCTTGAAAACAACCGTACTCGGACATTGGAGGAACTGGAAGAGCTTGAGGATAAACTCGAGAATATGGTCACCTGTGCGCCCGTTTATGGGGTTCCTCCCACGACGACCGTGATGACGACAAGATACCTGTGCGACAATGACTCTCGGTATTTGAGCGGTTCCTATATCGTCAAGGATGGTCTCCTGTATTCCGAGGCTGAACTCAGTTCCAGTTCTGCGGATGCTTCAAGCAGCAGTGCTGCACCGGCTCCGTCCCCTCTTTGCTATAAGACCGATTTTGCAGATAGGATGGAATTGGAAGAAAGCGCCAAGGCTATCCTCAAGAACAAGGTCGACAGCCTTCAGTCTGCCAATGAGAATCTTACTGAAGAACAGAAAAAATGCCTGAAATACCTGTACCCGATTGGTTCAGGGGGTTGCAAGACAGAGGAAGTGGCCAAGAAACAAGTCTGCGATGGGGAAGAAACCGTAAATCCGCGTTATCAGGCAAAACTTGATTCGTATCAAGTTTCCGCCGACCAGCAAATTGAGGAATGCCTGGACAATGGAACTCAACCTTAAGAAGAAACTCGCCCTAGAAGCTTATCGCCTGTACCGTCATAACGAAATCAAGGCGCACCCGCTGACCTATTTCTTTTGGGAATGTACGCTCCGCTGTAACCTGCACTGTCTGCATTGCGGTAGCGACTGCGTGAAGGATGCCATCCCGGACATGCCCCGGGAAGATTTTTTGGGGGCTCTGGACAAGCTTGCCCCACACATCGATCCGAAGCATTTTATCGTGGTGATTACCGGCGGAGAGCCCTTGATGCGCCAGGACCTAGAGGAATGTGGCCACGAAATCAAGAAACGCGGTTACCCCTGGGGAATGGTCACCAACGGACTTGCCATGACGCCAGAGCGTTACAAGGGACTTTTGAACGCCGGTCTTCGCTCGCTTACCATCAGCCTCGACGGTCTCAAGGAAAGCCACAATCATTTCCGCGGCGCCCCCACCAGCTTTGACAACGCGCTCCGGGCCATCGACATGGCCGCTCACACCCAAGGGCTCACCTTTGACGTGATGACCTGCGTGAACCGGGAGAACCTGAAGGAACTTCCGAAGATTCTTGAAATTCTCCTGAAAATCGGCGTAAAACGTTGGCGTGTTGCCACGGTGTTCCCTAAGGGCCGCGCCAAGGACAATCCGCTGTTCCAGCTCACTAACCAAGAATTCCGGCAGGTCTTTGACTTTATCCGGGAGGTGAAGTCCCTGAAGGTCATCAACGTGAATTACGGCTGCGAAGGGTTCCTCGGGAGCTACGAGAAGGAAGCCCGCAATTACCCCTTCTTCTGCCGCGCCGGTGTGAACGTCAGTTCCGTGCTCTGCGACGGGAGCATTTCGGCATGCCCGAGCCTGCGGGGCGACTACATCCAGGGGAACATCTACAAGGACGACATCTGGGATGTGTGGCAGAACCGCTACCAGGTGATGCGGGACCGCCGCTGGGCAAAGATCGGCGACTGCAAGACCTGCAAGTACTGGCGCTACTGCGAAGGCTCCAGCCTGCACCTTCGGGACGAAAAGACGAAGGAACTGGCTTATTGCCACGTAAAGCGCCTGGAAGGCGCCGGGGCCTAATACGACCGCTCGGCTCTGCCGCATTTGGGGCATCTACGAACTCGCCTCGCTCCCACCTAAAGGTGGCCATGTCCACATAAGCGCTAAAGCGCTAAGTGGCCAAAGCTCGCCACCACGACTCGTCGATACGAGTCGCTTGTGGCTCACAGACGACCGCTCGGCTCACGGTCCCCTTCCTCCTGTGCCGGTCTAACCTAAAAAAAGCCGGATTTTCGGTAAAATAAGGGCCAAAAAAGGGAAAATCCCCTTTACTTTTTGCCTGTTTCTTACTAAATTTGGGACTCCAATAGCAAACTAAAAAGGATTACAAAATGTATTCTATTGTTGAAACAGGTGGTTTCCAGTATAAAGTCGAGCTGGGCA
>CAMHOW010000129.1 GCA_946186895.1 uncultured Fibrobacter sp.
AAGTCTCCCCCTCACTTCGGCCAAGTCGTCATGGCGGACTTAATCACAATATCCACTTGCAGCTTTGCTGCTTAGTGGATATGATCCTCGGTAACGGGGACGCCATCTAGCCTTGTCCTCCGCTACCCCTTCTCCTAGGGGCTTCACCCCTAAAACCCCTAACTCCATGTCCATCAAACGATTACAAAATCCCTTACATTTTTTGTCAAAAACAGCCTCGAACAAAAGCAAAACAACCCCCAAAAAACACCTTCAAACGCACCCCCGCAATTGCTATATTGCCCCTTGTAACAGAACAATAAAACAAGAAGTCTCAGCCCGCAAAGCAACACTTGGTCCGGGCGAGCAAAGAGGAAAAATGACTGACGCATGGAAGGGGTTCGTAACAGGACTTTGGCAGAGCGAAATTAACGTACGGGATTTCATTCAAAGAAACTACACCGCCTACGAGGGAGACAAGTCCTTCTTGGCCGGCCCGACAGAGGCCACCAACAAACTCTGGGGCGAACTGCAAAAGCTCCAAGCCGAAGAACGCAAGAAGGGTGGCGTGCTGGACATGGACACCGAAATTGTTTCGGGCCTCAACTCCCATAAGCCGGGCTACATCAACGAAAGCCTCAAGGATTTGGAACGCGTCGTAGGCCTCCAGACCGACAAGCCCCTCAAGCGCGCCTTCATGCCCTTCGGCGGTATCAAGATGGCCGAAGAATCCTGTGAGCAGTACGGCTACAAGCCCAGCGCAGAACTCCACAAGATCTTTACCGAATACCACAAGACCCACAACCAGGCGGTGTTTGACTGCTACACTCCCGAGATGCGTGCCGCCCGCAAGGCCCACTTGCTTACGGGCCTCCCCGACACCTACGGTCGTGGACGTATCGTGGGCGACTACCGCCGCCTTGCCTTGTACGGTATCGACTACATCATCGAGCAGAAGCAGAAAGACCTAGCCCACATTGGCGACGGCACCATGATCGACGAGGTGATCCGCCTTCGCGAAGAAGTGGCTGAACAGATTCGTTCCCTCAAGGGAATCAAGGCCATGGCCGCAAGCTACGGTTTCGACATTTCTAAGCCCGCCACCAACGCCCGCGAAGCTTTCCAGTGGCTCTACTTCGGCTACCTGGCCGCCATCAAGACTCAGAACGGCGCCGCCATGAGCGTGGGCCGTATCTCTACCTTCTTGGACATCTACATCGAACGCGACCTGAAGAACGGAACACTTACCGAAACCGACGCTCAGGAACTGGTAGACCACATGGTCATGAAGTTCCGCATGGTCAAGTTCGCCCGTATCGAGACCTACAACCAGCTGTTCAGCGGCGACCCGGTGTGGGCCACCCTGGAAGTGGCCGGCATGGGCCAAGACGGTCGTTCCATGGTCACCAAGAGCGACTTCCGCTTCTTGCACACCCTCGAGAACATGGGCCCCTCTCCGGAACCCAACCTCACGGTGCTCTACACCAAGAGGCTCCCCAAGAATTTCAAGGAATACGCCGCCTACATCTCGGTTACCACCAGTTCTATCCAGTACGAAAACGACGACGTAATGCGCCCCATCTGGGGTGATGACTACAGCATCTGCTGCTGCGTGTCCGCTACCCAGACCGGTAAGGAACTCCAGTTCTTCGGTGCCCGCGCCAACCTGGCCAAGGCCCTGCTTTACTCCATCAACGGAGGCAAAGACGAAGAAGGCGGCCTGGTGCCAGGCATGCAGATCGGTCCGGAACTCACACCCGTAACCGGAGAGTACCTGGACTTTGACGAAGTCATGCACAAGTACGACATTATGCTGGACTGGCTCACCGGTGTTTACGTGAACGCTCTGAACCTGATCCACTACATGCACGACAAGTACTACTACGAATCTGCAGAACTGGCCTTTATCGATACCGACGTGCGTCGCACCTTTGCTACAGGTATCGCAGGCTTCAGCCACGTGGTAGACAGCCTCTGCGCCATCAAGTACGCCAAGGTCAAGGTTATCCGCGGCGAGAACGGCCTGGTGAAGGACTTCCAGATCGAAGGAGACTTCCCCCGGTATGGAAATGACGACGACCGCGCCGACGATATCGCCGTGTGGCTCCTGAAGGAATTCATTGCCAAGGTGAGAAAGCACCACACCTACCGTAACGCCGAACCCACCACATCTATCCTTACCATCACCAGTAACGTGGTCTACGGCAAGGCTACGGGCGCGCTGCCTGATGGTCGCCCCGCCCATGCGCCTTTCGCTCCCGGTGCAAACCCCAGCTACGGCGCCGAAAAGAGCGGCCTGCTAGCATCGCTCAACTCCGTGGCGAAACTCCCCTACGAGTACGCCCTGGACGGCATCAGCAACACCCAGACCATCAGCCCGAACGCTCTCGGCCACAACGACGAGGAACGTTCCCAGAAGCTGGTGACAGTGATGGACGGTTACTTTGAGCAGGGTGCACACCACCTGAACGTGAACGTGTTCGGTGTAGAAAAGCTTCTGGACGCCCAGGCCCACCCAGAAAAGCCCGAGTACGCCAACTTCACCATCCGCGTGTCCGGCTACGCCGTCAAGTTCCTCTCCCTCACGAAGGAACAGCAGGACGACGTTATCAGCCGTACCTGCCACGGTGTGTTGTAGGTCGCGCCTACTGAAACATGAACACAAATGAAGTCAACGCCCTCATCAAAAAACTCTCGCCCTTTCTGGACGAGGGTTCCGAGGTGTTTCGGGAGTTGGCTGTGTTTTTCGGCGAAGGCGGAAAGATCGACGTTCATCAAGATGACCTGCAAAAATTCCTGGGCCGTAAGCGTCTTTTCCGCGTGATACGCCTGAGGGGCGAAAGCTACAAGGACTGCGTCTACCAGCTGGTAGACAACTACCCCGAAAGCATGGACGCCTTAGGAATGTTGCGGTACTACAAGGCCCCCGCAGGCCCGGTACGCTGGGAGCATGTAGAGGCCGCCGAAATCGCCATGGGGCAAGAACTGACCATGAACGCCTACGGCTGGGCCCCCGACGCCTGGACCCTTTTCGAAAACGCCTCTACCGGTGAAACAGAGGGTAAGCCCGACCACGAGATGGTGGCTATCCTCGCTTTCGATTACGGCGATTAAGATTCAAACATTAAAGCGAATCAGGGCTTTACAAATTCAAAGAAGGCAACGCCCGGCAGCTTAGCTTTGCTGCGGCCAGCCAGGTATTCTTTGAAGGGAATTTCCAGTACCTGCTTCTTGTAAGCGGCATGGCGGAACATGGGCTGCTCGCCAGGGGTGAGCACCATAAATCCCGTATGAGTAGCGTCCAAGTTTTCCATGGGAGCCACAAGCCCAACGCCCAGCACCTTCATGGGGCCCTCGTAAACATTGCTTGCCCATTCAACCGCCTTGTCGTAAGGCAAGTAGCGGATTTCTACCGCCGGGTCTGCAGATTCCTTGCCGTCTACTAGGTACTTCAGCTTTTTCTTCTTGAAAAATTCGTTCTTGCCGATGGTTTTGACCACCGTCGTATCGCCCGGCATGGGGAGCATGCGAGTAAACCTTGTATCGCTCGCCCAATCGGCAAGCAGGTAATGCTTGCGGTGGCTGTAATCGATAATTCCATCCTTGTAGCGGATGTTCTGCAACGTCTTGAAAA
>CAMHOW010000130.1 GCA_946186895.1 uncultured Fibrobacter sp.
TGGGACCTGCTTCAGCCCCAGGATGTGATGAGCCGACATCGAGGTGCCAAACCGCATCGTCGATGTGAACTCTTGGATGCGATCAGCCTGTTATCCCCGGCGTACCTTTTATCCAATGAGCGATGACCCTTCCATTCGGGATCACCGGATCACTAGCGCCTACTTTCGTACCTGCTCGAGATGTCTCTCTTGCAGTCAAGCTCCCTTATGCGTTTGCACTCGGCGCCTGGTTTCCAATCAGGCTGAGGGAACCTTTGCATGCCTCCGTTACTCTTTAGGAGGCGACCGCCCCAGTCAAACTACCCACCAGACACTGTTCCCGCGCCGGATGACGGCGGCGGGTTAGGGTCCTGAACAAACAAGGGTGGTATTTCACCGACGACTCCCTCCACACTGGCGTGCAGAGTTCACAGTCTCCCACCTATCCTACACATGCAGGCCCAAAACCCAATGTCAAGCTATAGTAAAGGTGCACAGGGTCTTTCCGTCTTTCTGCGGGTACACGGCATTTTCACCGCGACTTCAATTTCACCGAGTCTCTGGCCGAGACAGCGTGGAGATCGTTACGCCATTCGTGCAGGTCGGAACTTGCCCGACAAGGAATTTCGCTACCTTAGGACCGTTATAGTTACGGCCGCCGTTTACCGGGGCTTCGAATCGGGGCTTCGCTTGCGCTGACTCCTCCTCTTAACCTTCCGGCACCGGGCAGGCGTCAGTCCGTATACGTCGTCTTTGCGACTTCGCACAGACCTATGTTTTTAGTAAACAGTCGCCACCACCATTTCTCTGCGGCTCCCGCCAGCAACTGTTATGCCACCAGCAGGAGCACCCCTTATTCCGAAGTTACGGGGTTATTTTGCCGAGTTCCTTGGCCAGAGTTCTCTCGAGCGCCTTGGATTATTCATCCCATCCACCTGAGTTGGTTTGCGGTACGGTTTGCACGGCCTATACTTAGAAGCTTTTCTAGGAAGCAGCGGCTCGGCAACTTCGGGGTTGCCCCCTCGGACTCGCGTTTCAGCTCAGCCCTGCGGATTTGCCTGCAGGGCACGCCTACGCGCTTGCACCGGAATCCAGTGACCGGATTGCCTACCGTCCTTCGTCCCTCCATCGCGCGGTCGTACAAGTACGGGACTGTTAACCCGTTTCCCATCAGCTACGCCTTTCAGCCTTGCCTTAGGGGCCGACTAACCCTGGGAAGATTACCTTTACCCAGGAAACCTTGGATTTACGGCGAATGTGTTTCTCGCACATTTTATCGTTACTCATGTCAGCATAATCACTTCCCTGAAGTCCAGCACACCTTTCGATGCACCTTCAACCCGCAGGGAACGCTCCCCTACCAATAGTCAAAGACTAGTCCGCGGCTTCGGCAGCATGCTTAGCCCCGTTACATTTTCGGCGCAGCGTCATTAGACCAGTGAGCTATTACGCTTTCTTTAAACGATGGCTGCTTCTAAGCCAACGTCCTGGGTGTCTCTACAACGCCACCACCTTAACCACTGAGCATGCATTTGGAGGCCTTAGCCGGCGGTCTGGGCTGTTGCCCTTTCGACGACGAACCTTAGCACCCGCCGTCTGACTCCCGCGGTACATCTTGATGGTATTCAGAGTTTGATAGAGGTTGGTAGTCGGGTAGGACCCCTAGCTCTGTCAGTGCTTTACCTCCATAAGACAATCCGCGAGGCTATACCTCAATATATTTCGGGGAGAACCAGCTATCACCGGGTTTGATTGGCCTTTCACCCCTATCCACAAGTCATCCAAACTGTTTTCAGCCAGAACTGGTTCGGTCCTCCACAAGGCTTTACCCCTGCTTCAACCTGCTCATGGATAGATCACCCGGTTTCGGGTCTAATCCGCACAACTGGACGCCCTGTTCAGACTCGCTTTCGCTGCGGCTACGCTGACGCTTAACCTCGCTGTACAGATTAACTCGCTGACTCATTATGCAAAAGGCACGCGGTCACCAGGCAAGCCTGGCTCCCGCAGCTTGTAGGCATCAGGTTTCAGATTCTATTTCACTCCTCTGACAGAGGTTCTTTTCACCTTTCCCTCACGGTACTGGTGCACTATCGGTCGCCAGGTAGTACTTAGCCTTGGAAGATGGTCCTCCCGGATTCCCACGGGGTTCCACGTGCCCCGCGGTACTTAGGTGCCGGCAGCGTCGCTTCCGCTTTCAGGTACGGGGCTGTCACCCGCTCTGGCAGAGCTTTCCAGCTCATTTCCCCTGGCTACTTGCGAATCGCCTGTGCCGGTCCTGCAACCCCGGCTGGACGGATCCAGCCGGTTTAGGCTCTTCCCCGTTCGCTCGCCGCTACTGGGGGAGTCTCGTTTGATTTCCTTTCCTGCAGGTACTGAGATGTTTCACTTCCCTGCGTTGGCGCAGTGGACCTATGAATTCAGTCCAGTGCAGCGGGACATGACTCCCGCTGGGTTTCCCCATTCAGAGATCCCCGGATCAAAGGATGTTTAGCTCCTCCCCGAGGCTTATCGCAGCTTACCGCGTCTTTCATCGCCTTCTGGCGCCAAGGCATCCACCCGATGCTCTTGTCAACTTATACTCGAAATAAACTTCCTTCCGTCCCTATTCAATTGTAAAAGAGCCGCCCTCTCCAGAGAGGGCCGCCGGCAGAGCCGGTTTGAATCCGCAAGCTTTCTTGCGTCTTCTCTCGGCCTCCGGCACGGGAAGAATTCTTGACATCCTGACGATGGTGGGCCTGGAAAGACTTGAACTTTCGACCTCACGCTTATCAGGCGTGCGCTCTAGCCACCTGAGCTACAGGCCCGAATTCCTTCGCTTGTCAATGAGCCTCTGGCACATTGAAAGCGAAGAGCGAGCGGGAAGTTCTTTCCATAAAGGAGGTGATCCAGCCGCAGGTTCCCCTACGGCTACCTTGTTACGACTTCACCCCAATCATCGGTCCTACCGTAGACGGCTGTCTCTATTGCTAGTTGACTCACCGGCTTCGGGTAAAACCGACTTTCGTGGTGTGACGGGCGGTGTGTACAAGGCCCGGGAACGCATTCACCCCGGCATGCTGATCCGGAATTACTAGCGATTCCAACTTCAAGGAGTCGAGTTGCAGACTCCTATCCGGACTGGGACGCAGTTTTTGGGATTCGCTTGGCCTCGCGGCTTCGCAGCCCTCTGTATGCGCCATTGTAGTACGTGTGTAGCCCTAGGTGTAAGGGCCATGATGACTTGACGTCATCCCCACCTTCCTCCCGGTTGACCCGGGCAGTCTGCACAGAGTGCCCAGCTTTGCCTGCTGGCAACTGTGCATAGGGGTTGCGCTCGTTGCGGGACTTAACCCAACATCTCACGACACGAGCTGA
>CAMHOW010000131.1 GCA_946186895.1 uncultured Fibrobacter sp.
TCCACGGAGCGGGCCAGGGAGACCAGGTCGGCCACCACGGCAGAGGCCGTCGGCAAGCGACCAGCACCGGCGCCAGTCTGGATGGTTTCGCCCAGGTTGTCGCACTTGAGGTAAACCGCATTCAGCACACCGTTCACGTTAGAAAGCAGGTGGTCCACAGGCACAAAGCACGGATGGACACGGGCATCCACACGGTCACCGTCACGGTGATAAATACCCAGCAGTTTCACGCAGCAGCCCAGTTCCTTGGCAATGGCGATATCCTGGGCCGTAATCTTGGAAATACCCGTCACGTGGATTTTCTCGAAATCCACACGCTTGCCGCTACAGAGGCTGGCCAGCAGGGCCGTCTTGTGGGCGGAGTCGATACCTTCGATATCGAAGGTGGGGTCCGCTTCGGCAAAGCCGAGCCTCTGAGCGTCCTTCAGCACCACGTCAAAGTCCAGGCCTTCGTCGGCCATACGGCTAAGGATGTAGTTGCAAGTACCGTTGATGATGCAGCTCAGGCTTTCTACCGTAGAGCCCAGCAGGCCTTCTTGCAGGCTGCGGATAATGGGAATGCCTCCACCTACGGCAGCTTCGAACAGCACGTGCAGTCCGTTCTTGGCGGCCAGGGGGAAAATCTCGTGACCATACTTGGCCAAGAGCGCCTTGTTGGCAGTCACCACGTGCTTGCCAGAATTCAGGGCAGCCAGAATCCACTTGCGGGGCATGTTGTAGCCACCGGCCAATTCCACCAGCACATCGATATCATTGCTGGCAATCATCTCGTCGGCATTGGTGGAAACCTTGTAGCCCTTTTCCTTGTAGGGGGCCACTTCCACATCGGACTTGGCGCAAATGCAGGCCAATTCCAGCTCGACACCGAGCTTTTCCTTGTACTCGGCAATTTTCTGTTCCAGGATCTGGATAACACCGCCACCGACGGTTCCTGTACCAATAAGACCTATACGCAACATAAGGCGTCTCCGTTTTGAATTTTACGGCGGGAAATATAGAAATTAGAGAGCGAGAGTTAATTAGGAATTCGGATTTCGGAATTCGGAATTAAGATTGATTCGGAGTTCAGAATTCGAAATTTTTACTCTAAATGTCAAATTCCTAATTCCTACTTCCTAATTCCGAATTGTCTCAACTACTTTTTCTAAATTTATAGCTATGGAACAGGAATCGGTAAATCCGGCCATTGACTCCATATTGACGGAGCAGCGGCTGAAAAACATCGTCTATCCGGCCCGGCTTTTCAGGGCACGGCTGAACGAAGAATTCCTTCGGGCGAACCGCACCCGCAAGCCCTTCATCTTTATCCAGATTTACGCCCACCAGTTCGACCTGCTGGGCTGGGCCTGGCCGAACCAGACCGTAGAGCAGACCTGGCGTATCAGCCTGCTCACCATGTTTTCGCACCTCAGGTTCATCGACGTCATCGGCTACCTTTCCGATGGCAACGGCATCGGCGTCATCCTGCTGAATTCCGACCTGGCCACCCTAGAGAACATCCGCAAGGAGATTCTCCACAGGCTAAACGATGCAGGCCTTATCCAGAACCTGCGGCACAAGCCCAAGAAGCCCATCTTCAAGGCCTACCTCTATACAGGCCTCCAGGAAAAAGACAACCTGGAACTGGCCGACACCATCAAGGAATTCAACAGCACCAACGGAAGCTTCTTCTCGCTCTCCCGACTGAACATGGACCACATCTGGCCCCACCCCCACAAGATCCGCTTCAGGCATATCATCAAGCGCTGCGTGGACTTTACGGGAGCCCTGCTGGGCCTGGTACTACTTTCACCGGTGCTGCTGTTCTGTGCCCTGGCCGTCAAGATCAGCGACCCCAAGGGGCCTATCATCTTCAAGCAGACCCGCGTGGGCAAGAACGGTTCCCTGTTTACCATGTACAAGTTCCGTAGCATGTATGTTGATGCCGAAGAACGCAAAAAGGAACTCATGGCCCTAAACGAGACCGGCGGCAAGACCTTCAAGATGAAGAACGACCCCCGCATCTACCCCTTTGGCCGAATTCTCCGCAAGTTCAGCCTAGACGAGCTTCCGCAGTTGGTGAACATCATCAACGGAGACATGTCTATCGTAGGGCCGCGTCCGCCCCTGCCCGAAGAAGTGGCCACCTACGAGCCCTGGCACCGCATGCGTCTTTCCGTGACTCCTGGGCTCACTTGCCTTTGGCAGGTCAGCGGTCGCAGCAACATCTCCTTCGAAGGGCAGATGCGCCTGGACAACGACTACATCCGCCGTGGCGGCAAGCTGGCCGACGACTTCAAGCTTATCCTCAAGACCTTCAAGGTCGTGTTCAAGGGCGAAGGCGCGTACTAGTTTTTCGCACCTGTTTTTTGTATATTACGGGCACGAAGGATTCTAAATGCTCGATAAAGAAGTTCTAAAGACCGTCAGCCGCATTGAGCTTTCCGTACGCGGAACGCTGGACACCGTAATGACCGGCGCCTACCACAGTTCCTTCAAAGGGAACGGCATGGAATTCAGCGAAGTCCGGGAATACATGCCGGGCGATGACGTGCGTACTATCGACTGGAACGTAACAGCCCGTACCGGCTCCCCTTACGTCAAGAAGTTTATCGAAGAGCGCGAGATGACCATGCTCCTCATGGTCGACGCCTCCAGCAGTTCCGAATTCGGCTCCGGCAAGCAGATGAAGGGCGAAGTCATGGCCACCCTCACCGCCCTCCTCGCCTTCGCCGCCATCAAGAACAACGACAAGGTGGGCCTGCTGATTTACACCGACCAGGTGGAGCTTTTCATTCCGCCGGAGAAAGGCCGCAAGCACGTGCTGCGGCTCATCCGCGAAATCCTTTACTTCAAGCCGCAGCACCACGGCACGAACACGCAGGTGGCGCTCGAGTACGCCGGCAAGATTCTGAACCGTCGTGCCGTCGTCGTGGTGATGAGCGACTTTCTGGACGAAGGTTTCGAGAACGCATTCAAGATCCTGCGCAAGCGCCACGACGTGCTTGCGGTCTCCGTGGTGGACCCGCGAGAAACGGAACTCCCGCCCGCTGGCCTCGTAGAACTGGAAGATCCCGAAACCGGAGAAACCCTTTTGATAGACACCGGAGATGCCACCTTCCGCGAAGCTTTTGCCCGAGAGGCCAAGCGCCAGGGCA
>CAMHOW010000132.1 GCA_946186895.1 uncultured Fibrobacter sp.
GCCCGGCACCGGAATTTCGCACTGGTACGTGCAAGCGTTCACCTCTTCGGTCTCAAGCCCGCAAGATTCGCGACCAAACACGAGAGCAATCGTTCCGTTTTCAGGCAGAAGTTCCGAAAGCCCGGGCATCATCGTGTGCTTGATGGCAGACCCGTAAATGCGGCGGCTGAAAGCGATGGCACAGGCACAATCGCCGATAGCTTCCTCGAACTTGTGCACAATGGTCGCCTTGTCCAGAACCTCGTGGCTGTTGGGCGCCGTATGGTAAGAATTTTCAATGACCTTGTCGCGCCTCGGGTAGACGATATACAGTTCGTCAAGGGCGTAGCAATGCATGGCTCGGGCGACAAAGCCCACGTTGTGCGGATGTTCCGGTTCAACAAGTACAACTCTGAATTTGCGCATAATCGTGAAATGAAATCAATTAATGGTTACGCATCACCATTTAGCCAGGGCATTGGCGATAATCAGGTCCTGCAATTTCTCGATGGCGCGAGTCTGTCCATGACGATCCTCGGATTCGTTTTTCTGGATATCGTAGGTTCCGTCCGCCGAAAGGGAATTGCTTTCGTAAATGATGCGTTCTTTAACGTTATCGTAGAACTTCACGCTCACCCTGATTGTCGCACGGTAAGTTTCCACGTCGCTATTGCTGTTGTAGTTCTCGGGCTTGTTCGTGTAGCTCAGGAGCGTTATCGAAAAATCGGCATTGGCATCCTCGTTCACGAGGCGCACGCCACCCGCGTTCTTCTTGAACATGTCCACGACGGCCGTGTGGATATTGTTCGCGAGCACCGGATCCAAGGTCTTGTCCTCGACCTCATGTATCTGGACCGTCTTGATGTGGCTCGGCAAAGTAGACGCCGTAAAGCTATAGCAGCCGGTCAAAAGGCAAGCAAGCAAAGCTATCGCTACAAGAAGAAATCGGGATTCATACCTAGAAAGCATACCGCAAATTTAAAAAAAATGAAGAACTCAAAATAGCGAATAAAAAAAAGCACTCCCCTGCGGGAGTACTTTTTGTGTTAGAATTTCGTCAAATCCTAGAGTGCGGTCTTGAACGTTCTGGTGCCGACCTTCACGATGTACACGCCCTTGGCTCCGGTGTAAACCTTCTGCACACCAGCGGTACCGCGAGTAGTGCGGACGACATGGCCGAGGCTGTTGAACACGGTGATTGTCTTGCCCTGGGCATTGGAGACCATGATGCCATTGTCAGAAGACCTGTAGACGGAGACCGCGAGCAGGCTCGGATCATTCTGGGCAATCGCGGCAATATCGCCACCGATACCGCTAGAAGAAGACACTCCCATGATGCTGGAAGAAGACACCGTCGGAATAGTTCCCCAAATATCACGACTAGAGGAAGACCTATTTCCAAAATTTCCCCAAGGATTATTGCGGCTAGAAGAAGATCCAGTTGCGACATCAGAAGACTTCGGTCCCGTGACACCACTGCTGGAGGACTTCGCCGCTTCAGCCGAAGAGGCGGGAGCACTAGCAGAGGATTCCGGCTTGCTTGCACCAATAGGACCATCCAGATCGTAACCCTTCACGAAGTTCCAGATATCGGAAACATCGGCCTTGGAGGGGCTATGCTGACGGCCCTCGAGCTTCAGGTGCTTCACATAGATACCGTTTTCGCAGGGGCCCCAAGTGTAAAGCGTAGCCCTGTTCTCGCTATTCGGGTGGTTGCTCTCAACTTCCGCCTGAGACGGGCACTTGAACTGGTCGCGGTAATTCTTCAGGTTGTTTTCGAGACCATCATAGCCCACCACGTTGTCGCTGGTTCCGTGAGTATGGAAAATAGGAACCGGACGCTGAGCCGTGCCGGCACCCATCATCAGGTAGCCGGAGCAGGGGGCAAAGGCAGCAATCTTGTCGGCTATCTTACCCATGGCATGGTAAGAGAGCATACCGCCCATGGAGAAGCCCGACATATACACGCGCTTTTTGTCAATCTTGTAGTCGTTGGCCAACTGGTCGATAATCTGCGTAATCCATTTGGTATCCTGGTCACCATTGATATCCCAGGTGCTGTAACCCGTTGCGCCCTTGGGATAGGCTACAACAAAGCCCGCCGTATCGGCAACCGCTTCCCAGTGGGTATTGGACTGCTGGTAATTGGGGTCCTGGTCCATGCCGTGGAAAGACATGAGCAACGGACTATTGTCGGCGAGATTGGACGGAGCATAGACATAGACTTCTCTGCCCGAAACAGATATCTTTTTGTAGTCGTTGATGGATTTGCCGCCACCACCGCCGCCACCGCCATTCCAATCACCCCATTGTGCGAAGGAAAACGATGCCGCGATTAAAATCGGTAAAAGGTATTTCATTTTTTGTCTCCCTGGGTAACCCCATTATATGGATTTTTATAGTATCCGAACTTAATATATATCCAAAAAACGAGGCTTCGACAGGGCTAAAACAAATAGCGGTGTAAAGGCATACAACAGACAAATTTTCTGATTTTTCAACAAAAATAACGGAAAAAGAAGTTTTTTTTCTTATTTTTTACAAAGGGGGTTTTATGAATTTCAGATTGATTGGCACGGTGCTCCTCCTTGCGAGCTTTTCTTTCGCCGCTTATTCCGGCACACCCAAAACACCGTCAAAAGTTGACGGATGCTACCAAATTGGCTCCGCCGAAGAGCTTTACGGATTTGCCGAGTTGGTAAACGACACGACGAGCGGATTCACCCAAGATTCCAACACCTGCGTAAAACTAACCGCAGATATCGTCGTCAACGAAAAAGTCCTTATTGGCGATTCACTCAACAAAAGCGATTCTCTTATTCCCTGGATTCCCATCAACGTTTTCTACGGCACATTTGACGGTCAAGGGCACACAATTTCGGGCATATACGGCACCGGCACAAATCGATCTTACAACATGGGATTTTTTTTAGGATTAATCTCAGCCACCATCAAAAACCTAAACATAGTAGACTCCTATTTTCAAAATTTGAATGCAGGCGGCCATCTGGGAGCCATTACCGCAGAAGGAAAAGACATCAGCATTGAAAACTGTACAATTCAGATGAATCTTATGGGGCGAAGTGATATAGGTGGGTTAGTCGGCCTTGTAA
>CAMHOW010000133.1 GCA_946186895.1 uncultured Fibrobacter sp.
AACGCCGAAGGCCGCCCTATATGGAAACCCATGCACATGCAGCCCATGTACATGAACCACGCGTTTGTCACCGCGCAGGGTAACGGCCGTGCCCGCACCAATGCCTACATTGCGGGCGGAATCACCGACGTGGGCGCCGACATCTTTGCCCGCGGGCTGTGCCTGCCCAGCGACAACAAGATGACCCCCGACCAGCAGGATGCCATCATCCAGACTATAAGGGATTGCTTCGAGTAGGGGCCTACGACACAAAGTCAATCAGGTCTAGATACATCATACTCCCCAGGAGTTGCGCTGAATATAGGTATGCGTCGTTTCTGAAAAAATCATCCAGATCCTCATCCCCGCAGCTAAATGAAGATAAGTCGGTATTTTTGTCGATGGGGTAGACGGCGCAATCAGATGCTAAACGGATTCTTTCCATTATGAGCCTCTCTATAAGAACGGGCACGGGCGGCCATTTCGTCAATCTGGGCAAAGGAAACCTTGAGCCCGATATGGCGTGGGTTCTTTTCGCGTTCTTCGGCAGCACGAATAAACGACTCTGCCGTAGAGCCTGTAAGAACCGGTATGTTTCTTATTTCAAGAGCCATAAATCCCCCATAATCTACATTTTTTTGCCTTTCTAGTCAACATATAACCCCTCCTTCGTTTAGAGGGGCGAAATATACAACCGGAATCGGCGAAAGGGGGCAAACAACTGTTGCTTTTTTGAAGGACGGCCTCGCTTCCCTAATGTCATCCCGGACTTGTTCCGGGATCACCGTGCCCGTGCCAGAGCCGCATGCCCTGAGCGGAGCGTGTCTCGGCACCAAGGTGTCCTTGCCTCAGTCAAGATTATCCATTCCCCAGCGCTTCGATTAGCGGGTGATACACCTCCGGGCGCTCTATTTGCATGATTGTTGTTACCTTGCCGCCGGCATCCTTCGACGATGCCCCGCAGTGGAATAGCTTTTCGCTGTCCAGGCCGTAATCCAGATAGATGTACCTGTCGTGGAACATGTTCCCGGCAGCCTTCACGTCAAATGCGACGTCCGGTCGTGCGGCCTTGAAGTCGGTCACCACGCTGTCGGTCAGGTAGGTCTTGCCGTATTGGTCGCTGAAAATCATGACCGAGACTCCTTTGGGCACATTCCGCAGTAAATCCAGTGTCTTGACGTCCACATAGTTGTCCAACACCATCACCGATTTTTTTGCCATGCCGTATATTTGCGCATAGGCAACATCGGCCTCCAGTTTCTGCCCGTTGAGGATCAAGTAATGCCTAAAACTTGCCGGGTCGACGAAATTTTCCATGACTTTCTGGAGAGATTCTCGATTATCTCGCATTTCATTAGACAGCAGGGCTATGTCGCGAGTATTTTGAATCGTCTGGGCGGCAATTTCAGTGATGGCATTATTGCCGAGCAATAATTGGTTTTCTGCGACAATGTAGTCCTTCATCTGCTTGAAAAGGCGTATAAGAGCCTTGCTTTGGGCGATGGCTCGCTCACCTTTAAGCACCGTCATGAGCATGTAAATGCCTTGCTCGGTGAATGCGTAGGGTAATTTTCTTGTTCCGCCCCGTTTTGATATCGGAATTTCCGATATCAAACAACTCACTTCCTCTTTCTTAAGCTGGAATCGAAAATCTTCGTCGAATCTGTCGATGTTGTATTTGACCTGCTCGTTAAATCGGCTTGTGCTGTACCCGTAAATCTCGGCCAAATCGGCATCCAGCATCACCTTGATGCCGCGGATCGTGTGGATCCGGGACTTTAGCAGATTCTCGTCTATAAGGGAAAAATCCGGCTTTGCGGCTGTGACGGCTCTGCCGGCATCGGTGGCGTCGGCCACGGCGTTTTCTTTCTTCATCTTTCGCTCCTCTCCGCCTACATGCTTGAAAAGGCGGGGTTTGATTCTACTCACTTGTGCACTAATATAAATTATCGAAACCGGATTGTCAACGGGTTTCTGAAAAAATTTTTGGGGTGGGTGGTCGGGGAGCTTTACGCCTTGTATTCTGCGATAGACTCCATCAACTTGTCAAAATCGCTCTTGTAATTGGCGTCGCGGATTACCCTGAACTTGTCATATTCGCCTTCTGCGAAGGCCTTCGCTATTTCGTGTGTGACCTTGCCCTTGTCTTCAAGGATATTGCGCTCGTTGAATTGAAGGAAAGCGTTTAGCTTTTCCACCCAGTCCTTCATGTACATGACCTGGCCGCGTTTCGCCTGCAACTCAGCGTAGTCCAGATACATGGTGACAATCCTGTTTAGGGTGTCTATTTCTTCTTGCGAAAGGTAGTTCTTGGCAATGGATACGTCTGGCTTGCGGATGTCGCCGTTGGGGGCGTTTTTCCATGTCGTGAGCCCCATATTCACCTTTTTGCTGTCTGCGCGGGAGTATATGATTTCTGCGGCGGTTTGGTGCGTTACGGCATAGTGCATCTTGTTCTGCACCGTTGCGAAGAAATCTTGCGTAATCTGGCTGTCTGGACTGTAGTCGGCGCTGCATCTGGCGTAGATGTCCGTGATTTTCTGGTAAAAACGGCGCTCGCTCGCCCTGATTTCGCGGATACGTTCGAGCTGCTCCTCGAAGTAGTCCTTGCCGAAGAAATTCTGCGGCTCTTTCAGGCGTTCGTCGTTCATGGCGAAGCCCTTGATTATGTATTCCTTTAGGACCTGTGTGGCCCAGATGCGGAACATGGTTGCTTTTTTCGAGTTGATGCGGTAGCCCACCGCGATAATGGCATCGAGATTGTAGATGTTGGTTTGATAGTTCTTGCCGTCAGAAGCAGTTGTTTCCATTTTGGAAACAACTGACGACTCCTGCAATTCGCCATCGGCAAAGATGTTCTTTAGATGCTTTGAAATGGCCGCCTTCTGCACATCGAAAAGCTCGGCCATCTTGGCCTGGGTTAGCCAGAGATTCTCATTTTGCAGCAGGATCTCAACCTTGACTTCTGCATTGTCGGTTTTGTACAGTAAAA
>CAMHOW010000134.1 GCA_946186895.1 uncultured Fibrobacter sp.
AATTTGTCACATTTTAGCTAAAAATCCTGCACACTAACTAGAGCAAATCTAAGCAAAGAGACTTTCTTTGTCAAGTAGTTTTGTAGACTTCCCCATAATTGTAAGCTTCATTGCCGTGGGCATCTGCATTATAGAGATTTTGATGACTTCTGTGAGGTGGCTCAGCTCAACCGGAACGGCGGCTCCGTGATTTCCAGAAGGGAGGCTCTCTAGCGCCGGACCGATGGCTCAAAGTAAGCCGGAATAATTAACAAGACAGAAAAGAGTTCTTTATTCTCCCCCTTGACCATTATACCCGATTTTTTCTATTATACAATAGGCTAGTGAGCTGATTGTAATACCACGAAATTGTGGGACAGGGCTCACTCCATTAACAGAAACCTATACCTAAATTTATTAAAGAGGTAAAAACATGTTCTACGGCATTGGAGCCGCATATTCTAGCGGCACAGAAGACCACGCATCAACCTTCATCAGCAAAGGCATTGCCTGTATTGGCTGGAACAGCAAAGACGCACCGGCGTTTCACGAAATGCTCCGCCAGATAAATATAGGGGATATCGTCTTCCTTAAGTCGTTCAGTCCCAAAGCCGGACTTTATATCAAGGCAATCGGTCTTGTAACCTCATCTAGGATATTGCAACCTAGCGAAACCGATAATTTAGGCTACGCAAGAGAAGTCAATTGGAAATTCCACGCCACAAGGCAAAGTAATTGGCTATGGCTCGGCCGACTTCAAGATAAATACGATTTCATGCGCGGAGGCACCATGTACATCGAAATGAATCCCGACGTTCAGACAAAAATCATCGCGGAACTATTGAAATAAAAATGCCCCGCTGAGAAGCTTGTACAGCTGTTACAACCGAAAGGCAAAAGAACGCTGGAATTCACATCGGACAAACCATGTGGGCCGGACCGATGAACGCAGGAACTACCGCAGCGGACATTACCACCGCAAGCTGCTTACATCCGCCGGAGAGGTCGACCTGTCAGTACCCAAGCTGCGCCTGGCTCCGTTCGAAACAGCCGTAATCGAGCGCTACAGACGCCGGGAATCGTCGGTAGAGGAATCGCTTATTGAAATGTACCTGGCCGGGGTATCCGTCCGCCGCGTGGAAGACGTTACGGAACTCCTGTGGGGTTCGCGGGTAAGCGCCTCGACCGTCAGCAGCCTAAACCAGAAGGTATATGGCAAGATCGAGGACTGGAGAAACCGGCCCATAGGCGGGGAATACCCCTATGTCTTCGTTGACTGCATCTACTTGAAGCGCAGCTGGGGCGGTGAAATGACAAGCGTCTCGGTACTCGTTGCGATAGGGGTGTCCGAGGACGGCTATCGGGAAATACTCGGCGCAAGCGAGGGTGCAAGCGAAAGCAAGGAATGCTGGCGGAACTTCCTCGTAAGTCTCAGGGAACGCGGTCTGAAGGGCGTGAGGCTGTTCACTTCGGACAAGCACCTGGGCTTCCTGGAATCGGCCTCGGAAGTGTTCCCTGATGCGAAATGGCAACGCTGCACGGTTCATTTTTTCAGGAACCTGATGACAAAGATCCCACGCAACAAGCTTGCTTCGGCCATACCCCTGCTAAAGGCAACATACGCCCAGGAAGACAAGGAGGCAACGCTGAAAAAGGCAGCAGATGTAGAACAGAAACTGCGTGATATGGGGCTGAAGTCTGCCGCCGAGCTTTACCACAAGGGTGTGACGGAAACGCTGACTTATCTCGACTTCCCACATGAACACTGGCGTAGCATAAGGACGAACAACATCCTTGAACGCCTGAACCGGGAGATACGCAGAAGGACGAGGGTTGTGGGCTGTTTTCCTGATGGCGAATCGGCACTGATGCTTGTATGCGCAAGATTGAGATATGTAGCGACGAAGGAATGGGGTACCAAGAGGTACCTGAACATGAAACACCTTTACGAGCATGAAAGGATGCAGGAATACGAAAAGGAAATGAAAAAGGCGAAGATGGATGTAGCCTAAATCTGATGTTGGGACAAACTATTTTTGCGAAAGACCCTTGACACTACCTTCTTTTCAGTGTCGATGTTTTCTTCGCGGTGGGCGCTGAGCAAAATGTACTTGCCCTTTTCGAGGCCGAGGCGGGCGTGAATGTCGCTAGCTTCGATTTGCGCGAGGTTCTTGTGCAGAACTTCGGTCATGGGGCTGCCAGTCACGTACGTGCATTCCTTGGGCAAGCCGCAATCAGCGAGGTAGCGGCGAGCGTGTTCGGAATAGGCCATGTTCACATCGCTAATGATGTCCACGATGCGGCGGTTGGTCTCTTCGGGCAGGCATTCGTCCTTGCAGCGGTTGCCAGCTTCCATGTGGAAAATCGGGATGTGCAGGCGCTTTGCGGCGATGGCAGAAAGGCTGCTGTTGGTGTCACCGGGGGCATAGTTGAGCAACAACGGACGATGAGCGGTTTGATTTACACCCCCTCTTTATCCGAAAACACCTATTTTCTCAATGTTTTCAAAAGTTGTCCATTTTTGTCTATAAATTTTTATTGAACTATTTATGCATAATATAGGAAAAAAGGCCAAAAACATTTATCGGTCTGCTAATGTTACTAAACAGTCATCATTAAACATCAATGACATCATATGTGTTGTTTTATCCATAATGCGAATATCTAAGTCAAATAATTGACCATTGAATTTTATTTTTTTGTTTAATATTCTCTCTAAAATATCAACAACAGTGGAATTTTGGCGACCTTGCGCCA